>DASWVR010000075.1:0-1787 GCA_036401155.1 Piscinibacter sp. | reverse complement strand
TACATGATCGCGCGCTTCGGCGGCAACACCGTGCGCTGCGCGCGCTACGCGACCTTCGGCACGCAGGAACTGTCGGACAACATCCTCGCCGCGATCGACGGCCGCTCGGCCTGCCTGATGGCGAATCACGGCATGCTCGTGTACGGCCGCGATCTCGACAACGCCCTCGATCTCGCGATCGAGTTCGAGACGCTGTGCGCGCAATATTGGCGTACCCGCCAGCTTGGCGAACCGGTGCTGCTGTCGGAGGCCGAAATGGCCGAGGTCGTCGAGCGCTTCCGCTGGTACGGCAAACCGCGGGCGAAATAAGACGGCATCGGGCCCCTCCGTTCGCCCTGAGCTTGTCGAAGGGCATTGGCAGAGCTTCGACAAGCTCAGCCCGAACGGTATTTCGTTGGGAGCTTGAAATTCCGCGGGGCGGCGGATAACGTCCTCGACTCATCCGCCCTACGAACACCCTAGGGGTTGGCGAAGCTCAGCAGCATTAGCAAAGCGATCACCAGAAACAGCAGCACCCCGCTCGCATACCGCAGCCAACGGAGCCAGCGCCACTTGCGCGCAGCCTTGTCGCCGAGCACGTCGGCGACATAAGCGCCGACGAGGCCCAGACCCGAGTCGTCACTCATCGCCCCGTCCCGACGCACGCTCCAGCACGCGGAACAGGCTCGACGTGTCGTCGTGCGCGCCGCCCTGCGACATCAGCGCGTTGAGCTGTTGCCACACCTGCGCGGCGATCGGCAGCGGCGTGCCCAGGCGCGCCGCCTCGTCCATCAGGATGCCGAAGTCCTTGTGATGCAGGCGCGCCTCGATGCCGGCGGCGAAATCCCGCCGGATCATCCGGTCCCCCATCACGTCGAGCATGCGCGACGAGGCCGAGCCCCCCATCAAGGCCGCGCGGACCCTCGACGCATCGACGCCGTGCGCCTGCGCGAGCAGCATCGCCTCGGCGCAGGCCTGGATCGCCGCGACCATCACCATCTGGTTGCACGCCTTGGCGACCTCCCCCGCACCGTTGTCGCCGACATGCACGACCGCGTGGGCGAAGCACGCGAGCAGCGGACGCACGCGCTCCAGCACCGCCGCGTCGCCGCCCACCATCATCGCGACTGTTCCCGCCTCGGCCGCGACCGATCCGCCCGACACCGGTGCATCGAGCATCGCCGCCCCGCGTTTTGCCAGCGCGGCGGCAACACGGCGCGTCGTGCCCGGCGCGATGGTGCTCATGTCCACATGCACCCAACCGGGCCGCGCGCCTTCGACGAAGCCGCCCTCGCCCAGCGCGACACGCTCGACGTCCTCGCTGGTGGTGATGATCGTGAACGCGACGTCCGTCGCCGCGGCGAGTTCGGCCGGTGTTGCGTGCACGACCGCGCCAGTGCCGGCGAAGGGTGCGACGCTTTCGGGGCGGCGCGCCCACAAGTGCAGCCGGTGGCCGGCGCGCTGCAAGTGCTGCGCCATCGGGCGCCCCATCGCGCCCAGGCCTACAAAACCGACTTCCATCAATCCTGCCCCTCCCCGCCGCTCATGCTTCCATCAATCCTGCCCCTCCCCGCCGCTCATGCGCTCGAGGAGCTTCAGCATCGCGATCGAGTCGTTCTCGCCCAGCCCGCTGCCGACCATCGCGTTGAGCATCTGCGCGGTCGCGGCCGAGGTCGGCAGCGCGAGGCCGAGGCGGTGCGCTTCTTCCATCACGATGCGCAGGTCCTTCTGGTGCATCCACGCCTTGAAGCCGGGCTTGAAGTTGCGGTCGAGCATGCGCTGGCCGTGGTTCTCCAGCACGCGCGAAT
>DASWVR010000074.1:0-38703 GCA_036401155.1 Piscinibacter sp. | reverse complement strand
TGCGCCACCGTCATGCCGTCGCGGCCGGCGATCTCTTCGAGCACCGACCAGTGCAGGTTCTCCAGCCGGATGCTGGTGACCACGCCATGCAGCCGCACCGAGCGCGTGCGGCTTTCGTAGCTCGACGGATCGGCGCTGATGAAGATCTTGCACATGGCGGCCTCCAGGGTGCTGCGATGCTACAGGCTGATGCGGGTGCCCAGCACGGCGAGGAACTGCGCGATCCACGCCGGGTGCGCGGGCCAGGCCGGTGCGGTCACGAGCGCACCGTCCGTCACCGCCTGGTCGATGGCGATGCCCATGTACTCGGCGCCGGCCAGCTCGACCTCGACCTGGCAGGCCGGATAGGCGCTGATCTTGCGGCCCTTGATCAGGCCCGTGGCGGCCAGCAGCTGCGCGCCGTGGCAGATGGCGGCCAGCGGCTTGCCGGCGGAAAGAAAGTGGCGCGTGATCTCGACCACGCGCGCATTCATGCGCAGGTACTCCGGCGCGCGGCCACCCGGAACCACCAGCGCGTCGTAGCGCGCGGGGTCGACGTCGGCGAAGCTGGTGTTGAGCGTGAAGCGGTGGCCGGGCTTCTCGCTGTAGGTCTGCTGGCCTTCGAAGTCGTGGATCGCCGTCATCACGAAGTCGCCGCTCTTCTTGTCCGGCGCCACGGCGTGCACCGTGTGCCCCACCGCCTGCAGCGCCTGGAACGGCACCATGACCTCGTAGTCCTCGACGAAGTCGCCACACAGCATCAGGATCTTGCTCATCGTCTGCCTTTCGAAGATGCGGATTGGATGGCGGCATTCTTGGCGCCCGACGCCGCGCGCGGGTAGTAGCCGCATATCGACACCGCCCTGGTTTTCCCGCATCGGCGCGTCGCGACGCAGCAGGGCCTGACCTTGGTCGACGCGTGTCGCGACGAAGACCGATCTTCGCAGTGACCGTCGGGCTGGTCCGGCCCGGACCCCGTGTCGCACCGCCCTTCACGCCAGCGTCACATCGCGCGCCTAGGCTGCGCGCGATCCACCCCCCCCGATCCATCCAGAGGAGAATGAACCGTGACCCGTTCCCGCCGTGACTTCGTGAAGCTCGTGGGCGCCGGTGCCGTGCTGGCACCGCTTGCCGCCCTGCACTCCCGCGCCGCCTTCGGCATGCCCGCCTTCGGGCCCGGCTTCGGACCGCTCGCGCCGATGCTGCCGCTGAACACGCACGATCTCGTCGTGCCCGGCGCCTTCGACCTGCGCGGCATTGCGTTGGTCGAACTGCCCCCCGGATTTCGCTACCACGTGGTGTCGTGCACCGGGCAGCCGATGACCGACGGCACGCTGGTTCCGGGCGACCACGACGGCATGGCTGCGTTCCGCGGCCCGCAGGGCACGACGATCCTGGTGCGCAACCACGAACTCAGCAACCGCGAGAGCAAGTTCGGCAATGCACTCGGCGTGCAGGTGCCGGACGCCATGAAGTGGGACAGCTATGCCAACGGCGGCACGACCACCCTGGTGATCGACAGCCGGGGCCGCCTGGTCAGCGACCACGCCTCGCTCGGCGGCACCAACAACAACTGCGCCGGCGGCCTCACGCCCTGGGGCACGTGGCTGACCTGCGAGGAGAACGTCGCCACGCCGCAATCCGCCCCGCAGTACCAGCAGCGCCACGGCTACGTGTTCGAGGTGCCCGCGCTGGCCAGCGGCCCCTCGCCCGCGCTGCCCATCGTCGCGATGGGCCGCTTCAACCACGAGGCCACCGCGACCGACCCGCGCACCGGCATCGTCTACCAGTCCGAAGACCGCGGCGACAGCTGCCTGTACCGCTACGTTCCGCTGCAGCCGGGCAGGCTGCTGGCCGGCGGCACGCTGCAGGCGCTGTGCCTGGCCGGATCGTCGCAGCCGGTGAACACCGCCAAGGGCTTTCTCGGCCTGCTGAACCAGCCGCAGGCGGTGCGCTGGGTGACGATCGACGAGGTGGATCCGGCGGGCGACACGCTGCGCCTGGAGGCGCAGGCCAAGGGCGCTGCCCTGTTCTCGCGCGGCGAAGGCCTGTGGTTCGGCAACGGCCTCGTCTACCTCGTGTGCAGCAACGGCGGCGAGGCGCAGGCGGGTCAGGTCTTCGCCTACGACCCGGTGGCCGACACCCTGACGCTGGTGGTGGAATCGGCCAGCCGCGACGTGCTCGACGCCCCCGACAACATCACCGTCGGTCCGGACGGGCGCCTGTACCTGTGCGAGGACGGTTCGGGCGGCGACAACATCGTCGGCGTCGATTCCGACGGCGAGATGTTCACGGTGGCACGCAACGTCTTCAACACGAGCGAGTTCTGCGGCGCATGCTTCTCGCACGACGGGCGCTTCATGTTCGTCAACATCCAGAGCCCGGGCCTGACGCTGGTGATCGAAGGCCCTTGGCGCAAGGGACAGCGCTGAGCAGGACGAGTCAGGAAGAGCGGGCGGGCGCGCCAGCACAGTGCCCGTGCGCTCGCCCGGACGCGGGCGCGCCCGGCACCGAGCGAGCCCGGGCACGCCGAACCTGCCTGCCGCGTGCACGTTGACACGAACAGCGCTTGTGCTGCAGCGCCATCCTGGGACATGCTTGGGCGATGGGCGCCTCGAAGACCTTCCACCACGCGGACTACGAGCTGATCTGCAGCGCGCAGGCGCTCGACAACGGCAAGTTCGCACCCAGTCTGGTCGTTTCCCGGCAGCGCTGGCCGACGCGTCCGAGAACCATCTCGGTGAGCAGCGAGGCCTGCCTCACCGAGGAGGAGGCGATCGACGTCGCGCACGCACAAGGCGTCGATTGGGTGCAGAACTACGGCTGAGCCGCGGCCCGGGCAGTTATCCTCGGGCGATCGATCTTGCCGTCCGCGCCCCGGATGGCGCCTGCAGATGCGCGCCTTCGAATCCATCCACTTCACCGCGACCGCGCCCGGCCCGCGCCTGATCGTCACCGGCGCGGTGCACGGCAACGAGACCTGCGGCACCGTCGCGATACGCCGCGTGCTCGACGACATCGCGCACGACCGGCTCGCCATCGTCGCCGGCGAGGTCAGCTTCGTGCCGGTCGCCAATCCGCTGGCCCACGAGCGCCGGCAACGCGAGGGCGAGCGCAACCTCAACCGCAAGCTGGCCCCGACTGCGCAGCCGCGCGAGTTCGAGGACCACGTCGCCAACTGGCTGTGCCCGCTGCTGGCGCGCCACGAGGTGCTGCTCGACCTGCATTCGTTCCACACGCCCGGCGAGCCCTTCGTGATGGTCGGCCCGGAGGACAACACCGGCACGCTCGAGCCTTTTGCGCATGCCGCACGCGAGGAGGCGCTGGCGCTGCGCCTGGGCGTGCGCCGCATCGTCGACGGCTGGCTCGATACCTACGCCGCCGGCGTGCAGCGGCGCATCGCCAGCCACGCCGGCGACACCAGCGCAAAGCTCGACCTCGACCCCGACTACGGCGTCGGCACCACCGAATACATGCGGCGCATGGGCGGCTCGGCCCTCACGCTGGAATGCGGGCAGCACGACGATCCGCGCGCCCCGGACGTGGCTTACCGTGCAATTCTCAACACGCTCGCCCACCTGCGGCTGGTCGACGCAGCGCCGCCGTCCCCGGCCACCGACATCGAGGCACTGCACCTGTTCGAGGTGGTCGACAAGGACCACACCGGCGATCGCTTCAGCCGCGCCTGGTCGAGCTTCGATGCGGTGCGCGCCGGCGACCTCATCGGCACGCGGCACGACGGCACGCCGGTGCGCGCGCACACCGATGGCCGCATCGTCTTCCCGAACCCCGCGGCGAAGGCGGGCCAGGAATGGTTCTACCTTGCGCACCCTCACCGGCGCTTCGCTTCCTGACGCAGCGGCGTGCCCACTGCACAATCCACCATGCCAAACATTGCATCCATCCTCAAGAGCGAGATTTCGCGCGTGGCCCGCAAAGAGGTGCGCGGAGAAACCCAGGGCCTGAAAAAGGCGGTGAGCGCGTACCGTGCGGAGATCGCCGCGTTGAAGCGTCGCACCCAGGCACTCGAACAGGAGCTGCGGCGCCTGGGCAAGGCCGCTGCGCGGTCGGCGTCCGAGCCGGCCGCCGAGGCGCCCGCGCGGGCGCTGCGCTTCAGCGCCAAGGGCCTCGCCGCACAGCGTCAGCGGCTCGCGCTGTCGGCGCACGACTGCGGGCTCCTGCTGGGCGCCTCCGGGCAGTCGGTGTACAAGTGGGAAGACGGCAAGGCGCGCCCGCGCGCCAAGCACCTGCCGGCCATCGCGGCGCTGCGCACCCTCGGCAAGAAGGAAGCGGCGGCCCGCCTGGCGACGCTGCGTCAGGCGGCTTGACCCCTTGTCTCGGCGGCCCCCTCAGGCACCGTGGGCGGCGCGGCTGTCGTCGGGTGCCTGGGCCCGATCATTCATCCCGTAATCGCGCGACACCACAGCGATGCGCAGCCGGTAGTCCTCGAACACCGTGCCGCGTCCGAGCGCCTGCGCACGCCGGTGCGCCTCGGTGTTGCGCCAACGCGCCAGCGCGTCTTCGTCGCGCCAGAACGAGAGCGACAGGAGCTTGCGCGGATCGGCCAGGCTCCGGAATCGTTCGACGCTCACGAAGCCGTCGACGCCGTGCAGCAGGCCCTTGAGGGCCGCCGCCGTGTCGAGATAGTCCTGCTCGCGCCCCGCCTTGGCGACCACTTCGAACATCACGGCGACCATCGTCTACGCTCCCTTGCCCGGTAAACCGTTGAAGGTGCCCTCCACCAGCTCGGTGAAGGTGCGCTGCTCGCTGAGGATCAAACGATGCGCCTGCGCAAAGCGGAAGTTCTCCTGCCCTTCGGGATCGGACTTGAGGCGCGCACGGTAGGCTTCGTAGGCCGCGAGCGAGTCGAAGCCGATGAGACCCCAAGCCACGTCGTTGGTGCCCTCGTGCGGCAGGAAGTAGCCCACCAGGTGCCCGCCGCAGCGCGGGATGATGCGGCCCCAGTTCTCGGCGTAGGCCTTGAAGGCCTCGCGCTGGAAGGGGTCGATGCGGTACTGGATGAAACAGGCGATCGTCATGGGGGTAGTCCTTCGATGGACACATGCTCGGCATGCGGGACATGCATCGTCGGCCCGCGGCGCCGCTGGATGTTTCGCCGCGTGTCGAAGTGTTCAGCCGAGCCCCTGGACGCGGACGGGCATCAACTGAATCGATGGATGGTTTTCCCTTGTTCACGGCCCAAAAGGACGAAGGCCCCGGCGACTGCTCGACGGGGCCTGGGTCGAAACGAACGCGCCGGCAACGGCGCTGCGTTCAGGGCTTGGCCTTCTCCGCTTCGGCCAGTTCCTTGCACGAGGGCGCGCACACGAACTGGGTGCGGCCCAGCAGCTTCTTGCCCTTCAGCGAGGCCCGCGGGCGGTGCTTGCCGCACAGGAAGCACGACATCGTGGCGGTGGTGAACGCGCCGGCTGAACCGAAGGGCGACCCGGCCGGCTTGGAGCGGTAGCGAAGTCCGTCGGAATCGATGGACGTCTTGATTTCGTCTTTGGCCATGGTCTGATACTGCTCCTTAAACAACACACTGGGAGGCGGCCCCGGCCTGGATAGTTCCGGTGGCACAGGCACTGCGCGGGACGCCCTGGCGGCGCTTTGCGACCCCGCCGCGCTGCGGCGCGACCCTCCATTGTGACGCACGAGGCGGGCACGCGTCTTGCCGCGCCTCGATGACCCCATGCGGCACGCTGCTCTTGCCCCCGGTAAAAGCCTGGATTGAACCCGTGCGCGGGGATGCCAGCTCTGTACACTGGCTGCGGGCAGCATTCGCCACGCCACCACAGAAGACCACGAAAAGCGAGGACTCGTGAAGGCGACGAACTGGTTCGGCTCCCGAGTCCACCCCCTGGTCGGACTCCCCGGTTTGGACAAACATCCCGTCGGCGGCGCCGCCGCCGACGAGGCGCCGCTGCGGTCGGAACTCTTCACGGCCGACCAGATGGAGCAGCACGGCAAGGGGCTGGCCGCCTCGCATGAGCTGACCTTCGGCCGCGCCGCCGACCGCCTGCTGCCGCGCCTGTCGGCCAACGAGTCGGTGCTCGTCAACACCTGCCAGCTGCTGGCCCAGCACACCGACCCGCGCCTGCGTGTCACCCCCGCCGGCGAGTGGCTGCTCGACAACTTCTACCTGATCGAAGAAGAGGGGCGCACCGCCAAGCGCCACCTGCCGCCGGGCTACAGCCGCGAGCTGCCGCGCCTGGGCAGCGGCCCGTCGGCCGGCCTGCCGCGTGTCTACGACCTCGCACTGCAGGCCGTCGCGCACGCCGACGGGCGGCTGTCGCGCGGCACGCTGACCCGCTTCATCGCCTCCTACCAGACGGTCAAGGTGCTGCAGCTGGGCGAGTTGTGGGCGATCCCGATCATGCTGCGCCTGGCGCTGATCGAGAACCTGCGCCGCGTCGCGGTGCGCGTCACGGCCGGCCTCACGCAGCGCAACCTCGCCGGCGCCTGGGCCGACAAGATGCTCGACGTGGCCGAGAAGGACCCGAAGGGCCTGATCCTCGTCATCGCCGACATGGCGCGCTCGGATCCGCCGATGACGCCGCCGTTCGTGGCCGAACTGGCGCGCCGGCTGCACGGGCGTAGCGCGGCTCTCGCCTTGCCGCTCAGCTGGGTCGAACAGCGCCTGGCCGAGACACACCAGACGATCGAGCAGCTGGTGCAGATCGAGGCGCAGAACCAGGCCGGCGCCCAGGTCTCGGTCAGCAACAGCATCGGAAGCCTGCGCCTGCTCGGCGGCATGGACTGGCGCGAGTTCGTCGAGACGCTGTCCAGGGTCGAGCAGACGCTGCGCGAGGACCCGGCCGACGTCTATTCGCGCATGGACTTCACCACCCGCGACAGCTATCGCCACGCCGTCGAGCAGATGGCGCGATGCACCCAGCAGAGCGAAGCGCAGATCGCGCGCACCGCCGTCGACATGGCGCGGGCGGCGGCCGCGCGCGGCGAGCCCGTCGCCGCGCGCGAGACACACGTCGGCTACTACCTGGTCGACGCGGGGCGGCCGAGTCTGGAGCAGGCGGCCCAGGTGCGGCTGCCGCAGTGGCAGCGCGTGCGCCGGGCGATCGCGCGGCGGCCGCTCGCCTGGTATGGCGGCAGCATCGCGCTGCTGACGGTGTTGCTGCCCGCGGCGGCCGTGTGGGAGGCCACGAGCGGTCTGCAGGGGCCGATCACCACGCTGCCTGTCGGCTGGTGGATTCTGCCGGCGGCCGCGCTGCTGCTGCTGGCGAGCAGCCACCTGGCGGTGGCGCTGGTGCACTGGGCCGCCACGATCGTCAGCCTGCCGCGTCTGCTGCCGCGCATGGACTACTCGTTCGGCATCCCACGCAGCTCGCGCACGCTGGTGGTGGTGCCGACCATGCTCGGCAGCACCGACGGCATCGACGACCTGGTCGAGTCGCTCGAAGTGCGCTTCCTCGCCAACCGCGACCCGCAGTTGCACTTCGGCCTGCTGACCGACTTCCACGACGCGCACCAGCAAACCTGCGAGGAGGATGCGCCGCTGGTCGAGCACGCGCGCGAACGCATCGAGGCGCTCAACCGCAAGTACCGCGAGCCGGGCACCGAGGGCCAGGGGGGCGACCGCTTCTTCCTGTTCCACCGGCCGCGGCTGTGGAACCCGCGCGAAGGCGTGTGGATGGGCCACGAGCGCAAGCGCGGCAAGCTCGCCGACCTGAACGCCCTGCTGCGCGGCGGCGGCACCGACCGCTTCTCGCTGATCGTCGGCGACACGCTGCAGCTGTCCGGCGTGCGCTACGTCATCACGCTCGACACCGACACCCGGCTGCCGCGCGACACCGCCTGGCAGCTCGTCGCGACGATGGCGCACCCGCTGAACCGCCCGCGCTACGGCGGGCGTCCCGAGGCGCCGCGTGTCGTCGAGGGCTACGGCATCCTGCAGCCGCGCGTCGGCGTCAGCCTGCCGAGCGCGAACCGCACCCGCTACGGGCGCATGTTCGGCGGCGAACCGGGCATCGACCCGTACACGCGCGCGGTCAGCGACGTCTACCAGGACCTGTTCGGCGAAGGCTCCTTCATCGGCAAGGGCATCTACGACGTCGACGCCTTCGAGCAGGTGATGGGCGGGCGGCTGCCCGAGAACCGCATCCTGAGCCACGACCTGCTCGAAGGCTGCTATGCGCGCTGCGCGCTGCTCAGCGACGTGGAGCTTATCGAGGACTCGCCGGCGCGCTACGACGCCGACGTGAAGCGCCGCCACCGCTGGATCCGCGGCGACTGGCAGATCATCGGCTGGCTGATGCCGCGGCTGCGTCTGCCGCCTTCGCCCGGCGAACCCGGTGCCGGGCGCCGCACCGCCAAAGTCAAGAACCCGCTGTCGGCCCTGTCGCGCTGGAAAATCCTCGACAACCTGCGGCGCAGCCTGATGCCGGCGGCCCTCACCGGCGTGTTCCTGCTCGGCTGGACGGTGTTCGAGCCGCCGCTGCTGTGGACGCTGCTGGGGCTGGCGCTGCTGTTCGCGCCGCAGGTGATCTCGCTCGCCACCGACCTGCTGCGCAAGCCCGACGAGCTGAGCCCGATGCAGCACGTTCGTGCCACGCTGCCGGCGGCGTTGAAGCACTTCGGGCAGACGCTGGTGAACCTCGCCTGCCTGCCCTACGAGGCCGCCTTCAGCCTCGACGCCGTGCTGCGCACCGTGTGGCGGCTGTGGTTCACGCGGCGCCGGCTGCTCGAATGGCAGCCCTCGTCCGAGGTGCGCCACCGCGCCGGCAACGGCCTGTCCGACTTCGCCGACACCGCGGTGCGCATGTGGATCGCGCCGACGCTCGCGCTGGTCAGCTTTGCGGGCCTCGCCGCGGCGCGCCCGACGGCGCTCGCGGTGGCCGCGCCGGTGCTGCTGCTGTGGTTCGTCTCGCCGCTCATCGTCTGGTGGCTGAACCGGCCCATTCCGCGCCGCATGGCGGCGCTCAACGCCGAACAGACGCTGTTCCTGCGCCTGCTGGCACGGCGCACGTGGGCCTTCTTCGAGACCTACGTCGGCCCGCAGGACAACCATCTGCCGCCCGACAACATGCAGGAGCACCCGGTGGAGCGCATCGCCCATCGCACCTCGCCGACCAACATCGGCCTGTCGCTGCTCGCCAACCTGAGCGCGTACGACTTCGGCTACATCACGCTCGGCCAGCTCATCGAACGCACCAGCGCGACCTTCGACACGATGGAGCGGCTGCAGCGGCACCAGGGGCACTTCCTCAACTGGTACGACACGCAGACGCTGCAGCCGCTGCGACCCGCCTACGTGTCCAGCGTCGACAGCGGCAACCTTGCGGGCCACCTGCTGACGCTGCGCGCGGGCCTGCTGATGCTGTTCGACGAGCCGGCCAACTGGCCGCGGCTGCTCGGCGGCATCGCCGACACCTTGCACCTGCTGCAGCGCAGCGTCGGCCGCCAGCCGGCCGGCAGCCCGCTGATCCGCTTCGCGCTGCTGCTCGACCAGGCCATGACTGCGCCCCCTCAATCGCCGGCCGATTGCTGGAAGACCTTCGACGATCTCGCGCGCTGTGCGCAGGAGATCGAACAGGGGCTGGCGGTGGACACGGCCGCGCCGACATCGGCGGGCGACGAAGACGCGCCGGCGCCGGGGCCGCGCGAGGCGGTGCGCTGGGCGCAGGCATTGCGCGCGCAATGCGAGGCGGCCTTGGCCGAACTGAAGGCGCTCATGCCGGTCGATCTGTGCACCGACGACACCGCGCCCGCCATCGAAACCATGGACCGCCGCAGCGTCCTGCTGGAACTGGCCGAGCGGGCCGGCGAGATGGCGGAGATGGACTACGGCTTCCTCTACGACCCGGCGCGCGACCTCATGGCGATCGGCTACAACGTCGACGAACACCGCCGCGACTCGGGCCACTACGACCTGCTCGCCTCCGAGATCCGACTGACCAGCTTCGTCGCCATCGCGCAGGCGCAGGTGCCGCAGGAAAGCTGGTTCGCGCTCGGGCGGCTGCTCGGCATGGCCGACGGCAAGCCGATCCTGCTGTCGTGGAGCGGCTCGATGTTCGAGTACCTGATGCCCATGCTCGTGATGCCGAGCTACGAGAACACGCTGCTGCACCAGACGATGAGTGCCGCCGTCGAGCGGCAGATCCACTACGGCCGCCAGCGCGGCGTGCCCTGGGGCATCTCCGAATCGGGCTACAACACCACCGACGCGCACCTGAACTACCAGTACCGCGCCTTCGGCGTGCCGGGCCTCGGGCTCAAGCGCGGCCTGGCCGAAGACCTGGTGATTGCGCCGTACGCGACGGTGATGGCGCTGATGGTCGAGCCCAGGGCCGCCTACCAGAACCTGCAGCGCCTGGCCAACGAAGGCGTGGCCGGCACGCTCGGCTACTACGAAGCGGTCGACTACACGCCGTCGCGCCTGCCGCGCGGCGAGACACGCGCCATCGTGCGCTCGTACATGGCGCACCACCAGGGCATGAGCCTGCTGGCCATCGCCTACCTGCTGCTCGACCGGCCGATGCAGCGCCGCTTCGAAAGCGATGCGCAGCTCCAGGCCACGCTGCTGCTCTTGCAGGAGCGCATCCCGAAGGCGGTCGCCTTCCATCAGCACACCCCCGAACGCGCCGAGATGCACGGCGGCTTCGCCAGCAGCGAGACGCCGCTGCGCGTCATCGCCACCGCCGACACGCCGGCGCCCGAGGTGCAGTTGCTGTCCAACGGCCGCTACCACGTGATGCTGAGCAATGCCGGCGGCGGCACCAGCCGCTGGCGCGACCTGTCGGTGACACGCTGGCGCGAGGACGGCACCGGCGACCCCTGGGGCAGCTTCTGCTACCTGCGCGACGTCGAGACCGGCACCTTCTGGTCGACCACGCACCAGCCGACGCAATGGAAGTCGGACCACTACGAGGCCATCTTCTCCGAAGGCCGCGCCGAGTTCAGGCGCCGCGATCAGGGCATCGACGCCTACACCGAGATCGTCGTCTCGCCGGAGGACGACATCGAGCTGCGCCGTCTGCGCCTGACCAACCTCGGCAGCCGCCGCCGCAGCATCGAGATCACGAGCTACGCCGAAGTGGTGCTGACCGCGGCCGCCGCCGACGCACAGCACCCGGCCTTCAGCAAGTTGTTCGTGCAGACCGAGGTGATCGACGACCCGGCGGCGCTGCTGTGCACGCGCCGCCCGCGCTCGGCCGAGGAGAAGCCGCCGTTCATGTTCCACCTGTTGGCGGTGCACGGCGCGAAGTCGAGCGCGGCCTCGCACGAAACCGACCGCGCGCGCTTCATCGGCCGCGGCCGCAGCCTGCATGCGCCGCAAGCGCTGCGCGGCAGCGAACCTCTGTCGGGCAGCGCCGGCTCGGTGCTCGACCCGATCGCGGCCACGCGCCGCGTCGTCACGCTCGAGGCCGACCAGACGGCGACCATCGACCTCGTCTACGGCATGGCCGAAACGCGCGACGACTGCCTGGGGCTGCTGCGCAAGTACGTCGACCGACGGCTCGCCGACCGCGTGTTCGAGCTCGCCTGGACCCACAACCAGGTGATCCTGCGCCAGCTCAACGCCAGCGAGTCCGACACGCAGCTCTACGCGCGCCTCGCGAGCTCGGTGGTCTATTCGCAGCGCACGCTGCGCGCCGACGCGGCCGTGCTGCTGCGCAACCGGCGCGGGCAATCGGGCCTGTGGGGCTACGCGATCTCCGGCGACCTGCCGATCGTGCTGCTGCAGGTCAGCTCTGCCGCCAACATCGAACTCGTGCGCCAGCTGGTGCAGGCGCATGCCTGGTGGCGGCTCAAGGGGCTGGCGGTCGACCTGGTGATCTGGAACGAGGAACACGACGTCTACCGCCAGCGCCTGCAGGAGCAGATCCTCGGGCTGATCGCCGGCAGCATCGAAGCTCACGTGGTCGACCGGCCCGGCGGCATCTTCGTGCGGCATGCCGAGCAGATCGCCAACGAGGACCGCATCCTGCTGCAGTCGGTGGCGCGCGCCATCATCACCGACCGCCACGGGACGCTGGCCGAGCAGGTGGGCCGCAAGCCGGCGGTGGATCGGCGCATGCCGGCGTTCGTCCCGACACGCGCCACCGAGCCCACGCCGGCCAGCACGCTGCGCAGCGCGACGCGCTCGCTGCTGATGTTCAACGGCACCGGCGGCTTCTCCGCCGACGGGCGCGAGTACGTGATCGCGCCGAGCGCCGACCAGCGCCCGCCGGCGCCGTGGGTCAACGTGATCGCCAACCCGCGCTTCGGCACCGTCGTGTCCGAGGCGGGAAGCAGCTACACCTGGTGCGAAAACGCCCACGAGCTGCGACTCACGCCCTGGCACAACGACCCCGTCACCGACGCCGGGGGCGAGGTGATCTACCTGCGCGACGAGGAGTCGGGCCAGGTCTGGCACCCGACCTCGCTGCCCGCGCCCGGCGACCTGCCCGACCGCAGCGACGCGCCGCCCTACGTCACGCGCCACGGCTTCGGCTACAGCGTGTTCGAACACGACGAGGCGGGCGTGCACAGCGAGCTGACGGTGTTCGTCGCGATGGACGCCGCGGTCAAGTTCTCGCGCCTGGTGGTGCGCAACGACGGCACGCGCGCCCGCCGACTCTCGGCCACCGGCTACGTCGAGTGGGTGCTGGGCGACATGCGCGCCAAGACCGGGCCGCACATCCACACCGACATCGCCTCCGACAGCGGCGCGCTGTACGCACGCAACCGCTACAGCAACGACTTCGGCGACTGGGTGGCGTTCTACGACGTCGACGAGGCCGACCGCCTGTTCAGCACCCTCACCTGCGACCGCGCGGAATTCATCGGCCGCAACGGCTCGCTGCGCTCGCCGGCCGCGCTGCGGCGAACGCGCCTGTCGGGCCGCACCGGCGCGGCACTCGACCCCTGTGCCGCCATCCAGGTGCCGTTCGAGCTCGCGCCGGGGCAGTCGCGGGAGATCGTTTTCCGCCTCGGCATGGGCCGCAGCACCGACGAGGCCGGCCAGCTGGTGCAGCGCTTCCGCGGGCAGGCGGTGGCCAAGGAGGCGCTCGACAACGTGCAGGCCTACTGGCGCCACGCGCTGGGCGCGGTGCAGGTGCAGACGCCCGACCCGGCGCTGAACCTGCTCGCCAACGGCTGGTTGATGTACCAAACGCTCGGCTGCCGGATGTGGGCGCGCAGCGGCTACTACCAGTCGGGCGGCGCCTACGGTTTCCGCGACCAGCTGCAGGACGCCATGGCGCTGGTGCACACCCGCCCGCAGCTGCTGCGCGAGCACCTGCTGCTGTGCGCGGGCCACCAGTTCGTCGAAGGCGACGTGCAGCACTGGTGGCATCCGCCGTCGGGGCGCGGCGTGCGCACGCAGATCTCCGACGACTACCTGTGGCTGCCGCTCGCGCTGTGCCGCTACGTGCAGGCCACGCACGACACCGGCGTGCTGACCGAAGGCGTGCATTTCCTCGACGGGCGGCCGGTGCCGCCGAACGAGGAGTCCTACTACGACATGCCGGGCCGCTCGATCCACTCGGCGAGCCTGTACCAGCACGCGGTGCGCGCGGTGCTGCACGGCCTGCGCTTCGGCCGCCACGGCCTGCCGCTGATGGGCGCGGGCGACTGGAACGACGGCATGAACCAGGTCGGCCACCACGGCGAAGGCGAGAGCGTTTGGCTCGGCTTCTTCCTGTGCGAGGTGCTGCGCGAGTTCGCCGAACTCGCGCGCCGCCACGGCGACGACGGCTTCGCCCAGCACTGCGACAGCGAGCGCCGCCAGCTCGGCGAGCGCCTCGAGCAGCATGGCTGGGACGGCGAGTGGTACCGGCGCGCCTACTTCGACGACGGCACGCCGCTCGGCAGCAAGGACAACCCCGAGTGTCAGATCGATTCGATCGCGCAGAGCTGGGCCGTGCTCTCGGGCATCGGCTCGCCGGACCGGGTGCGCCGCGCGATGGACTCGATGGCCGCGCGGCTGGTGCGCGACGACGCCGGCCTGGTGCAGCTGCTCGACCCGCCCTTCGACCGGCGCGGCCCCAACCCCGGCTACATCGCCGGCTACGTGCCCGGCGTGCGCGAGAACGGCGGCCAGTACACGCACAGCGCGGTGTGGGCCACGATGGCCTTCGCCGCCCTCGGCGACAGCGAGCGCGCGTGGCGGCTGATGAACCTCATCAACCCGCTGCACCACGGCCGCACGCCGCGCGAGGTGGAGGTCTACAAGGGCGAGCCCTACGTGGTCGCGGCCGATGTCTACAGCGTGGCGCCGCACACCGGCCGCGGCGGCTGGACCTGGTACACCGGCTCGGCCGGCTGGATGTACCGCCTGATCGTCGAATCGCTGCTCGGGCTGCGGCTGGACATCGACGAGAGCGGTGCGCGGCTGCACGTCGAGCCCTGCGTGCCCGCGCACTGGCCGGCCTACCGCATCGACTACCGCTTCCGCGAGACGCCCTACCGGCTGCAGATCGAATGGGGCGAGCGTAACGAGGTGCAGCTCGACGGCGAGGTGCATGCCGGCGCAGCGGTTCCGTTGGTCGACGACGGGCGTGCGCGCGAGGTGCGCGTGACCCTGGTTCGCCGCGCCGCGGTGGCGGTGCCGCAGCCCGAGTCCGCCGCGGTGAAATGAATGCTCGCTACTTCGGCCGCGGCGCCTTCAGCCCGCGGTCGGGCGCCGAGAGCCGCCCGGCGCGCATCTCCGCCACGGCGCTGACCACCGCGCGCGCCACGTTGCGCACCTCCTCCTGCACGCCCTCGTCGCGGTCGAGCGCCTCGTGGCTCGTCGCGTACGGCTGGTAGTAGCCGATGTAGCGGTCCAGGCGCGAGGCCGGGCCGGCATCGATCAGGCCCATCCAGTCGAGCCAGTCGCACAGCGCGCGGCGAACGCTCTCGACGCCGGCCACGTCGCCGTGCACGACGACGCCGTAGACCCGGCCCGCCAGGTGTCGCCGACCTGGTCCAGCGCATGGTTGGGGTAACACGAACACGGCCAGTGGCACAGCGGCATCGAGGTCGAGGCGCAGCCCTTGCAGGGAAAGATGCGCCGGTGCGGCTCCGAGGTGAGCAGGCTCAGGTCGAGCAGGTCGGTCTCGAGTCCCGCCGCCGCGACCACCTCCTGCACGAGTTCGGTCAAGCGGAACGTCTTCGACATCTCGCCGGGGCAGGTGCCGTCGTTGCGCGGCGAGCCGCAGATGACGAGCACGCGCGACGGCGTCGCCGGGTCGCGCTGGCGCGCTTGCGCCGCCAGCAGCCGCTCGCGCGCGGCGCGCCACTCGTCCGACAGCTCGTAGCCGGGGTCCGCATAACCGGCGCCCGCCGGAGCGGCGCGGGGCGCCTTGCGGCCCTGTTCGTAGGCCTCCCAGGCGATCACCTCGATGCGGCGCAGGGCATCGCGCTCGGCATCGAACGCCGGGTCGAAGAACGACTGCCTGAAACGTTCGCCGAACTGGTCGCGGTCGAGCGGGCCCGGGGCTTGCCCGGTGCGTGCGGGCGGAATGATCGATGTGCTCATGGGTTGCTTTCGTCGTTTGCCAGCCGCCGGCAACACACGTGCCCAGCTGGCACGAGCAGTGCAGCGCCACCGCATGATCCCGATGGTGTAACGGCAGGTTCCTGCCCTTGTAACCCGCTGGAGTGCAACCATGTACCATCCATATGGATGGCCAATGGATGGCGATCGGATGGCGAGGAGAAGCGAATGCTGCAGCGAGTGGAGACCCGTCCCCGGGGCGGGGAGAGCGAAAAGATCACCATCAACCTGGGTCCGGTCGACCTCGGGCAGATCGACCTGCTGGTGCACGAGGGCTTCTATTCCAACCGCACCGACTTCATCCGAACGGCGATCCGCAACCAGCTCAACACGCATGCGGAGGTCGTCAGGCAAAGCGTGTCGCGCCAGACCATGGTGCTCGGGCTGCGCCACTACACACGAGCCGAACTGGAGGCGCTGCGCGAGTCCGGCCAGCAACTCGCGATCCAGGTGCTGGGGCTGGCCAGCATCGCCCACGACGTGAGCGCCGAGCTGGCGCGCGCGACCATCGCCTCGGTGCATGTGCTCGGGGTGTTCCAGGCCAGCTCCGCCGTCAAGGCGGCGCTGGCCGACCGCATCGAATGAACTGGGGAATGCCGTGAAAGACAGTTGGCGAAACATGATGGCGGGCGTGACGCGCCTGACGCAGGCCGGGCGCCTGCGCGAAGCGACCGCTGCGATTCAGCGCGCGCTCGGCGGGCGGACTGAAGCAGCGGGTGCCGCACCTGGCGCAGCGCGTGCACCGGCGCCGGCAACCGACGATGGCGACGTGATCGACATCGAGGTGCGTGTCATTCCCGACGAGCTGCTGGGGTCCGACGCCCCGGCAGCCTTCGTGCCGGCGCAGCCGGCGGCACCGGCAAGCGAGCCTGCGACGCCGCCGGTGAGCGAGCCGCGGCGCGAAGACGACGCGCCGGGCCGCTTCATCGCCGGCAGCTTCGCCAACGGCGCGGGCACGCGGCCGTACAAGCTCTTCGTTCCCGCGAGCCGGCTGGCCGGGCCGGCGCCGCTGGTCGTGATGCTGCACGGCTGCAAGCAGAACCCGGACGACTTCGCCGCCGGCACACGCATGAACGAACTCGCGCAACAGCAAGGCTGGTTCGTGCTCTACCCGGGCCAGCAGAAAAGCGCCAACCAGATGGGCTGCTGGAACTGGTTCCAGGAGGCCGACCAGCAGCGTGGGCGCGGCGAGCCGTCGATCATCGCCGACATGACCCGCGAGATCGTCGCCACGCACGCCATCGATGCCAACCGCGTCTTCGTCGCCGGCCTGTCGGCCGGCGGCGCGATGGCGGCCATCATGGCGACCACCTACCCCGAGCTGTATGCCGCCGCGGGCATCCATTCGGGCCTGCCGCACGCGGCCGCCAACGACCTGGTGTCGGCGCTCCGGGCGATGAAACAAGGTCCGGGCGCACACCGGCGCGGACGCACTGACGAAGAGCGCAACACCGTGCCGACGATCGTCTTCCACGGCGACCGCGATACCACCGTGCACCCGTGCAACGGCGACGAGGTCATCGCCCAGGCGCGCTGGAGTTCGCTCGCCGCGGTGACGCCGGGCCGCGCCGAGACGCTGCGCGGCGAGGTCCCGGGCGGCCGCTCGTTCACCCGCACCATCCATCGCGACGCCAGCGGCCGCGTCGACGCCGAACATTGGGTGATCCACGGCGCCGGCCACGCCTGGTCGGGCGGCAGCACTGCCGGCTCCTACACCGACCCGCTGGGGCCGGATGCGTCGGGCGAGATGCTGCGGTTCTTTCTCGAACATGCGCAGCGGGATTAGGAGCTTGTCGCGGCCGTCTGGCTCGCTCCAAAGCACCTAGACTGAACAGGCACCAATCGGCCGATGGTTTGGAGAATGTCATGTCCGATCTTGCTGACCTGTTTCCCGGCTTCGCCTCCGAACGTATCGCCACGAATCGCGGCCGAATCTTCGCGCGCATCGGGGGCAGCGGCCCGCCACTGCTGCTGCTGCACGGCTACCCGCAGACGCATGTGATGTGGCATCGCGTGGCCCCCGAGCTGGCATCGCGCTTCACGCTGGTCATCGCCGACTTGCCGGGCTATGGCGCCTCCGACATCCCGCTCACGGACGCGGATCACACGCCGTACACCAAACGCGCGATGGCGCAGACCTTGATCGAAGCGATGGCGCATCTCGGGTACGCACGCTTCGGGCTCGCCGGTCACGATCGGGGTGGCCGCGTCGCCTATCGAATGGCCCTCGATCACCCCGACCGGTTGTCGCGCCTGGCCGTGCTCGACATCCTGCCGACCTACGACTACTGGAAGAAGCTCGATCGGCTGTTCGCCTTGCGCATCTACCACTGGGCATTCCTGGCCCAGCCTCATCCGCTGCCCGAGCACCTCATCCAGGCCGATCCGGACGAGTACTTCAAGCACACGTTTCGCAGCTGGTCGAAGTCGGGCCTGGACGCGTTCGATCCGCAAGCGCTCGAGCACTACCTGACGCCGCTGCGCGATCCCTTGCGCATCCAGGCTGCCTGCGAGGACTATCGCGCCGGCGCGCACGCCGACTTCCATCACGACGAAGCCGACTTCGACGCCGGCAAGCGGATCACGCTGCCGCTGCTCGCGCTGTGGGGCGACCGCGGCGTCGCTGCCGACGCCAGCACACCACTGGACACCTGGCGCCGGCGCGCCACCGACGTGTCAGGCGGCCCGATCGATTGCGGGCATTTCCCGTGCGAGGAAGCGCCTGCCGCCACTGCGGCAGCGCTTCTGCACTTCTTTGCGGGAGAGGGTTGACGACGTATTCGTCAGGACGCAGCCGAGCGGCGCCGGCGTGCCAGGCCGAGCGCCGCGATCCCGCCGGCCAGCAAGGCCCAGGTGGAGGGCTCGGGGATGGGCGGTGTCGTGCCCGCCGTGCCGACGGTGAAGCCGTAGTAATGCTCCGGCGTGTTGGTCCAGGAGATGGAGGTGAAGCTGCCGTTGAACTGCACCACGCCGTTGCCTTCGAAGCCGCTGACGGTGTTGCCGAGCACGCTCACCGACTGCCCGCCGTAGTTTGCGTTCGGTCCGCCGACCTGCAGCGTCGGCGCGGCGTCGAAGGTGAACGACGCCTGCAGCCCGGGCTGGCCCAGGCTCCAGATCGCGAACACCGGGTTGGTCACCGGGGCGCTGAAGGTCAGCACGTTGAGGGCGGTGGACGTTCCGTTCAGCGTGATCATGTCGCCCACGGTGGAGGGGCTCGTCGTCACCGTGCCGCCGATGAACGAGGTGCTCGGTGCCCACAGGCCCGCGGCGCTGCCGTTGACGACGCTGTTGCCCAGCACCTGGCCGGCATAGCTCACGCCGACAGCATTCAACGTGCCGGAGGCCGAGCCCGGGGCACCGGCCGAGAACGCGCTCCAGTCGGTCCAGACCGTCTGCGCCGCCACCGGGGTGGCGACGGCGAGCAAGGCGCCCGCCAAAGGGATCGTCCACGTCATCTTCATGTTCGCTCCTGTCGAGTGGTCGTTGTTCGACCTTCAACAATAGGCGCTGCTCAACCTGTCGACGCCCTTTGTTCTAGGGAGGCCGCACCCGCTCGCCTACTCGAAGCGCCCGTGCCTCCCCTCCCCACGCGCGAACCGCTCGGCCCCGGCACGGCTCTCGCCGCTTTGCAGCGTCGCCATGCCGAGCCGCAGCTCGTTGCGCAGCGCCTGCTCTTCGCTGAGCGCCCACTGCTCCATCAGCGAGCGACGGTCGCTGCGCAGGCAGGTCTGCGGCAAGGCCGCGATCTCGCGCGCCCACACCACCGCGCCGGCAAGCGCCTCGCCGGGCGGCACGACGCGGTGCACGAGGCCGACGTGGTGCGCCTCGTGCGCCGTCACCGGCCGGCCGGTGAGGATCAGCTCCATCGCGCGCGACTCGCCGATCAGGCGCGCCAGCCGCACCGTGCCGCCGTCGATTAGCGGCACGCCGAACCGGCGGCAGAAGATGCCGAGCAGCGCATCGTCGGCCATCACGCGCAGGTCGCACCACAGCGCGAGCTCCATGCCGCCGGCCACCGCGTGGCCCTCGATGGCCGCGATGACCGGCTTGGACAGGCGCAGGCGCGTCGGACCCATCGGGCCGTCGCCCTCTTCGGCGATGCGGTTGCCGCGGCCTTCGCTGAATGCCTTCAGGTCGGCGCCGGCGCAGAAGGTCCCGCCCTCGCCGTGCAGCACCGCGACGTCGGCGGCGGCGTCGGCGTCGAAGCGGCGGAAGGCGTCGGCCAGCGCCGCGGCGGTGGCGGCGTCGACGGCGTTGCGGCGTTCGGGCCGGTGCAGCGTGACGATGGCCACGCGGTCGCTGACGTCGTACGAGACGCTCATCGCAGTTGCTCCACCGCCCCTCGAGCGCAACACGTGAAATGCCGCTTCGGCGAGGGCGGCCTGCGACGAACCCCGTCATCCCGGTGAACGCCGGGATCCACGACGGGCTGCGATCCATGGATCCCGGCTTTCGCCGGGATGACGCAGCTGGGGTGCATGAGCTTCACGTGAGCCAAACGACAACACGGACCCGGATTGCGTCCGGGCTACGAAAAGCGCGGCTGCTGGGATTTCAATGTCGTGAGCACGGCCTCGTCGAGCGCAAACCCGGCGCCGTGCCGTTGCGCGAGTTCGGCCGCGCGCGCGGCAAAACGATCCAAGCCCATCCCGTAGACGAACTGCAGCGCCCCGCCGGTCCACGCCGGGAAGCCGATGCCGAAGATCGACCCGATGTTGGCGTCGTGCACTGCCGTGAGCACCCCCTCGTGCAGGCAACGCGCAGTCTCGATCGCCTGGCGGTAGAGCAGCCGGTCCTTCAGCTCCTCGATGTTCCACTCGACCGAGGGCTTCTCGAACAGCGTCTTGAGCTGCGGCCAGAGCTGCTTCTTCGCGCCGGCCGGGTAGTCGTAGAAGCCGCCGCCGGCGGCGCGCCCGAGGCGCTTGTGTTCCTTCACCATCAGCTCGACCAGCCGCTCGCCCGGCGTCGCGACGTAGGTCTTGCCCTCGGCGGCGAAATCGGCGCGTGTCTGGTCCATCACGTGCACCGCAAGGCTCAGCGACGTTTCATCGATCACCGCCAGCGGCCCGACCGGCATGCCGGCCTGCACGCCGGCGTTTTCGATCACCGCGGCGGGGATGCCTTCACCGAGCATCGCCGCGCCTTCCATCACGAAGGTGCCGAAGACGCGGCTGGTGAAGAAACCGCGCGAATCGTTGACGACGATCGGCAGCTTGCCGATCGCCTGCACATAGTCGAAGGCGCGCGCCACCGTCTCGTCGTCGGTTCGCTCGCCGCGGATGATCTCCACCAGCTTCATCTTGTCGACCGGCGAGAAGAAGTGGATGCCGATGAACTTCTCGGGCCGTGCGCTCGCCTTCGCGAGGCCGCCGATGGGCAGCGTCGAGGTGTTGGAGGCGAACACGCCGGTGGCGAAGCCCGAGGCCGGCGCGAGCATGGTCCCGGCCGCGCGTGTGACCTGCGCCTTGAGTTCGCGGTTCTCGAATACCGCTTCGATGATCAGGTCGCAGCCTTGCAGGTCGGCGTCGCTCGCCGTCGGCACGATGCGCTCGAGCAGCGCGCGCTGATCGTCCTCGCTCATGCGCTTCTTCGCCACCCGCCCTGCCGCCAGCTTCTCGCTGTAGGCCTTGCCGGCCTGCGCCTTGTCGAGGCTCACGTCCTTCAGCACGGTCGGGATGCCGCGCGAGGCGTTGGCCCAGGCGATGCCGGCACCCATCATGCCGGCACCGAGCACGCCCACCTTCAGCGGCTTGCTGCGCGGCACGTCCTTCGGCCGCGAACGGCCGGACTTGATCGCGTTGAGATCGAAGAAGAAGGCGCTGACCATCGCGCGGGCGACCGGGCCGGTCATCACCTGGGCCAGCGCCCGGCTCTCGATGCGCAAGGCGGTGTCGTAGTCGACCAGCGCACCTTCGACCATCACCGCGAGCGCCGCTTCCGGCGCGGGGTACAGGCCGCGCGTGGTCTTGCGCAGCATCGCCGGTGCCACCGCCAGCCCGTTGGCGATCTTCGGATTCGACGGCATGCCGCCCGGCATCTTGTAGCCCTTGTCGTCCCAGGGCTGGCGGGCCTGCGGGTTGGCGGCGATCCAGGCGAGCGCGCGTTCGCGCAGCTGTACCGCGTCGCCCACGAGTTCGTGCACCAGCCCCATCTCGTGCGCCTCGCGCGGGCCGAAGGTCTTGCCTTCGAGGATGAAGGGCTGCGCGCCCATCAGCCCCAGCAGGCGTGTCATCTTGGTGATGCCGGTGGCGCCGGGAATGAGACCGAGCGTCACCTCGGGCAGGCCGAACTGCGTCTTCGCATCGTCGACGGCGACGCGATGGTGCGCGATCAGGGCCACTTCCCAGCCGCCGCCCAGGGCCGTGCCGTTGAGGCAGGCAACCACCGGCTTGCCCAGCGTCTCGAGCGTGCGGAAGTTCTTCTTCATGCGCTCGATCGCCTGGAAGCCCGGCACCGCATCGTCGGCGGTGCGGCGCATCACCTCCTTGAGGTCGGCGCCGGCGAAGAAGGTGCTCTTGGCCGACTGCAGCACGATGCCCTTGATGGCCGGCGCGTCCTGGAGCACCTGCGCCGTCAGCTCGGCCAGATCGTCCTGCCAGGCGAGGCACATCGTGTTGACCGGCGAGCCCTGTTCGTCGAAGGTGACCGTGGCGATGCCTTGCGCATCCAACTCGTACCTGATCGTGTTCATGTGCGCTCCACGATCGTCGCGATGCCCATGCCGCCGCCCACGCACAGCGTGGCGAGCCCGTAGCGCAGCCGGCGCCGGTGCAACTCGTCGACGAGGATGTTGAGGATCATCGCGCCGGTGGCGCCCAGCGGATGGCCCATCGCGATCGCGCCACCGTTGACGTTGACCCGGTCGTGCGACACGCCGAGTTCCTTCATGAAGCGCATCGGCACCGCGGCGAAGGCCTCGTTGACTTCGAACAGGTCGATCTGATCGATGCGCAGGCCCGCCTTGGCGAGTGCCTTGCGCGTGGCGGGCATCGGCCCGGTCAGCATGATGGTCGGGTCGGCGCCCGACAGCGCCGTGGCGACGATGCGCGCACGCGGCGTGAGCCCCAGCGCGCGGCCCTTCTCCTCGGAGCCGATCAGCATCGCCGCCGCGCCGTCGACGATGCCCGACGAGTTGCCGGCGTGGTGCACGTGCACGATGCGTTCGACCTGCGGGTAGCGCTTGATCGCCGTCGCGTCGAAGCCCATCGCGCCGAGCTGCTCGAACGAGGCCTTCAGCGCCGCCAGGCCTTCGAACGTGGTCTGAGGCTTGATGAACTCGTCGTGGCCGAGGATCACCTGGCCGAGCGCGTCCTTGACCGGAACGATCGAGCGCGCGAAATGACCCGCCTCGCGCGCCGCCGCGGCGCGGCGCTGGGACTCGACCGCGAAGGCGTCGACGTCGGCGCGGCTGAAGCCCTCCAGCGTGGCGATCAGGTCGGCGCCGATGCCCTGCGGCACGAAGTCGGTCGCCATGTTGGTCTCCGGGTCCTGCGCCCAGGGCCCGCCGTCGGAGCCGAGCGGCACGCGCGACATGCTTTCCACGCCGCCGGCGACCACCAGGTCTTCCCAGCCCGAGCGCACCTTCTGCGCGGCGAGGTTGACCGCCTCCAGGCCCGAGGCGCAGAAGCGGTTGATCTGCACGCCGGCGCAGCGCATGTCCCAGCCGGCGCGCAGCGCCGCCGTCTTGGCGATGCAGGCGCCCTGCTCGCCCACCGGCGAGACACAACCCATCACCACATCGTCGACCTCGCCGGTGTCGAAACCGCTGCGCCGCTGCAGCTCCGTCAGCACGCCGGCCAGCAGGTTGACCGGCTTCACCTCGTGCAGGCTGCCGTCGGCCTTGCCCTTGCCACGCGGCGTTCGAACCGCGTCGTAAACGAATGCCTCAGTCATGCGGGGTTCCCTCTGTTCGCTTTCGCCGAAAGCAGTATAGACTTTTATACAAAGCAACCGCTTGGTGAAAATACGACCCGATGTGCGCCGCCCTCGCTTCCCCCATGCTCGTCCCGCCCAAGCGGCCGCGTGGCCGCCCGCGCAAGACGCTGGACGAGCGCGACGAGGGCAACCGGCGGCAGGAGATACTGAAAGCCGCCGCCCGGCTGTTCCGGCGCCGCGGCTTCGACGGCACCAGCACACGCGACATCGCCTCGGCGGTGGGCATGCATGCGGGCTCGCCCTTCTATCACTTCGAGAGCAAGTCGGCGCTGCTGTACGCGGTGATGGAAGAAGGCATGCGCGCGGCGATCGAGCGCCAGGCGCGCGTGCTGCGGCCCGACGACGAACCGGTCGACCAGCTGCGCCGCCTCATGCGCAGCCACTTCGACACGCTGCACGGCCCCGGGCGCGACTTCATCCCGGTGATGCTGTACGAGTCGCGTTCGCTGACGGCGCGCCAGCGCGCGGGCATCGCACGGCTGCAGCGCGACTACGAAGCGGCGTGGATGCCGGTGCTGGACGCGCTGGCGGCGAGTGGCCGGCTGCGCTCCGATGCACACCTGGCGCGGCTGCTGATCTTCGGCGCGCTGAACTGGTCGGTGCAGTGGTTCGATGCGAAGAAGCGCGCCTCGCTGGACGAGGTGACGGATGCGGCGATGGCCTTGTTCATCGGGAGTGCCTGATGGACCAGCCACGGCCGGGCGCACAGAACACGCCCCCTCACCCCAGCCCTCTCCCCCGGGTACAGGGGAGAGGGAGTGTCTTGCGACCACTCCCGAGTAGCGCGAGGAGAGGAAGTCTCTTGCTCCCTCTCCCTCTGGGAGAGGGCTGGGGTGAGGGCGCGCCGCTCATGAGTCCCACGCACGCACAGGAGAGCTGAATGCCTTATCGCTCGGTCTTCGCGCCGGATCTGTTTGCGAAACAGGTGATCGTCGTCACCGGCGGCGGCTCGGGCATCGGCCGCTGCACCGCGCACGAGCTGGCCGCGCTCGGCGCGACCGTGGTTCTGATCGGCCGCAACGCCGACAAGCTGCAGGCGGTCGCCGCCGAGATCGAACAGGATGGCGGCCGGGCCGACACCGCCGCCTGCGACATCCGCGAAGAAGAGACCGTGCGCCAGACCGTGGCGAGCATCGTGCAGCGCCACGGCCGCATCCACGGCCTCGTCAACAACGCCGGCGGGCAGTACATCGCCTCGCTGGACAGCATCAGCGCACGCGGCTTCGAGGCGGTGGTCGCAACCAACCTCACCGGCGGCTTCCTGATGGCGCGCGAATGCCACGGCCAGTCGATGCGCACACACGGCGGGGCGATCGTCAACATCGTCGCCGACATGTGGGGCTCGATGCCGAACATGGCGCACAGCGGCGCGGCACGCGCCGGCATGGTGAGCCTGACCGAAACCGCCGCGCTCGAGTGGGCCGCCGACGGCGTGCGGGTCAACGCCGTGGCGCCGGGCTACATCGCCTCCAGCGGCATGGACCACTACCCGCCGGAAGCCGCGCCGATGCTCAGGCAGATGCGCCGGACCGTGCCGCTGCGGCGCTTCGGCACCGAGGCCGAGACGTCGGCGGCGATCGTCTTTCTGCTCAGCCCCGCCGCCAGCTTCATCAGCGGCAGCGTGCTGCGTGTCGACGGTGCCCGCCCGCAGGTGCGCATGGGCTGGCCGATGGCCGAGCCCGAGGCCGGCGCGATGGAGCGTGATGCGGTCAAGCCGTACGACGGCTTCCATCGGGCCGAGATGCCGAAAGCCTTGTCGTGAGCACCTTCGAATCGGCGTGGAACCCGCGCGGCACTGCCGCCGCCGAACGGCGCGATGCGATGCTGCAGCGCCTCGCGCAGCTGCGTGCGCTCGAGCAGCGCGCCGCCGACACCTCGGCGAAGTCCAAGCCGATGTTCGACAAGCGCGCCCAGCTGCTGCCGCGCGAGCGCGTGGCCCTGCTGCTCGACCCGGGCACGCCCTACCTGCCGCTGTGCAGCCTCGCCGGCTGGCTGCAGGACACGCCCGACCCCGCGAAGTCGGTGCCGGGCGGCGGCGTGATCGCCGGCATCGGCATCGTGTCGGGTGTGCGCTGCATGATTCTCGCGAGCGACGCCGGCATCGAGGCCGGCGCGGTGCAGGCGATGGGGCTGGACAAGATCCTGCGGGTGCAGGAGATCGCGCTGCAGAACAAGCTGCCCTTCCTGCACCTGGTGGAAAGCGCCGGCGCCAACCTGATGCGCTACCGCGTCGAAGGGTTCGTGCGCGGCGGCGAGCTGTTTCGCAACCTGGCGCGGCTGTCGGCCGCCGGCGTGCCGGTGATCACCGTGCAGCACGGCTCGGGCACCGCCGGCGGCGCCTACATGCCGGGGCTGAGCGACGTGGTGATCATGGTGCGCGGCCGCTCGCGCGCCTTTCTCGCCGGGCCGCCGCTGCTGAAAGCCGCCACTGGCGAGACCGCCACCGAAGAGGAGCTGGGCGGGGCCGAGATGCACTGCGTCGTCTCGGGCCTGGGCGAGCAGCTGGCCGAAGACGACCGGAATGCGCTCGGGATCGCGCGCGAGATGGTGGCGCAGCTCGACTGGCCGCGGGCGGCGCCGTTCGACGACGCGGCTCCGCCACGTTGCGATGCCGACGACCTGCTCGCGCTGATGCCGGCCGACCTGCGCCAGCCGGTGGACATGCGCGAGGTGATGGCACGCCTGGCCGACGCCTCCGACCTGCTCGAGTTCAAGCCGCTGTACGGCGCGCAGACGCTGTGCGTGCAGGCGCGCATCGGCGGGCAGCAGGTGGGCTTCATCAGCAACAACGGGCCGATCGACGTGGCGGGCGCCAACAAGGCCACGCACTTCATCCAGCGCTGCTGCCAGCTCGGCCACCCCATCGTCTACCTGCAGAACACGACCGGCTACATGGTTGGCCGCGACAGCGAACAGGGCGGCATGATCAAGCACGGCTCCAAGATGATCCAGGCGGTGACGTGCGCGACGGTGCCGCAGATCACCATCCAGTGCGGCGCCTCCTTCGGCGCCGGCAACTACGGCATGTGCGGGCGCGCGTATGCACCCCGCTTCCTGTTCAGCTGGCCGAGCGCCCGGACGGCCGTGATGGGAGGCGAACAGGCGGCGCAGACGATGCGCATCGTGGCCGAGGCCGCGGCGGCGCGCAAAGGCGTTGCGGCCGACGGCGCGGCGCTCGACGCGCAGAGCGCCAAGATCGTCGAGATGTTCGAGCGGCAGGCGGACGTGGCCTACACCTCGGGGCTGCTGCTGGACGACGGCGTGATCGATCCGCGCGAGACACGGGCCGCGCTGGCGATGTGTCTGGCGATCTGCGCTGACGCGGATGCACTGCGAACGAGACCCATGCAATTCGGAGTGGCCAGACCATGAGCACCACGATCTACCACCCCGTTCGTACCGCCCGTCAGCCCGTTCGCACCAACCCCCAACCCGTTCGCACTGAGCCTGTCGAAGTGCACGCGTGGGCACCAGGCTTCGACAAGCTCAGCCCGAACGGTGCGGAGTGAACCCACAGGAGACACCATGCAATTCACCCACGAACACGACGAACTGCGCCGCACGCTGCGCCGCTTCATCGACAGCGAGATCAACCCGCACGTCGACGAATGGGAAGAAGCCGAGATCTTCCCCGCCCACGAGCTGTTCAAGAAGATGGGCAGCCTCGGCCTGCTGGGCCTGACCAAGCCGGAGGAATACGGCGGCTCCGGCCTCGACTACTCCTACTCGCTCGTGATGGCCGAAACGCTCGGCCACGCGCACTGCGGCGGCGTGCCGATGGCCATCGGCGTGCAGACCGACATGTGCACACCCGCGCTCGCCCGCTTCGGCAGCGACGAGCTCAAGCGCGAGTTCCTCGCCCCGGCGATCGCCGGCGACATGGTGGGCTGCATCGGCGTTTCCGAACCCGGCGCCGGCTCCGATGTCTCGGGCATCAAGAGCTACGCGCGCAAGGACGGCGGCGACTACGTCATCAGCGGCCAGAAGATGTGGATCACCAACAGCCTGCAGGCCGACTGGATGTGCATGCTCGTCAACACCGGCGAAGGCCCGGTGCACAAGAACAAGAGCCTGATCATGGTCCCGATGGACAGCAAGGGCATCGAGAAGGCCAGGAAGATCCGCAAGATCGGCATGCACTCGAGCGACACCGGGCTCATCTACTTCGACGAAGTGCGTGTGCCGCAGCGCTATCTCATCGGCAACGAAGGCCAGGGCTTCGTCTACCAGATGCAGCAGTTCCAGGAGGAGCGGCTGTGGGCGGCGGCGAACAGCATCGAGGCACTGAGCAACTGCATCGCCTGGACGGTGGAGTGGGCGCAGGAGCGCAAGCTGTTCGGCGCGCACCTCGCGGACCAGCAGCACGTGCAGTTCAAGCTCGCCGAGCTGAAGACCGAGGTCGAGGCGCTGCGCGCGCTGACCTACCGCGCCTGCGAGCTCTACGTGTCGGGCCAGGACGTGACCGAACTCGCCTCGATGGCCAAGCTCAAGGCCGGCCGCCTGATGCGCACCGTGCCCGACAACTGCCTGCAGTTCTGGGGCGGCATGGGCTACACGCTGGAGAACAAGGTCTCGCGCCTGTACCGCGACGGGCGCCTCGCCTCGATCGGCGGCGGCGCCGACGAGGTGATGCTGGGCATCATCGCCAAGATCATGGGCGTGGCGAAGCGGCCCACCGCGCAGTAGCCATGACCGAACTCCTGCGCCACCGCGACGGCGCCATCGAGCGCTGGACATTGCACAACCCGGCCAACCGCAACGCGCTCGACGCCGAAGTCGTCGACCAGCTGCTCGCCGCGTGCACCGAAGCGGCAGCCGACGCGTCGCTGCGCTTCATCGTGCTCACCGGCAGCGAGGGTGCGTTCTGCGCCGGCGGCGACCTCGGCAACATGGCGTCCGCCGTGGGCCAGCCGCACGCCGGCAGCGAAGCCGACCCGCTGTCCGCGATGAACCGCCGTTTCGGCGACCTGCTGCATGCCTTGTGCGCATTGCCGCAGGTGCTCATCGCCGCCGTCGACGGCCCGGCGTTCGCGGGTGGCTTCGGCCTCGTGTGCTGCGCCGATTTCGTCGTCGCGACGCCGCGCGCCCTGTTCGCGACGCCCGAGGTGACGCTGGGCATCGCGCCGGCGCAGATCGCGCCCTTCGTCTGGCGGCGCCTGGGCGACGCGACCGCACGCCAGCTGCTGATCGAGGCACGCCGCTTCACCGCGGCCGAAGCGGTGGTGATCGGACTCGTCAACGAACTGTCCACCGACACCGACCTCCTGCCCACCACCGACTTGCTGATCGCGCACCTGCGGCGCGCCGCGCCGCAGGCCGTGGCCGCGACCAAACATTTGCTCGACACCCTCGCCTCGCACGCCGTGCGCGACCTGCGCGACGACGCCGCGCAGGCGTTCGCCGCCTCCTTGCGCAGCGACGAAGCGCGTGAAGGGCTGGCCGCCTTCGCAGGCAAGCGCCCTCCGCGCTGGACCACCGAATGAAGCGCCTGCTGATCGCCAACCGCGGCGAGATCGCGCGCCGCATCATCCGCAGCGCCGACGCGCTGGGCATCGCCACGGTGGCGGTGTACTCGGAGGCGGACGCTTCGGCGCTGCATGTGAAGGAAGCCGGTACCGCCTTCGCCCTCGGCGGGCTGAGCGCCGCCGACTCCTACCTGCGCATCGACCGCCTGATCGAAGCGGCCCGCGCCACGGGCGCCGACGCGGTGCACCCGGGCTACGGTTTCCTCAGCGAAAACGCCGACTTCGCGCAGGCCGTGCTCGACGCCGGCCTCGTGTGGGTCGGCCCGCCGCCGCAGGCGATCCGCGCGCTGGGCAGCAAGTCGGCGCTCAAGCGGCGCGCCGCCGAGCTCGACATCCCCATCCTGCCGAGCTACGCGGGCGACGACCAGTCGCTGCCGCGCTTCGAGGCCGAGGCCGAGCGCATCGGCTACCCGGTGATGGTCAAGGCGGCCGCCGGCGGCGGCGGTCGCGGCATGCGGCTGGTGACCCACGCGGGCGAACTGGCGGCGGCCTGGCAGAGCGCACGCTCCGAGGCGCAGTCGGCGTTCGGCCACGGCGAGCTGCTGCTCGAACGCGCGCTGCTGGCGCCGCGCCACGTCGAGGTGCAGGTCTTCGCCGACAGCCACGGCCACTGCATCCATCTCGGCGAGCGCGACTGCTCGGTGCAGCGGCGCCACCAGAAGCTGATCGAGGAGTCGCCGAGCCCGGCCGTCGATGCCGCGCTGCGCGAACGCCTCGGCAGCTGCGCGGTGCGGCTCGCGCGCAGTGCCGGCTATGTGGGCGCCGGCACGGTGGAGTTCCTGCTCGACGCGCGGCAGGCCGGCGAAGGCGGCGCGCTTCCCTTCTTCCTGATGGAGATGAACACCCGGCTGCAGGTCGAGCACCCGGTGACGGAGGCGCTGACCGGCATCGACCTCGTGGCGTGGCAGCTGCGCGTGGCGCGCGGCGAGCCGCTGCCGATGACGCAGCAATCCGGCGTGGTCTGCCGCGGCCATGCGATCGAGCTGCGGCTGTGCGCCGAAGACGAGCACTTCCGGCCGCATGCCGGCACGGTACAGCATTTCGCCGCGCCGCGCGGCGTGCGCTTCGACCATGCGTTGCACGCCGGCGCCGTCGTCTCGCCCCACTACGACTCGATGCTCGGCAAGCTGATCGCTTACGGCGCCGACCGCGCGCAGGCCATCGGCCGGCTGCAGACGGCGCTGGCCGACACCGTGGTGCTGGGCGTGCCCACCAACCGCGCGCTGCTGGCCGAATGCCTGGCCGACCCGGTGTTCCGCGCCGGCGAGGCGCTGATCCCGTTTCTCGCCGACCGCGGCGAGCTGCTGCGCGCCGGCATCGCCAAGCAGGAGGCGCCATGGCGCGCGCTGTGGGTGGCGGCGCTGTGGTGCGCGCAGGCGAAGGCGGCACCCTCGCGCCTGGCTGCGCCCTTTGCCCGCGCCATGCGGCTGCGCCATCGCGGCGTGGTGATCGAAGCGCTGGTGGCGGAGTTGCCCCGGCAGCTGCAGATCACGCTCGACGGCGCCGTGACGGTCGTGCAGGTCGACGCCGAGCCGTGGCGCCTCACCCTCGACGGCATCGGGCACCCGCTGCTGATCGCCGCCACCGGCCCGGGCGCATGGCACGTGCAGCTGGCCGGCTGCGATGCCTTCATCGCCGATGCGAGCTTCGACGCGCCCGCGGGCGCCGGCGCGAATGCCGCGCAGGACGTCAAGGCGCCCTTCAGCGGCCGCATCGTCGCGCTGCATGCGGCCGCCGGACAGACGGTGGCGGCGGGCGAGACGCTGCTCGTCATCGAATCGATGAAGCTCGAACATGCGATCGCCGCGCCGCGTGACACGGCCGTCGCCAGCGTGGCGGTCGAGCACGGCCAGCAAGTCAGCGCGCAGCAGGTGCTGCTTCGATTCGCATGAACGCAGCCCTCCTCGAACAACGCCAGGCGCTGGTCGACACGGTGGCCCGCTTCGCCGAGCGCGAGATCGCACCGCACGTCGAGGCCTGGGACGAGGCGGGCGAGTTCCCGCGCACGCTCTACCGGCAGGCCGCCGGACTGGGGCTGCTCGGGCTCGGTTATCCCGAGGCGCTCGGCGGCACGCCGGCCCCCTGGGCGCTGCGCCTGCCGCTCGCGCAGGCGCTGGCGCGCCACGGCGCCAGCGGCGGCGTGATGGCCAGCCTCTTCTCGCACAACATCGGCCTGCCGCCGATCGTGGCGCTGGGCTCGCCCGAGCTGCAGCAGCGCATCGTGCCGCCGGTGCTGCGCGGCGAGGCGGTTGCCGCGCTCGCGATCACCGAACCCGGCGGCGGCTCGGACGTGGCGCGCCTGCGCACGCGCGCCGTGCGCGACGGCGACTGCTACCGCATCGACGGCGAGAAGACCTTCATCACGTCCGGCGTGCGCGCCGACGTGCTGACGGTGGCCGTGCGCACCGGCGAGCCGGGCGCACGCGGCCTGTCGATGATCGTCGTGCCCGGCGATGCGCCGGGCCTCACGCGCCGGCCGCTGAAGAAGATGGGCTGGTGGTGCTCCGACACCGCGCAGATCCACTTCGACGACGTGCGCGTGCCGGCCGGCCACCTGCTCGGCGACGAAGGCGCGGGCTTCAAGGCGATCATGGACAACTTCAACGGCGAGCGGCTGGCGCTGGCCGCCGCCTCCCTCGGTTTTGCGCAGGCCTGCCTCGACGAGGCGCTCGCCTGGGCGCGGCAGCGCCAGACCTTCGGCGCGCCGCTGATCGAGCGGCAGGTGGTGCGCCACAAGCTCGTCGACATGCACATGCGCATCGCGTCGACGCAGGCCTGGGTCGACACGCTGGCCGAGCGTGCCGACGCGGGCGACGTGTCGCCCGACTGGGTGGCCCAGGTCTGTATGCTGAAGAACCATGCGACGCAGGCGATGCAGTTCTGCGCCGACCAGGCGGTGCAGCTGCTGGGCGGCATGGGCTACATGCGCGGCATGAAGAGCGAACGCATCTATCGGGAGGTGAAGGTGATGATGATCGGCGGCGGCTCGGAAGAGATCATGAAGGAACTGGCCGCGCGCCAGCTGGGCCTGTGAACGCGAAGAAGGTGCCGCCGGCCGACGGCTTCGAGCCCGAGTTCATCGCGCTGCTGAAGGAGATGTTCGAGCTGCGCATCGTCTTCAACCAGGTGCTGGGACTGAAGATCGACGAGATCGACGCCGACGGCGTGCGCGGGCACATCGAGATGCGCCACGAATTGATCGGCCACTACGCCCACCAGCGCGTGCACGGCGGCGTGATCAGCGCGAGCCTGGACGCGATGGGCGGCCTCGCGGTGATGGCCGCCATCGGCGTGCGCCACCTCGACGAACCGCCCGCCCAGCGGCTGCAGCGCTTCGGCAAGCTCGGCACCATCGACTTGCGCATCGACTACCTGCGCCCCGGCATCGGCGAACGTTTCGAGCTGCGCGCGCAGGTGATGCGGCTCGGCTCGCGGGTCGCGTCGACCCGCATGGAGTTCCTCGGCGCCGACGGCAAGCTGCTGTCGACAGGTTCGGGCGCCTACATCGTGTCGTAGCGCACCGGCGCGCCGAGCGGGCTTCGGGCCGAACTCAGAACGTCACCTTGACCGACGGCGCACTGCGTTGCGCCTCGCCGTGGAACACGGCCTCGATGTTGTTGCCGTCCGGGTCGAGGACGAACGCGGCGTAGTAGCCGGGGTGGTAGGCACGGTCCCCCGGGCCCCCGTTGTCCTTGCGGCCATGCTCCAGGGCGGCCCGGTGGAACGCATCCACGGCGGCCCGGTCCTTGGCCTGAAACGCCAGATGGTGGCGCCCGGTCAGCTGGCCCTGCGCGGCGTCGCTGTCGGCAGTCGAGACGAACAGCTCATCGGCCCAGAAGTAGCCGTCGCCCTTGCCGCCGATCGGGATCTCCAGCACCTTCAGGACCGCCTCGTAGAACCGCTGGCTGGCCGCCAGGTCACGTACGACGAGCTGCAGGTGATCGATCAGCCGGCCACGATGCAATTCGTTGTCTCCATGGCGCACTTCTCCTTCGCGGTAGGACGGAGCGTGGATGGTAGCCACCGACCACGGGTCGGGCAATCCGCCGGTCGCACGCCTGGCCGGTGCGACCTGCCCACACGCCGCGCCGGCGGTGGTCGCGGATCGTGGCCTCGCCTGATCTGCGACAAGCGGCGCGTCCGCGGCAGGCGGCGCGGCCGACGCTGGCCTGCAAGAATCGCGCTGTGCGGCGAGGTGCGCCGGGCAAGCGTGCGCGGCAAGCCGAAGCCATCGCCCCTCATCAACGCTCAGGAGATGAACGATGCCCTACCTGTCCCGACTGTCGCCGGCACTCGTCATCACGCTCGCCGCCATGGCCTCCCCGGCGCTGGCCCAGGTGAAGGTGCTGCTGCCCACCACCGGCGAGGTCGAGGCCACGCTGGCGCTGGCCGGCGACGCCCGTCGCGGCAAGGAAGCCTACGGCGAATGCCAGACCTGCCACCGCCGCGACGCCTCCGGGCGCGCCAACGTCGGCGTGCCGCGGCTGTCGGGGCAGCATGCCTCGGTCATCATCAAGCAGCTGATGGACATCCGCAGCGGCCACCGCATCAACCTCGAGATGAAGGACTACGTGCTCGAACCCGAGCTGACGCTGCAGCATTTCGCCGACATCGCGGCGTACCTCGAGTCGCTGCCGGTGGTGGGCACCCTGAGCCAGGGCCCGCCGGAGCTGCTGCCGCGCGGCCGGGCCCTCTACGAAAAGGACTGCGCGGCCTGCCACGGCGCGCAGGGCGAAGGCCGTGCGGAACTGTTCCATCCGATGGTGGCGTCGCAGCACTACACCTACCTGGTGCGCGAGCTCGACCTGATCCGCGACGGCGAGCGCGGCAACTCCAACCCCGCGATGCCGTCGATCCTCAAGAACTACTCGGCCGACGACAAGCGCGCGGTCGCGGCCTACATGGCGCAGTTGCCGGCGCCGCGAAGATGATCGTTGGACTCCGCCAGAGTATGCGGGTGGCGCCCACACGCATGGAATTCCTCGGCGCCGACGGCAAGCTGCTGTCGACCGGGGGTGGGGCGTACATCGTTTCGTAGCGGTGCGCGCCGAAGGGGCTCAGCCGCCCAGGCAGATCTCGCCCACCATCGTGTCGGTCACGTTCAGCCCGTCGATCACGCGGCCGCCGAACTGCAGCCAGCCGGTTGCACCGTCATAGGCGCCGGTGCCGCCGATGAACTGGCCATAGCCGGCGAACAGGCGCCCCGCAGGGTCCAGGGCGCTGCCGCTGGTGATGCCGGTCTCCCGCGTGACCAGCGTGCCCTTGCGCAGCGTGAACGTCGACTCCAGCGAGAACGACAGCGTGCGCGTGGGCTCCGGCGTTGTCGACGGTCCGGCCGCAAAGCTGTCGAAGGCCGAGCGAATGGTGCCCCGCAGGCCGCTCGTGCCGTCGATCGTGCCGGCCGTGCAGAACAAGGCCGTGCAGCCCTCGACCAGGCGCTGATCGACGACCCTGGCCTCGAAGCGGTGGCAGTGGCCCGGGGCGGCCGACGCCGCGGCGGTGCACGTCAGCAGCAGGCCGCAGAGGGAACTTGAGAGCAGGCGCATGGGTTCTCCAGGAAGTTGGAGCAGCCAGCGTAGGAGCGCCTGGGGCGTCCGACGGACCCACCGCATGCGCCGAGAAGGGCCCCACCTGGCCGTCCAAGGGGAGATCGAACGGGTGCGCAACGTGGGCGGACCGCCTCAAAGGGCCCACAAACCGCCCCCGAAACGGGCCCACCTGCGCGGCGGCGGTGTGACACTGCCCTGATCCACCAGCTGCCGCCATGGCACGCGTCGCCATGATTCTTCATCTCGACGGGAAGGGCCCTCTGTATCAGCAACTCGCGCGCGCCATCGAGGGGGCGATCTTGCGAGGCCATCTGCCGGGTGGTGCCCGCTTGCCTTCCACGCGCGACCTCGCCGTCGGCATGCACCTGTCGCGCAACACCGTGCGGGCGGCCTACGACCAGCTGCTGGCGCGCGGCGCGCTGGTCGGCCGACGGGGCGCCGGCAGCTTCGTGCCCGACGCAACGCCGACCCCGGTGCCGGCCGCGACGCCCTCGGCGTTCATGCTCACCTCGCGCTTCGCGCGCCGAGTGCGCGAAAACGCGGGCCTCTCCGTCGGGCTGCTGCACCAGGAGCTGCGCTACAACCTGCAGTACGCCGAACCTCTGGCCGACGTGCGCTTCGTCGATGCCTGGCGTCGTGAACTCGGGCTGGCGGCCAGCTACACCCGGCTCGGCTATCCCCCCGCCCGCGGCATGCCTGTCTTGCGCGAGCAGATCGCCGCGTACCTGCGGCGCCGCCGCGGCATGCAGGTGACGCCCGACGACATCCTGGTGGTTTCGGGCACGCAGCAGGCCTTGTCGCTGGCCAGCCGGATGCTGGTCGACGAAGGCGGCATGCTGGCGATGGAAGACCCCGGCTACTTCGCCGCGCGCGCGACCTTCCGGGCCAACGGTGCGCAGGTGCTGCCCGTGCCGGTGGACGCAGAGGGCTTGCGGGTGGATCTCCTGCCGCGGCCGGGGCCGCCGGCGCTGTACGTGACGCCCGCACATCAGTTCCCGCTGGGGCTGTGCATGTCACAGCGCCGCCGCGCCGAACTGCTGGCCTACGCGCGGGAGCACGGCTGCTGGATCATCGAGGACGACTACGACGGCGCGCTCGGCCTGGAGCCCGAGCCGGCGCCCCCGCTGTTCGCGCTCGACGGCGGCCAACGCGTGATCCACATCGGCACCTTTTCCAAGGGGCTGGCCCCGTCGCTGCGTCTGGCCTACATGGTGCTGCCCCGTGCGCTGGGCGACGACTTCGCCTACGCCAAGCGCCTGGAGGACTTCGGCTGCCCGGCGCTGTCGCAGGCGGCGCTGGCCCGCTTCATCGAGACCGGCGCGCTGGAGCGGCACCTGCGCCGGGTGGGTCGGGCCCTGCGCACTCGGCGCGATGCCCTGCTGGAGGGACTGGCCCGGCACGTGGAGGGCGCGTTGCGTGTCGAGCATCACGGTGCGGCCATGCACCTCGTGGCTTGGTTGGACGAGCGCTGCGGCACCACGATGACCGAGTTCATCGCCGAGGCTGCGCGGCGCGACGTCGGGCTGCATCCCGTCGGACCGCACCACGCGGAGCCGACGGCGGTGCCCGCGCTGCTGCTGGGCTATGCCAACCTGTCACCGGCCGAGATCGATGCGGCCTGCCGCCGCATGGGTGCTGCGCTGCGCCACCTGACGCGCCGCGCGGCGTGACCCCCTGGTGGCGGCCCCGCATGGTCGATCGATGCCGGCGGTTGCCACGCTGACATCGCAACACATGAAACCGAGCGCGCAACGGCACCGAAACAGCCGCTTCCTACAGTGAGGTCCATGGCAGCACGGTGCTGTCCATCAAGAACCTCACCACTGAAAGACCTCATCATGAAGAAGCTGTTCGCCACCTCGTTCGCCACACTCGTCACCCTGGCCGCCAGCGCCCCTGCCAGCGCGATCATCGTGCAGCGCGAGATCATCGTGCAACGCTCGATCTGGGTGCAATTCATGTCGATCCTGGGCATGTGACACCCGCTGCCCCGCCGGCGGCCCGCGTCGCCCGGCGGCGCGGCGATGCTCGAATCGCACGGCCGATCACGCATCGGGCCGTGGCGAGCGGGCGCAGCCGCCACCCGGTTCGCACCAGGGCGAGGCGCCTGCGTCAGCCCTTCATCGCCTCCAGCATGTGCTCCATCGCGTGCGTGTGCTGCCGGGCCGGGCTGAAGAGGGCGATCTCGGCGTCGCGCACGACGCGCACGCTGTGGCCTGGCGGCCGGTAGAAGAGGTCCTTCTCGACACAGACGTCCTTGCTTCCGTCGCTGTAGCTCACCTCCACCTCCCCTCCGATCATGTAGCCCCAGTGCGGCGACTGGCAGCAGTTGTCCTTCAGACCCTTGAGCAAGGGCGCGATGTCCGTGCCGGCGCCGAGGGTGAAGAACTCGGCGCCCATGTCGCCGCAGCCGGAGGCGTCGCCGAACCCGGCCTGCTGGCGCGCCAGGGCGCCGGGAACGTCGATCTCGGCCGGAATGCGTTCTCGGTTGATGCGCATGTCAATCTCCTGTCGTTCATGCGTGCGGACTGCACGGGAGGAGATGCTGCGTAGGGCGTTCCTGGATCGTTCCCAACGCCCAGCGAAGACGTTCACGAGGACTCAGCAGCCGGACTTCCGCTGCGCAGCAGGTGTTTGTTGGCTTCTCAGGGATGTCGGCATCCAGAATGGGCAATACACCACTGATGTCTTGCAACCGGCGCATTCCCTCTACTTCATTCTTGAACCGGCCAACTCTGTCGTGTCTTTTCAGCACCTTGATGGCCGCATCCTTGCCGTCAAGACTCGTCCTCTAAACCTGACCGTTCCCCCCCTTGCCAAGTGACGTCAGAAGGGGCCACTTGCCAAGGTGTCGAACTGGAGTCATGCGAGAGAGTAGCGTGCGTGTCCGCCAGTCGCAATAGTTCTGAGCACATAGCTACCGCCTGACTTCAGCCGGTGGACCTTGTCGCGAGACTGCTGTTGCCCGTGTGCGTGGTTCACAAGCGCGTCGCGAAGCATACGACCAGCCGTGCGCTGAACGGCGGGCTGCGTTGAGCCGAGTTCTGGTCGGAGGCTAGTTCTCGCCTTTCACGTCCGGCGGCCACTGCCTGCGCTCACCGGCCTCGTAGGCCGGCAGCGTCCCACTCTCAAGCGTCTGGACTAACCAGATCGCCTTCTGATGCAATAGCTGGTCGCCGTGCTTGGCGGCAACGTCCTTAGCTCTCCGAGCCAGCAAGAGCGCCTCCGTTTCCCCCCCGTGGAAGCGGATCTGGTTGGCCAGATTGAACATTGCGCTTGTGGCGCCCAGTTCGTCCCCAGCGGCAGTCGATGCGTCCTTTGCCGCCAATAACAGTTTTCGAGCTTGACTCAAGTACCGGTCCGCATCCGCCGTCGCCCCGACATTGCGCAAGGCTTGGGCGATTTGGCCCATGGTGGTTCCCAAGATCTGAAAGGTCGACGACACATCGCTAGCCGAGGCGCCTAGCGCGAGGACGTCGGTGGCAGCTGAGCTCTGGGCAGAGAAGGCAGCGGTCAAATCCTGCATCCTCCTTCGATGCGCGTCTTCCGCATCCGGAGGGATGCCAATGGCGAGGCTCATCATTCTGGAAAAGTGCCGCTCGACTAGCAGCCGGTTCATCTCGAACGCGGTCATTGATGCGCGCTGCGCATGCAGTGCCGCCTCCGATCCATGAGCCTCGAGCTGGCGCGAACGCGCAATGCCGCGTTCGGCGAACGAATGAAACTGCGCTAGGGAAGGTCTGAATAACTCGCGAACTCGGGCGCGCAGTGCGCGTGTTGGTCGGGGCAGTTCGACAAATTCATGATGCGAATGTCTTCAGAAGTGGTTTTGAAGCGCCTTTCAGGGCCTTCACGCCGTCTTCGGACGGACTGCTCCCAGCATCGTCATCAACGACCTGCGCGCCATCCACAGATTCGACAGCGCGAACAGTGTCAGCAGGTGAGCCGTGTTCTTCTGCAGGCCACGGAAGCGGACCTTCGCGAGCCCGAACTGGCGCTTGATCACGCGGAACGGGTGCTCCACCTTCGCGCGCACGCTCGCCTTGCGATGCTCTGCCTTCTGCAGCCGCGCCTTGGCTCTGCCCTCGGGCATCTTGGCGATGTCGCTGGGCCGCGCGGCAATGTGCCATTGAAGGTCTCCGCGGTCCACGCGAGTCTGTGCGCCCCGATAGCCGGAGTCGGCCCAGACGTTGTGCTCTTTGCCGTGCAGCAGATCGGCGACCTGCTCTACGTC
>DASWVR010000073.1:0-7350 GCA_036401155.1 Piscinibacter sp. | reverse complement strand
CTCGGCCGAGCGCAGCGCCGCCGGCTGCACCGTGCGCCTGAACCGGGAGCCGGTGATCGAGTACCTGAACTCGAACATCGTGCTGCTGAAGAACATGATCGCGCAGGGCTACCAGGACCGGCGCACCCTGGAGCGCCGCATCCAGGCCATGCAGGCCTGGCTCGCCGACCCGAAGCTGCTCGAGCCGGACGCGGACGCCGAGTACGCCGCGGTGATCGAGATCGACCTCGACGAGATCACCGAGCCCATCCTGTGCTGCCCGAACGATCCGGATGACGCCAGGCCGCTGTCGGCCGTGCAGGGCACGCCGATCGACGAGGTGTTCATCGGCTCGTGCATGACGAACATCGGCCACTTCCGCGCGGCGTCGAGGCTGCTCGAGGGCCGGCGCGACATCCCGGTGAAGCTGTGGGTCGCCCCGCCCACCCGGATGGACGCCTCCGAGCTGACCCGGGAGGGCCACTACGGCACCTTCGGCACTGCCGGGGCCCGCATGGAGATGCCCGGCTGCAGCCTGTGCATGGGCAACCAGGCACAGGTGCGAGAGGGCGCCACGGTGTTCTCGACCTCGACCCGCAACTTCCCGAACCGCCTGGGCAAGAACAGCAACGTCTACCTGGGCTCGGCGGAACTGGCCGCCATCTGTTCGCGCCTCGGCCGCATCCCGACCAAGGACGAGTACCTGGCGGACATCGGCGTCATCAACAAGGACGGCGACAAGATCTACAAGTACCTCAACTTCGACCAGATCCCGGACTTCGCCGGCGCAGCACGCGCCGTGACAGCCTGACCTTGCCTGCGTGGCGCGCGCGAGCGCCGCATCGGCCGCCGCGCAGGCCTGCGCGGCGGCCGATGTTCTTTTGGTCACCGACCGCGCACCATGACAGGCCGTCCCCGCGCCCTGTCTTCTGGTACAAAAGCTCCGGCGCGGCGCAGACCCCGTACCGCCAGCGCCATCAGGGAGCAGTGCAATGAATTCGGAGGTGCCGGCCGGGCCGGACCGTCGCCGCAGCCTTCGCCTGCTGTGGCTGATCGCGGCCTTGTGGACCGCGTTGCTCGCCGCCGCCGCGGCCTGGCTGATCCACGACCGACTGCGCGAGTACCGCGAGCAGACCTGGTCCAACGCGAGTGTGCGGCTGATGGGCGTGAAGGACATGCTCGCCCTCACCTTCCACCAGCTGGCCGCGCTGCCGAAGAACGTGGCGCACTTGCCGAGCGTGGTCGACTTCCTGTCCGTGCCCCGCCTGCCCGACACGGCGGCGCTGGACGAGCGCCGGCGCGTGCAGCTGCGCGAGGAGCTTCTGCTCGATCCGGCGGTGCAGCAGACCAACCTGCTGCTCGCGCATGTCGTGCAGGACTTCGACCTGCAGTTCGTCCTGCTGCTGGACCCGGCCGGCAACACCGTCGCCAACGGCTTGCCGGCGGGGTCGAGCCTGCCGAACGCCGTTGCCACCAATTTGCGCCATCGCGAGTACTTTGTGGAGGCGATGCAGCGCGAAGAGGCGGCGCAGTTCCTGCTCGGCAGCGTCAGCCAGGTGCCGGGCCTGTACTTCTCGCAGCGCGTCGACCGCGACGGGCAGGCGCTGGGCGTGGTCGTGGCCAAGAAGGATTCGGCGTCGCTCAACCGCCTGCTCGCCGACGCCGACACCGCCCTCATCTGCGTGACCGACGCCAACGGCGTCGTCGTGCTGGCCAACCGCAGCGAGACGCTGATGCGGCACATCCCCGACGCGCGCACGCGCACGCCCGCGCAGTGGCAGGCGATCTACCAGCAGGTGCCGCAGCCGCTCGGCTGGCTCATGTCGCCGATGCGCATCGCCGGCCGCGAGGTGAACACCGCCGAGTGGAGCGGCGCGCGGCACCTGGCGCTGTCGACGGCACTGCCGGGGCGGCCTTTCACCGTGTGGGTGCTGGCGCCGCTGACGCAGGAGGCCGGCGTCGCCGGGCGCATCGGCGGCGTGGCCGCCGCCGTCTGGCTGATGGGCTGCCTGCTGATCTGGGCCGGCTGGCGCCGCGTGCAGCTGCTCGACACCGCGCTGCAAGCCCGGCGCGACCTGCTCGACATGGCCCAGGCGCTGCCGCTCACCGTGTTCCGCTACCGCGAACCGGCCAGCGGCGGCCCGGGCAGCTTCGCATTCCTCGGCCGCGGCGTGCGCGAGCTGTTCGGCATCGGCGAAGAGAAGCTGGCCGACGATCCGCGCCTGCCTTGGCGGCTCGCGCACCCCGACGCACGCACGCCGCCGACCGAGCCGACGGAGTTTCCGGTGCGCCACGGCGACCATGTCGTCTGGGTGCTGGCCCACAGCACGCCGCTCGCGCAACCCGACGGCAGCACGGTCTACAACGGCTACTGGCTCGACATCTCGACGCGGCGAGACGCCGAAGTGCGTTTTGCCGCGGTGTTCGAACACGCGCCGAACGGCTATGTGTTCTTCGACCGGCAGCGCGGCGTGACCCACTGCAACCCTGCCGCGCTGCACCTGTTCGGGCTGAGCGAGCCGCGGCAGCTGCTCGGCAAGATCATCTGGTTCGCGCCGCTGTCCCCCGAGCTGCAGCCCGACGGCGAGCAGAGCCGCAGCCGGGCGATGGCGCTGATGCGCCGCCACACCGGCACGCAGGCACGCGTGCAGGCCTGCGAGTGGCGATTCGCACGTGCGGACGGCACGGCTTTCGATGCCGATGTGAGCGTGATCGCGCTCGACTGGGAAGGCGAGGCGCAGTTCTGCGCGCTGATCCAGGACATCACCGCCCGCAAGCAGGTCGAACTGGCGACCCGTCAGGCACGCGAGGCGGCCGAGGCGGCGAGCCGCACCAAGTCGACCTTCCTCGCCAACATGTCGCACGAACTGCGCACGCCGATGAACGCGATCATCGGCATGACCCACCTCGCGCTCGACGACGGCCTGCCGCTGCGCCAGCGCGGCTACGTCGAAAAGGCGCACAGCTCGGCACGCAACCTGCTGCAGATCCTCGACGACATCCTCGACGTGTCGAAGATCGAAGCGGGCCACCTGCAACTCGAGGCAGTCGAGTTCCAGCTCGACAGCGTGCTCGCCGAGATGGCCGACCTGCTCGGCCTGCGCGCCGAGGAGAAAGGACTCTCCCTGCTGTTCAGCCTAACGCCCGACCTGCCGCGGCGCGTCGTCGGCGATCCGACGCGGCTGCGCCAGGTGCTCGTCAACCTGGGCAGCAACGCCGTCAAGTTCACCGACAGCGGCGAAGTGGTCGTCGGCATGGAGCTCGCGTCGCAGGACGCCGACAGCGTCGAGGTGCACGGCTGGGTGCGCGACACCGGCGTCGGGCTCACCGACGAGCAGCTGTCGCGGCTGTTCCAGCCCTTCATGCAGGCCGACAGCTCGACCACGCGCCGCTTCGGCGGCACCGGGCTCGGCCTGGTCATCAGCCGGCAGCTGGTCGAGCGCATGGGCGGCAGGCTGTGGGTCGAAAGCCAGTCCGGCCGCGGCTCCACCTTTCACTTCACGGCCCGCTTCGGCCGCGCGGTGCAGCCGGCCGCGCCGGCCAGCGGGCTCATCGCCGAGGTCCTGCGCCACCCGGGGCAGCCGGTGCGCGCTCGCAGCGCGACCCGCTACGACATGCCGGCCGTCACCGAGGAGGTGCGCCGCCGCCTGGCCGGCGCGCGCATCCTGCTGGTCGAGGACCATCCGCTGAACCAGGAACTCGCCAGCGAGTTGCTGCGCCGCGCCGGCATGGAGGTGGTGGTGGCCGAGAACGGCCGGGAGGCGCTCGACAAGCTGCGCGCCGAGGGACCTTTCGACGGCGTGCTCATGGACTGCCAGATGCCGGTGATGGACGGCTACACCGCCACCCGCGAGCTGCGCGCCGATCCGGCGTTCGAGCGCCTGCCGGTGATCGCGATGACGGCGAGCGCCCTGGCCGAGGACCGCGACCGGGCGCTCGCGAGCGGCATGAATGCGCACATCGCCAAGCCGCTCGACGTGTCGCAGATGCTGCGCACGATGGCCGAGTGGATCAGTTCGCGCCGGGCGGCGCCTCCGATCGAGCCGCTTCCGACGACCGACTGGGAGCCGGGCAAGGGGCTGGGGGCCATCGACACCGACGACGGCCTGGCGCATTGCCTCGGCAAGCCGCATCTGTACCGGCGCATCCTGCGTGGTTTCCGCGACGCGAATCTCGACTTCGCCAGCGTGGTGGCCCAGGCCCGCTCGACCGGCCACTGGGACGAGGCGCGGCGCCGCACGCACGATCTCAAGGGCCTGGCGGGCACGATCGGCGCACGCGGCCTGTACACCGCCGCGATGGGCCTGCAGGCCGCCTTCACGACCCAGGACGAGGGCGAAGTCTCGGCCTGGCTGCCCCAGGTGCACACCGAACTCGCGGCCGTGCTGGAGGAAATCGAGCGGCTCGTGCCGCCGAATGAGCCGGCCGCCTCAATTGAGCCCTGACGCGCGTGCTGGCATGGGCGCTTGACACAATAATCGGCCTCGCCCCTCGACCTTCACCAGAAAAGGTTTGCGCCATGCCCCTCACCGCCACCCATCACGCCTTCGCGACGACGCTGAAGACCTTCGCCACCGCGTCGGGCCGGGAGGGCCGCTTGTTCTCGCTGCCCGAACTCGCCAAGACCTACCCCAACGTCGAGCGGCTGCCGGTGGCGCTGCGCATCGTGCTCGAAAGCGTGCTGCGCAACTGCGACGGCAAGAAGGTCACGGCCGAGCACGTGGCCGAACTGGCCAACTGGAAGCCGACCGCCCAGCGCAGCGACGAGATCCCGTTCGTGGTGGCGCGCGTGGTGCTGCAGGACTTCACCGGCGTGCCGCTGCTGGCCGACCTGGGCGCCATGCGCAACGTGGCCGCCGACATGGGCAAGAACCCGAAGACGATCGAGCCGCTGGTGCCGGTCGACCTGGTGGTCGACCACTCGGTCATGGTCGACCACTACGGCACCCGCGACGCGCTGGACCTCAACATGAAGCTCGAGTTCCAGCGCAACCAGGAGCGCTACGAGTTCATGAAGTGGGGCATGCAGGCCTTCGACACCTTCGGCGTGGTGCCGCCGGGCTTCGGCATCGTGCACCAGGTGAACCTCGAGTTCCTGGCGCGCGGCGTGCACCGCAGCGAGGAGAGCATCTACTATCCCGACACGTTGGTCGGCACCGACAGCCACACGACGATGATCAACGGCATCGGCGTCGTCGCTTGGGGGGTGGGTGGCATCGAGGCCGAGGCGGGCATGCTCGGCCAGCCGGTGTACTTCCTGACACCCGACGTGGTCGGCTTCGAGCTGACCGGGCGGCTGCGCGAAGGCGTGACGGCGACCGACCTGGTGCTCACCGTCACCGAGATCCTGCGGCGCGAGAAGGTGGTGGGCAAGTTCGTCGAGTTCTTCGGCGAAGGCACACAAAGCCTCGCCGTGCCCGACCGCGCCACCATCGCCAACATGGCGCCGGAATACGGCGCGACGATGGGCTTCTTCCCGGTCGACGAGAAGACCATCGACTACTTCAACGGCACCGGCCGCACGGCCAAGGAGATCGAGGCCTTCGAGGCCTACTTCAAGGCGCAGGGCCTGTTCGGCGTGCCGATGCCCGGCGCGATCGACTACACGAGCGTGGTCAAGCTCGACCTCGGCACCGTCGCGCCCAGCCTGGCCGGTCCGAAGCGCCCGCAGGACCGCATCGAGATCGGCCACGTGAAGAACCAGTTCACGGCGCTGTTCAGCAAGCCGCCGGCCGAAAACGGCTTCAACCAGCCGGCGGAGAAGCTGGCGCAGCGCTTCACCACCAGCGACGGCATCGAGATCCGCAACGGCGACGTGCTGATCGCGGCGATCACCTCGTGCACCAACACCTCGAACCCGAGCGTGCTGCTGGCCGCCGGCTTGCTGGCCAAGAAGGCAGTGAAGGCGGGGCTCAAGGTCGACAAGCACATCAAGACCTCGCTCGCGCCCGGTTCGCGCATCGTCACCGAGTACCTGCAGAAGACCGAGCTGCTGCCCTACCTGGAGGAGCTCGGCTTCACGGTGGCGGCTTACGGCTGCACCACCTGCATCGGCAACGCCGGCGACCTGACGCCCGAGATCAACGAGGCGATCTACAGCAACGACCTCGTGTGCGCGGCGGTGCTGTCGGGCAACCGCAACTTCGAGGCGCGCATCCACCCGAACATCAAGGCGAACTTCCTCGCCAGCCCGCCGCTGGTGGTGGCCTACGCGATCGCCGGCACCATGCTGCGCGACCTGATGACCGAGCCCGTGGGGCAAGGCACCGGGGGGCGCGACGTCTACCTCGGCGACATCTGGCCGACGAGTGCCGAGGTGTATGCGCTGCTCAAGCACGCGATGAACCCGAAGTCGTTCCGCGAGAACTACGAGAAGGTCGGCAGCGACCCGGGCAAGCTGTGGAAGCAGATCAACGGCGTGAAGGGGCAGGTCTACACGTGGCCGCAATCCACCTACATCGCCAAGCCGCCCTTCTTCGACGGCTTCACGATGGAGCCGAAGCTCGGCGAGGTGGGCGTCAAGGGCGCGCGCGCGATGGCGCTCTTCGGCGACTCGATCACCACCGATCACATCTCGCCGGCCGGCTCGATCAAGGAAACCTCGCCCGCCGGCCAGTGGCTCAAGGCGCACGGCGTGATGAAGGCCGACTTCAACTCCTATGGCTCGCGCCGCGGCCACCACGAGGTGATGATGCGCGGCACCTTCGCCAACGTGCGCATCAAGAACCTGATGATCCCGCCGCTCGCGGATGGCAGCCGCGAGGAAGGCGGGCTGACGCTGCACCAGCCGGACGGCGAGAAGATGTTCATCTACGACGCCGCGATGAGGTACATCGCCGAGGGCACGCCGACGGTGATCTTCGGCGGCGAGGAGTACGGCACCGGCTCGTCGCGCGACTGGGCGGCCAAGGGCACGCAGCTGCTGGGCATCAAGGCCGTGATCGCGCGCAGCTTCGAGCGCATCCACCGCAGCAACCTGGTCGGCATGGGCGTGCTGCCGCTGCAGTTCCTCGGCGGCGACTCGGCCCAGTCGCTGGGCCTCACCGGCGACGAGACCATCGACGTGCTGCTGCCCGCGGAGATCCGCCCGCAGCAGGAAGCCACGCTCGTGATCCAGGGCGGTGACGGCACGGCGCGGCGCGTGCCGCTGGTGCTGCGCATCGACACGCCGATCGAGGTCGACTACTACAAGCACGGCGGCATCCTGCCGTTCGTGCTGCGTCAGCTGCTCGCCGCCTGACGCGACGCGCAGGGTCGGCCGGCCCTGCCCGCTCACCGCTTCGGCCCGACTCGCGTCGGGCCGAATGCTTTGCGGGTGGCGCTTAGGCCGCTCGTGCGCGACTGAGATCGCACCACGGGTGCGGGCCGTGG
>DASWVR010000072.1:0-3581 GCA_036401155.1 Piscinibacter sp. | reverse complement strand
CGCGCGCGCAGCACGCTGGCGGTCAGCACGCTGCGCCGCCGCAAGCGCGGGCGCGACACCGTGCAGGGCGTGCCGAGCCGCTTCATCGCCGAGATGAAGCTGCACGAGGTCACGGCGAAGGAAGACCCGCGCGAGAAACTGAAGGCCTTGCGCGCGGCCGCCGCGCAGCGCGCCGCGCAGGCAGTGAGCACCGAAAAGCCGTAGGCGTCGCCGCGCGCCAGGCATGCCATGGGATGGCATGGCATGGCATCGCATCGCAATCGTCCTCCACACGTCATCCCGGCGAATGTCGGGATCCACGCCCGTCGATCAGTCGCCCAGCGTGACATCGTTTCCGCACACGCCCTTGGCTTCCGGCCCGACCCATCGCCGCCCGCGCCCGCTGCCTATACTGACGCCGTCTCGTGGGAGCGGCGCCCTGCTGCCATCGAAGAGCCGGTGCGCACACCGGCCGTGAGCGGGCGCCCGTTGGGCACGGAGCACACTTGAACCATCCCCTGCACGCCTGGACCTGGTCCGCCCCCACCTGCCCGTCGCGGCGGGCGGGCTCGCGCGCATGAGCGCGTCACGCTTCGCCGCGCCGCTGGTGGCGCTGCTGTGCGCGGCCATTGCCATCGCATCGGCCGGCGGCGTGCTGCCGCCAGCGTGGCTGTTCGTGTTCAAGCCGCTGACCACGCTGCTGATCATCGCGCATGCGTGGCGGCGCGACGGCGGGTCGCCGGCGGTGCGGCGCTGGGTGCTGGTCGGCCTGCTGCTGTCGCTGGGCGGCGACGTCGCACTGCTGTGGCCGCGCGAAGGGTTTCTGCCCGGGCTCGTCTCGTTCCTGCTGGCCCACCTGGCCTACCTCGCGGCATTCACGCGCCAGGTGCCCTTCGCCGCGCGCCGCTGGCCCTTCGGGGTCTATGCGCTGGCGGCAGGCGGCATCCTCTCGCAGCTGTGGCCGGGCGTGCCGGCGCCGCTGCGCATCCCGGTCGTGGCCTACGTGCTGTGCCTGTCGGCGATGGCGGCGCAGGCTGCGGTGGTGTGGCGCGTCTCGCAACACAACGGCGATGCGCGGCGGGCAGCCGTGCTGGCGCTCGGCGGGGCCTTGTTCGTGGTGTCGGATGCACTGCTGGCGACGAACAAGTTCCACGGAGCGTTGCCGCTGGCATCGCTGTGGATCCTGTCGACCTACTGGGCGGCGCAGTGGTGCATTGCGTCGTGGCTGAAACCGCGCGAGTTTGCTGTGCGCTAGGGTTCTTGCTCACCACAGAGAACACAGAGAGCAAGAGAACGCGGATGCCAGTGAATATTTTGTGTCTCTCTGTGGTTCGATCCACCCCGCGGGGGGGCTACATGCCTTTGAACAGTCCGGTAAAGCTGCGGCTCACCTCGAGCTTCTCGGGGTGCCCCTTCACGCTCACCAGCTGACGCCCGCGCAGGTCGCGGCTCACACCGGCGATCGCCTTGGTGTTGACCAGCGTCGAGCGGTGGATCTGCCAGAACAGGTTCATGTCGAGCTCGTCGATCAGCTCCTTGATCGGCTTGCGGATCAGCGCTTCGAGCGTTGCCGTCTGCACGCGCGTGTACTTCTCGTCGGAGATGAAGAACAGGATGTCTTCGACCGGGATCATCTGGATCTGCTGGCCCACCGTCGCCTGGATCCACTTCAGCTTGGGCGGCGTGTTCGGGTTCAGCTGGGCGGCGAGCTTGTGCAGCAGTTGCTGCATGTCGGGCGTGTGCGTGGCGAGCGGCGCGCTCTGCGCGTCGGGCTGGCTGCGCTGCGCCATGCGCTTTTTGATGCGCTCGACGGTCACCAGCAGGCGGTCTCGCTCGGCCGGCTTGAGCACATAGTCGACCACCCCCTGCTCGAAGGCCTCGACCGCGTACTGGTCGTAGGCGGTGATGAAGACGATCTCGCAGCCGGGCCAGCCGCCGGCGTCGTCGTGCGTGGGCAGCTGGGCGATCTGGCGCGCGGCGTCGACGCCCGTCATGCCCGGCATGCGAATGTCGAGGAACACCAGCTCGGGGTGGTGGCGCTCGGTCAGCTCGACCGCCTCGATGCCGTTCTTGGCCTCGGCGACGATCTCCAGATCGGGCCAGACTTCGGCCAGGCGCGCGCGAAGCTGCTCGCGCATCAGTCGTTCGTCGTCGGCAATGAGGGCGCGTGTCATCCGCCGATGTTAGCGGCGCCCGGCGCGGACGTCGAAGCCGGCGCCGAGTTCGAGCGACGCCACAGCCAGACGCCCAGCGCGCCCAGCAGCAGCAGCGGCGAACACAGCACGGCCACCGTCAGCAGCAGCACCAGCATCGGCACGCCCAGGCCGAGCACCAGCCCGATGACGAGGGCGGACACGCCGGCGATCACCACCACCATGGCTGCCAGCATGACCCCCACCGCAAGCGTCGCCCAGTGGCCGGCGGTGAAGCCGCTCGGATCGAAGTGCCAGACCTCGGTGCCGTCGATCACCACGTTCACCGGGATGCGCTCGAGGCTGCCGAGCCAGGCCAGCAGCGAGCCGGCCAGCAGCACCGACAGCGCGAACAGCGCCAGCACGAGCCACAGCCACGGTCGCGCGCGGCGGCGCGGAGCGCTTGTGCCACCGTTCATGCCTGCCCTCCGGCGTGGTGGTTGCTGGTGGTGTAGGGCACGGTGATCGTCACGGCCGTGCCGCCGCCCGGGTTCTCGGCCACCGTCAGGCTCGCCTGGTTGCCGTACAGCAGCTGCAGCCGCTCGCGGATGTTGTTGAGACCGATGCCGGTGCCGGCGGTGGCGGCCTTGCCGAAGCCGAGGCCCGTGTCGGCCACCGTCACCGCGAGCTTGCCGTGCACGATCTCGGCCGCGACCGTGAGCGAGCCGCCGTCGGGCTTGGGCTCCAGCCCGTGCTTGATCGCGTTCTCGACCAGGCTTTGCAGCATCATCGGCGGGAAGTCGGCCGAGTGCAGGCCTTCGGGCACGCGCACGTCGGTCTGCAGCCGCTCCTCCATGCGCACCTTGAGGATTTCCAGGTAGGGTCGGATCACCGCCAGCTCGCGCCCCAGGTCGCGTGTGCCCTGGGCGTTGGCCTCGCGCATCGTCGGCATCGACGCGCGCAGCAGCGCGATCAGGTTCTTCTGCATCTTCGAGGCGCGTGCCGGGTCGGTCTCGATCAGGTGGTCGATGCTCGCCAGCGTGTTGAACAGGAAATGCGGTTCCACCTGCGCCTGCATGGCTGCCATGCGGGCCTCGACGACCTGGCGCTTGAGCGCTTCGGATTCGGCGATCTCCACGGCCTGCACCGCCTGCGCCTCGGCCTTGAAGCGGCCCGCCGCCATGATCTTGATGATCATCGAGATGAAGATCAGCGCCACCGTGAACCCGACCATGTGGTCGCCGAGGCGGAACGCCGGAATGCGGCGCATGCTGGGGCGCGATTCGCTGATCGCCTCTTCGATCTCGGCCTCGGCCTCTTCGATGGCGCGCTTGATCTCGTCGGTGTCGACATCCTTCGGCAGGCGGATCGTGATGCCCTTCTCCGTGATCTCGGCCAGCCGTTCCGAGTCCGTGGACGGCGGCGGGCTCGGCGGCACCGGGATTGCGGGGGCCGAGGCGGCCGGCGGCA
>DASWVR010000071.1:0-9107 GCA_036401155.1 Piscinibacter sp. | reverse complement strand
AGCGTCAGCAGCTGACCGCCGATGTTGGCGAGGTAGCGCCCGCCGCTGCCGAGCCCGAACAGCGCCGAGCCGAGTTCGATCAGCCCGTTGGTCGCTGCCGTCTTGCCCATGCGCTCGCGCGCGTGTTCGCGCAGCGCGTGGGCCATCTCGTGCCCCATGATCATCGCGACCTCGTCGTCGTTGAGCTTGAGCTGATCGAGGATGCCGTAGAAGAACGCGATCTTGCCGCCCGGCATGCAGAAGGCGTTGATCTGCTTGCTGGCGAAAAGATTGACCTCCCAGCGCCAGTCGCGCGCCCGCGGCGTCGACTTGAGATTCGGGGCCAGCACATGCGGGATCAGGTGCTGCGCGATCGCGCGCAGCCGCACCACCTGCGGGTGGCCGTCCGGCGCGAGCGCGCGCTGGCTCGAAGCCTGCTGCAGCATCTGGCGGTATTGCTGCGCTGCAGCGGCTTCGATCTGGTCGGCCGGCACCAGCTGGGCGAGGCCAGACCGATCGTCCACCACCACGCCCTCGGCCGCGGCGATGCCGGGCAAGGCGAGCGCGGCGCCGGCGCCCAGCAGCGTGGCGTGGAAGCGCCGGCGCGAATGAAGCGCGCAGTTGCAGCCCCAGGCGTGAACGCCGAGCGCGGGATCGGGTTGGAAGTCGGCTTGGGGGTCGAAATCAGCGTTCATGAAGCTTCCGAGTCGCGGTTCGCGGGCGGTGTTCCCAGGGACTGAGCAAGTATGGTGCCTTGAATCCGCCGGTTTCGCCCTCAGGAGGGTGCTCAGACGGCTGCCCATCAATCGTCCGTCAGCGGCGTGTCGGGATCCACTTCGAGCGCGCGCACCGGCTCGCGCAGCCACCACAACATCAGCAACGCCGGCAACGCCACGACGGTCGACACGATGAAGAAGGTGGGCCAGCCGATCGATTCGGCCAGCACGCCCGCGAGCGGCCCGACCCATACCCGGCCGACCGAGGCAAAGGCCGACAGCAGCGCGAACTGCGTCGCGGTGAAGCGCTGGTTGCACAAGCTCATCAGGAAGGCGAGGAAGGCGGCGGTGCCCATGCCGCCCGACAGGTTCTCGATCGCGATGACGAGCAGCAGCCCGCCGTCGACCGGCGTGGCCTGCGCCAGCTGCACGAAGCCCCAGTCGAAGGCCGGGATCGTGAGCCCCGGCAGCAGCCCCTTGCCGTTGACCGCGAGCCACCAGAAGCCGAGGTTGCTGAGCATCTGCAGCACGCCGAAGAACAGCAGCGAGCGCCACAGCCCGAGCCGGATCATCAGCGTGCCGCCGATCAGCGCGCCGGCGATCGTGAGCCACAGCCCGAGGATCTTGTTGACGACGCCGACCTCCGCCGTGCTGTAGTGCACCGCCTGCAGCAGGAAGGGCGTCATCAGCGAACCGGCGAAGGCGTCGCCCAGCTTGTAGAGCACGATGAACAGCAGGAAGGCGGCGGCGCCGGTCTGCGAGAAGTAGCTGCGCAGGCCGCCCAGCAGCGTCTCGAATCTCGCGCGGCGTGCCGCCCAGGCGGCCAGCGGCAAGGTGAGGGCGATGCCGAGCATCAGCGCCAGCAGGTCGGTCCACTTGGCCTGCAGTCCTACGCTCACACCGCTGCCTTCGAAGAAGGGCGAGAGAAGTGTTTGCGCGAGGGGCTGGGCCAGCCCGCCGGCGATCAGCGCGTTCGCCACGCTTCCCGGCGCAGCCAGGGCATCCGCCACCGGCTGGCCGACGCCGCCGCTGACGATCACGCCGAAGGCAACGGCGGCGACCACTGCGAAGAATCCGATGAGGTCGCGCCTCGCCTCGCTGGTCGGCTTGGCGCGCATCGGAAGCCGGGGCAGCAGCAACACCGTGACGGCGGCGGCACCGACCATCACCCAGCCCATGAAACGATAGACCTCGGGCCAGGTCCAGCCGCCGCCCTGCGTGGGGTCGACCCAGATGAAGGCGACGCCGCCGGAGAGGATCATCGCCAGCCGGTAGCCCATGACGTTCAGCGAGGAACCGAGCCCCCGCTCGCTCGCATGCAGCAGGTCGGTGCGGTAGGCGTCGTTGACCACGTCGTGCGACGCCGAGAGGAAGGCCACCAGCACGGCCAGCATGGCAAACGCGCGCAGCGCGTGGCCGGGCGATGTGGCCGCCATCCACCACAGCGCGCCGGCCAACGCCAGCTGGGTCAGCACCAGCCAGGAGCGGCGCCGGCCGAGCCAGGGCAGCTCGAAGCGGTCCATCAGCGGCGCCCACAGGAACTTGAAGGTGTAGGGCAGGCCGACGATGCTCAGGAAGCCGATCTCCGCGATGCCCACGCCTTCGGCGGTGAGCCAGGCCTGCATCGCCTGCCCCGTCAATGCGAGCGGCAGACCCGAGGCGAAACCCAGCAGCGCCACCACCAGCAGCCGGTGCAGCGCCGCCAGCTCGAAACGTGAACGCGGCGCGGCTCGGGCGGCGGGGTCGGTCATGCGGGCATTCTAGGCACCGCATCCGCCGCGGGGCGCCAGCTCCGGCTCGCGCCGGGCGTTCAGTGCGGCGTCAGACGACGCCCTGCGCGAGCATGGCGTCGGCCACCTTGACGAAGCCCGCCACGTTCGCGCCATCGACGTAGCTGATGCTGCCGTCGTCGCGCCGGCCGTGCTGCAGGCAGGCTTCGTGGATGCTGCGCATGATGCCGTGCAGCCGTGCGTCGACCTCGTCGCGGCCCCAGGCGAGGCGCATCGCGTTCTGGCTCATTTCCAGGCCCGAGGTGGCCACGCCGCCGGCATTGCTGGCCTTGCCCGGCGCGTAGGGCACCCGACACTCCTCGAACACCTTGATCGCCTCCAGCGTCGACGGCATGTTGGCGCCTTCGGCCACGCACTTGACGCCGTTGGCGACCAGCGTCTGGGCATCCGCGCCGTCGAGTTCGTTCTGGGTCGCGCAGGGCAGCGCCACTTCCATCGGCACGTGCCAGGGCGAACGCCCCGCATGGAAGGTGGCGCCCACGCGTTGCGCGTAATCGCTCACACGGCCGTAGAGATGGTTCTTCACCTCCATCAGCTCGGCGAGCTTGGGCGGCGTGAAGCCGTCTTCGTCGACCACGGTGCCGCTCGAATCGGACACCGTGACCACCTTCGCGCCCAGCGCCATGGCCTTCTCGACCGCGTACTGGGCGACGTTGCCCGAGCCCGAGACGCCGACGCGCAGCCCCTGGAAGTCCAGGCCGGCCAGCTTGAGCATCTCGTCGGCGAAGTACACGGTGCCGTAGCCGGTGGCTTCGGGGCGGATCAGCGAGCCGCCGAAGGACAGGCCCTTGCCGGTGAAGACGCAGTCGGCGCGGTTGCTGAGCTTTTTCATCATGCCCACCATGAAGCCGACCTCGCGCGCGCCCACCCCGATGTCGCCGGCCGGCACGTCGGTGTCGGCGCCGACGTGGCGGAACAGCTCGGTCACGAACGCCTGGCAGAAGCGCATCACCTCGCCCGGGCTCTTGCCCTTGGGGTCGAAGTCCGACCCGCCCTTGCCGCCGCCCATCGGCAGCGTGGTCAACGCATTCTTGAAGGTCTGCTCGAACGCCAGGAACTTGAGGATCGAGAGGTTCACCGACGGGTGGAAGCGCAGCCCGCCCTTGTAGGGACCGATGGCCAGGCTGTGCTGGATGCGATAGCCGCGATTGACTTTGACGTCGCCGTGGTCGTTGACCCACGAGACGCGGAACATGATGACGCGCTCGGGCTCGACCAGCCGGTCGAGCAGGCCCTGCTCGGCGTACTTGGGATGCTGTCCGATGAAGGGCCACAGGCTCTCGACGACCTCGGCGACGGCCTGCATGTACTCCGGCTGTCCGGGGTTGCCTTCGGCCACATGGGCCAGGAAATCGTGGCTGGACGCGTACTTCATGGCCGTGGCACTTTCTCGGGAGGGAATCCCGGGATTCTGGGCGATGGCCCCGACCGGCGTAATTGACCCACCACAAGCGCGCCGGGGTGGCGGACGCTCACAAGCTGAAGTCGTAGTCGATGACCAGCGGTGCGTGGTCGGAGAAGCGCTGTTCCAGGTAGATCTGCTCGCGCAGCGCCTTGGCCGCCAGCGCGGGCGTGGCGAGGTGGTAGTCCAGCCGCCAGCCGACGTTCTTGGCCCAGGCCTGCCCGCGGTTGCTCCACCAGGTGTATTGCTCGGGCCGCGGGTTGAGCACGCGGAACACGTCGACCAGCCCGATCTCGTCGAGCGCATGCGTCATCCAGGCACGCTCCTCGGGAAGGAAGCCGCTGTTCTTCTGGTTGCTGCGCCAGTTCCTGAGGTCGATCTCCTTGTGCGCGATGTTGACGTCGCCCACGAGAATGAAGTCACGTTCCGTCTTCAGGCGGATCAGGTGCGGCGCCATCAGCGCGAGGAAGCGGAACTTCGCCTGCTGGCGGTGCTCTCCGCTCGACCCGCTGGGAAAATAGCAGCTGATGATGCTGAGCTTGCGGCGCGGCGTGTCGAAGCGGGCCTCGACATAGCGGCCCTCGGCGTCGAACTCGGCGTTGCCGATGCCCAGCACCACGTCGCTCGGTTCCTTGCGGCTGTACAGCGCAACGCCCGAGTAGCCCTTCTTCTCAGCGCAATGGAAATGCCCCTTCATGCCCGCCACGTGGTCGAAGCGCCCCGCGATGTCGCAGACCTGGGCCTTGATCTCCTGCACCCCCATACAATCTGCCGCCAGCCCCTCGGCAAAGGGCACGAAGCCCTTGTTCGCCGCCGAGCGGATGCCGTTCAGATTCAACGTGACGAGACGGAACACTTCGATGTCCTCAATGAGCGCGGCTGCCGCCAATGATTCGCTGGCGCGGGACTTCGTGGCGTTTTCGGTCCGCTCCGGCGTGCTGCGGTTCGGGGAGTTCAAGACCAAGGCCGGGCGGCTGTCGCCCTACTTCTTCAACTCCGGCCTGTTCGACGACGGCGCGAAGCTCGCGCGCCTGTCGGAATTTTATGCGCGGCGCCTGCTCGCTTCGGGCGTTGCGTTCGACATGCTGTTCGGCCCCGCCTACAAGGGCATCACGCTGGCCGCCGGCTGCGCGATCTCGCTGGCGGGCCTGGGCCGCAACGTGCCCTTCTGCCACAACCGCAAGGAGGCCAAGGACCACGGCGAAGGCGGCCTGATGGTCGGCGCGCCGCTCGCGGGCCGCGTGGTCATCATCGACGACGTGATCACCGACGGCGCCTCCAAGCGCGAGTCGGTGGAGATGATCCGCGCGGCCGGCGCGGAACCGGCGGCGGTGCTGATCGCCATGGATCGGATGGAGCGCGGCGGGCGCGATGACAACCTTTCGGTGCACTCGGCCGTTGAAGAATTCCGGATTCAGTACGGCTTGCCGGTGATCTCCGTTGCGACACTCGCCGACCTCATGCAGTATTTGCAGTCCAACGACGACCCGGCGCTGGCTGCGCATTATTCACGGGTCGCGGCTTATCGCGAACGATACGGGGTCTGAATGGTGCAGCGGGGGGCTTGGCGTTTGGCGTGTTGGGCGGGTTGTGCGGCGGGGCTTCTCGCCGCCGGCGCAGCCTGGGCGGCGCCCGGCATCTACACCTGCATCGACGCCAACGGCAAGCGGCTCACGTCCGACCGGCCGATCGTCGAGTGCTCTACCCGCGAGCAGCGCCTGCTCAATCCCGACGGTTCGGTCAAGCGCATCGTGCCGCCCACGCTGACGGCCGACGAACGCGCCGAACAGGAGGCGCGCGAACGCCAGGCACAGGTCGAGCGGGCGGCGCAGAAGGATGCGACGCGGCGCGACCGCAACCTGATGGTGCGCTTCCCCGACGAGGCCGCGCACAACAAGGCCCGCGCCGCCGCACTCGACGACGTGCATGCCTCGGTTCGCCTGTCCGAGAAGCGCCTGTCGGTGCTCGCCGCCGACCGCAAGCCGCTGATGGACGAAGCCGAGTTCTACACCGGAAGGCAGTTGCCGCTGAAGCTGCGCCAGCTGCTCGACGCCAACGACGCGGCCACCGAGGCGCAGCTGTCGCTGATCCAGAACCAGCAGGCGGAAATGGTGCGCATCAACGCGCTGTTCGACGCGGAGCTGGCGCGGCTGCGCCGGCTGTGGGCCGGTGCGCCGGCCGGTTCGATGGGCGCCTTGTCGACGGCCGCTGCGGCCTCGGCGGCCAAGCAGGCGACGATGCGGTAGAGGCGGTTCGCATCGGCGCAGGCGGCTGCGCACGATCGATCGCCAAGCCGCCGGGCTGCCTCAGCCGCCCAGCTTCTTCTTCAACAGCTCGTTGACCTGCGCCGGGTTGGCCTTGCCCTTGCTTGCCTTCATCGCCTGGCCGACCAGCGCGTTGAAGGCTTTTTCCTTGCCGGCGCGGTATTCGTCGACCGACTTCGAATTCGCCGCCAGCACCTCGTCGAGGATGCGGTCGAGCTCGCCGGTGTCGCTCATCTGCTTGAGTCCCTTGGCTGCGATGACGGCGTCGACCTCGTGGCCCTCGCCGGTCCACAACGCATCGAACACCTGCTTGGCGCCGTTGTTCGAAATCGTGCCGTCGGCGATGCGCGCGATCAGCGCTGCCAGCGCCGGCGCCTTCACCGGGCTCGACGCCAGCTCGCGGTCTTCGGCGTTGAGCCGGCGCGACACCTCGCCCATCAGCCAGTTCGCCACCAGCTTGGGCTGACCGCAGGCCCGGGCCGCGTCCTCGAAGAAGGCGCCGAAGGTATTGTTCTGCGTCATCATCGACGCGTCGTAGGCCGGCAGGCCGTAATCCGTCTGAAAGCGCGCGGCCATCACGCGCGGCAGCTCCGGCATCTGCGCGCGCACCTCGTCGATCCAGGCCGGCGAGATCACCAGCGGCGGCAGGTCCGGATCGGGGAAGTAGCGGTAGTCGTGGGCGTCTTCCTTGCTGCGCATCGCGCGCGTTTCGCCGCTGTCGGGGTTGAACAGCACGGTGGCCTGGTGCACCTCGCCGCCGTCTTCGATCAGGTCGATCTGCCACTGGATCTCGAAGTCGATCGCCTGCTGCAGGAACTTGAAGCTGTTGAGGTTCTTGATCTCGCGCCGCGTGCCGAAGGGCGCGCCCGGCTTGCGCACGGAGACGTTGGCGTCGCAGCGGAACGAGCCCTCCTGCATGTTGCCGTCGCAGATGTCGAGCCACACCACGAGCGCATGCAGCGCCTTCGCGTACTCGACCGCCTCGATGCTCGCGCGCATGTCGGGCTCCGAGACGATCTCCAGCAGCGGCGTGCCGGCGCGGTTGAGGTCGATGCCGGTGTGGCCGGCGTAGTCCTCGTGCAGCGACTTGCCGGCGTCTTCCTCGAGGTGGGCGCGGGTGAGGTTGACCTTGTGCGCGGTGCTCCCGACGAAGAACTCGATGACGCCGCCCTGCACCACCGGCGTCTCGTACTGGCTGATCTGGTAGCCCTTGGGCAGGTCGGGGTAGAAGTAGTTCTTGCGCGCGAAGATCGAGTGGTTCGCGACCTTGGCGCCCACCGCCAGCCCGAAGCGGATCGCCCGCTCGACGGCGCCGCGGTTCATCACCGGCAGCGTGCCCGGCAGGGCGAGGTCCACCGGCGAAGCCTGCGTGTTGGGCGCCGCGCCGAAGGCGGTCGGCGAGCCGCTGAAGATCTTGCTGCGCGTGGAGAGCTGCGCGTGCGTTTCCAGGCCGATCACGACCTCGTAACCACGGATCAGTTTGCTCGTGCTCATCGGGTCAGATTCCTGCCGGCGCGCGGACGTGCCAGTCGGTGGCCTGCTGGAAGGCGTGCGCCGCGTGCAGCAGCGTGCCTTCCTCGAAGTAGTTGCCGATCAGCTGCAGCCCGACCGGCATTCCCGACTCGCCGAACCCCGCCGGCACGCTCATGCCCGGCAGGCCGGCGAGGCTCGCCGGCAGGGTGAAGATGTCGGCGAGGTAGCTCGCCACCGGGTCGTCGCCCTTGTCGCCGAGCTTCCACGCCACGCTCGGCGCCACCGGGCCGGCGATCACGTCGCACCGCCGGAAGCACGACTGGAAGTCGTCGGCGATCATGCGGCGCAGCTTCTGCGCCTGCAGGTAGTAGGCGTCGTAGTAGCCGTGCGAGAGCACGTAGGTGCCGATCATGATGCGGCGCTTCACCTCCGGCCCGAAGCCTTGCGCGCGGGTCTTCTTGTACATGTCGAGCAGGTCGGTGTACTTCTTCGCGCGATGGCCGAAGCGCACGCCGTCGAAGCGGCTCAGGTTGGAACTTGCCTCGGCCGGGGCGATGATGTAGTAGACGGGAATCGAGAGTTCGGTGCGCGGCAGGCTCACGTCGACGAGCGTGGCGCCGAGCTTTTCGAGCTCCGCGAGCGCCGAACGCACGGCGCCGTCCACGTCCGATGCGAGGGCTTGGGGAAAGAACTCGCGCGGCAGGCCGACACGCAGCCCCGTCAGCGGCTGCGCCGGCGTGGCAGCGTCGCGCGGCTTCAGCATCGCCGCATGGAAGTCCTGCGGCGGGCGCTTGGCGCTGGTCGAATCGCGCTCATCGAAACCGCTCATCGCCGCGAGCAGCAGCGCGCAGTCCTCGGCGCTGCGCGCCAGCGGGCCGGCCTGGTCGAGGCTGGAGGCGAACGCGATCATGCCGTAGCGCGAGCACACGCCGTAGGTCGGCTTGATGCCGGTGATGCCGGAAAAACTCGCCGGCTGGCGGATCGAGCCGCCGGTGTCGGTGCCGGTGGCCGCGGGCACCAGCCGCGCGGCCACGGCCACCGCCGAACCGCCCGAGGAGCCGCCCGGCACGCGGCCAGTATCCCAGGGGTTCCTCGCCGGCTTGTAGGCGGAGTTCTCGTTGCTCGACCCCATCGCGAACTCGTCGCAGTTGAGCTTGCCGAGCATCACGGTGCCGGCATCGGCCAGCTTGCGCACGACGGTGGCGTCGAACGGGCTCATGTAGCCGGCGAGGATCTTCGAGCCGGCGGTGGTCGGCAGCACGCTGGTGACGAAGATGTCCTTGTGCGCGAGCGGCACGCCGAGCAGCGCACCGGCGGCGCCGGCTGCGCGCCGCTGGTCGGCGGCCTGGGCCTGGGCCACGGCGTGTTGCTCGTCGACCTCAAGCCAGGCGCCCAGATGTTCGTGACTCGCACCCCGGGCGAGCAGATGTTTCGTGAGTTCGGTGCTGGAGACTTCCCTGGACGTCAACGCGCGGCCCAGCTC
>DASWVR010000070.1:0-5815 GCA_036401155.1 Piscinibacter sp. | reverse complement strand
CCGATCTAAGGTGGCGATCTACCCGCCGGTGCCGCTCGGCGTGGCGCGCGTGGCCGACGTCGAGCGCATGCAGATGCTGGTCGAGTCGGCGTCGCGCATGGCCTTGCAGCGTTTTCTCGCGGGCTGGCTGCCGTCGCTGCACCAGCTGCGCGGCACGCGCAAGGACGCCGAACAGCGCATCCTGCGCTGGGCGGTGGATGTGGATCCGCTCGCGATCTGAGCTCGTTGCGACGTCAAGCGTCCACCCCGCCGCCGAGCAGCCAGGCGAGCAGCGAGAAGCTGGCGAAGGCGAGCACGGTGCTCGCCATGATGATTCGCGCCACGCGCCCGTTGTCGGCGCCGTAGCGCTCGGCCAGCAGCGAGACGTTGCTGGCGCTCGGCAGCGCGGCGGCGAGCACCAGCACCGTCAGACCGAAGCCGGACACCGGCAAACCCGCGCGGCGTGCCAGCAGCCCCAGGCTCAGCACCAGTAACGGATGGATCAAGAGCTTGAACAGCGCCACCGGCAGGTACTCGCGCACGGGGGTCCGGCTGTGCGCATGCTGGCCGGCGCGCCACAGCACGGCGCCGATGGTGAACAAGGCGACCGGCGTGGCCGAGTCGGCCAGCATCTTGACGATCTGCGCCACCGGCCCCGGCAAGGCCAGCCCGGTCGCGCCGAACAGGGCCCCGAGCGCGATGGCCCACGGCAGCGGGTTGGTCAAGGCGCCGCGCAGCGAACGGCTGATCGAAGCCAGCGGGTGCGACGGCCCCGGCTCGCCGGTGGCCCGGTGCGACTGCGCGATCGCGATGCACAGCGTGCTGGTCATGATGAGATCGGTCAGGATGGTGCCGATCACCGGGCCCGCCGCGCGGTCGCCGAACAGCGCCACCAGCAGCGGCACGCCCATGAAGCCGGTGTTGGGGAAGGCGGCGACGAGCGCGCCGAAGGCCGCGTTCTTCAGGTCGACGCCATGCGCGGCGCCGGGCTGCCGCCAGGTCGCGGCGACGGTGAAGAACACCAGCAGCAAGGCGCCGAGCGCGTAGATGCCGATCAGCACCGGGTCGATCAGCTCGTGAAACGGCATGCTCGATCCGAAGCGGAACAGCATGCAGGGCAGCGCGAAGAACAGCACGTAGGCGTTGAGCCCGGGGATGGCGGCTTCGGGAAGCACCTGCCGCTGGGCGGCGAGATAGCCGAACAGCACCAGCGCAAAGAACGGGACCGTGACGGCGAGGATCGCTTGCATCGACGCGCAGTATCGCTGCCGCACCGGTCGCCGCGTTCGCAGGGCGCGCGCCGCGTGGGTCGGCCCGGAGTGACGGCCGCACCGCCGGACGCTACGCTGGCGGGCCATCCGAGGAGCGATCATGTTCGATACCGCCATTGCCGGGAGCCTGCCCAAGCCCGCCTGGCTCGCCGAGACCGAAAAACTCTGGCCGAGCTGGAAGCTCGCGGGTGACGAGCTCGCGCAGGCCAAGCTCGACGCGACGCTGCTTTGGGTCAAGCAGCAGGAAGACGCCGGGCTCGACGTGATCGGCGACGGCGAGCAGTCGCGTCAGCACTTCGTGCACGGTTTCCTCGAGCGGGTGCGGGGCATCGACTTCGAGCACAAGGTCGAGATGGGCATCCGCCGCGACCGCTACAAGGCGATGGTGCCGCAGGTGGTCGGCGCGCTCTCGCTCGCCGGCCGCGTGCATCAAACCGAAGCGCGTTTCCTGCGGGCCCACACGGCGCGTCGTATCAAGTTCACGCTGCCCGGCCCGATGACCATCGTCGACACGGTGGCCGACCGCTTCTACGGCGACCGCGTCAAGCTCGCGTTCGCCTTTGCCGAGCTGCTCAACCAGGAGGCGCTGGCGCTGCAGGCCGACGGCGTCGACGTGATCCAGTTCGACGAGCCGGCGTTCAACGTCTACCTCGAGGAGGCGGCCGACTGGGGCGTGAAGGCGCTCGAACGCGCCGCGCAGGGGCTGCGCTGCACGACGGCGGTGCACATCTGCTACGGCTACGGCATCGCGGCCAACATCGACTGGAAGCGCACGCTGGGCGACGAGTGGCGCCAGTACGAGAAGGTGTTCCCGGCGCTGGCCGCGAGCCGCATCGACCAGGTGAGCCTGGAGTGCATCCACTCGCACGTGCCGCCGGTGCTGATGGCATTGCTCGAGGGCAAGGACGTGATGGTCGGCGTGATCGACGTGGCGAGCGACAAGGTCGAGACGGCCGAAGAAGTGGCCGACGAGATCGGCCGTGCGCTGCAGTTCGTCGCGCGCGAGCGCCTGATCGCCTGCACCAACTGCGGCCTCGCGCCGATGAGCCGCGGCGTGGCCGAAGCCAAGCTGCGCGCCCTGGCCGCCGGGGCGGCGCTTGCACGGGAGCGCTACGGGGCCTGATCCGCGAGCCGAGCGGCCACGGCCCGAAGCACCGCCCTCAGGCGGTTCGGATCACGCGAGGCGCGGGCTGCGACCGGTGTCCGCGCTGCTGCCCTCGTCGAACGGCGCCGGCGCCGTGTCGAATGCGGCGAAGTCGGTGGACTCCGCGTTCATCGACTCCGGTCCGCCGGCGAGTTGTCTGCGCTGGTCGAAAGGCTCGGCTTCCTCGCTCAGGGCCGAAGGCGCCCGTTCGCTCAGCAACGAGGCGAAACGCTGGCGCACCTGCGCGAGGTCGGGCAGCGCGGCCTCGGTCCAGACCACGACCGGCACGCCGGTGGCTTCCAGCACGCGAACCAGTCGCACGTGCCGCGCCTGCTCGCGCCCGCTCTCGTTGGCCGAGCGCAGCGCGATCGCCGCGATGACGCTCGACTGCGGGTCGCACACCAGGAAGCTGGTTCGCAGCCGGCCGGCCCGCTTGTACCACTCGGTGTACGAATAGCGCGTGGACACGCGCATGAACTGCGACAGCGGCGTCTGCACCAGAATCAGATGGCCCGGCACGGCCTGGCGCAGCAGCTCGTAGGCGCTGCGCTGCTGCGGAGACATCACGCGCACCACCTGGGCCGGCCACGACTGCACGGTGTCGAGCCGGTCGTCGCGGCGCGGCTTGGTCGCCTGCCCCTGGCGGCGTCGAAGCCACAGCATCGACAGCAGCAACAGCAGCGAGGTGACGAGTGCGGCGCTGGGGGCGAGGCCTAGTTGATCCATGATGACTGGCGGCGACGAGGCGTGGCGGGGAGGCCAGTGTAGGAGCGGCACACACCGGCAATCCTCGAAAGGCCGTCGAAACGGGGGCGCGGTGATGGGCCACGTGAAATCGTTCACGCGATGCCGCGCGACATGCCGCACGGTCCGCGGCCGTGGCCGAGACATGGGGCAGGGTTTGTGCTAAGGGGCGGCTGTCGAGCACGCTGACTTGGTGACGCGCGGCCACGGTTGCGGCCCGCGTGCGTTTCGTCGAGCGATGCCTGCGCGCATTGTCCCCATCACGCTTGGCTATCATGGCGCGCTCCGCGCCGTACCCCTTCCGTGTCGTCCCCGCCCCCTTCGCTCAATCCCGCCCAGCTCGAAGCCGTCCACCACCTCGGTGGACCGTGCCTGGTGCTGGCCGGCGCGGGCTCGGGCAAGACACGCGTCATCACGCACAAGATCGCGCGGCTGCTGCAGGCGGGCTACGAGCCCGCGCAGATTGCCGCCATCACCTTCACCAACAAGGCCGCGGCGGAGATGCGCGAGCGTGCCAAGCAGCTCGTCGGCCCGCGCGCGGCGAAGAGCCTCGCGGTCAGCACCTTCCACTCGCTGGGCGTGCGCATCCTGCGCACCGAAGGCGAGCGGCTCGGCCTGAAGCAGCAGTTCAGCATCCTCGACAGCGACGACGTGCTGGGCATCCTGAAGGACGCCGGCGGCGCGAGCGACAACGCGCTGGCGCGCCGCTGGCAATGGACGATCAGCCTGTGGAAGAACCAGGGTCTGGACAGCGAGCAGGCCGAGGCGGTGGCGGCGGACGACGACGAACGAGTGGCGGCGCGCGTGATGAAGCGCTACGAGGAGCGCCTCGCGGCCTACCAGGCGGTCGACTTCGACGACCTGATCGGCCTGCCGCACAAGCTGCTGCAACGCGACGCCGAGTGCCGCGCGCAATGGCAGCAGCGCCTGCGCTACGTGCTGGTCGACGAATACCAGGACACCAACGCGATCCAGTACGAACTGCTGAAGTCGCTGGTCGGCGAGCGCGCGATGTTCACCGCGGTGGGCGACGACGACCAGAGCATCTACGGCTGGCGCGGCGCGACCATCGACAACCTGCGCCGCCTGCCGCAGGAGTTTCCCCAGCTCAAGGTGATTCCGCTGGAGCAGAACTACCGCTCGACCGGGCACATCCTGCGCGCGGCCAACGCGGTCATCGGCCACAACCCCAAGCTGTTCGAGAAGAAGTTGTGGAGCGACTTCGGCGACGGCGAGCCGGTGCGGGTGGTCGAGTGCGACGGCGAGGAGCACGAGGCCGAGCGGGCGGTGGCGCGCATCCAGTCGCTGCGCGGGCAGGGCGGCGCGACCGGCGATGCGGGCCGCGCCAGCGACCCGGTGCAGCTCGAGGACTTCGCGATCCTCTACCGCGCCAACCACCAGGCGCGTGTGTTCGAGAAGGCGCTGCGCCGCGCGGGCCTGCCGTACAAGGTCTCGGGCGGTCAGAGCTTCTTCGACCGCGCCGAGATCAAGGACCTGTGCGCCTGGTTGCGACTGCTGGTCAACAACGACGACGACCCGGCGTTCCTGCGCGCGGTGACGACGCCCAAGCGCGGCATCGGCCACCAAACGCTGGCGCAGCTCGGTGAGTTCGCCGCCAAGTGGAAGGTGAGCCTCTACGAAGCGCTGTTCGCCGAGAGCCTGGCCACCGCGATCAGTGCGCGCGCCATCGGCTCGCTGCACGAGTTCGGACGCTTCGTGAACGACCTCGAATACCGCGCGCGGCACACCACGGGCGCCGAGGACGCCAAGGCCTTGCTGATGGGCTGGCTGAAGGACATCGACTACGAGAAGCATCTCCACGACGGCGAAGACAGCGAGAAGCTCGCCGCCGCGCGCTGGAGCAACGTGCTCGACTTCGTCGACTGGATCGCCAAGCGCTGCGGCGGCGAGATCGAGAACGACGGCGGCGCGACTGTGGAGACCGAGAAGAAGAGCGTGCTCGAGGTGGCGCAGACGATCTCGGTGATCATCAGCCTGGCCGAGCGCGGCGACGAGCAGAACGTCATCACGCTGTCGACGCTGCACGCCGCCAAGGGCCTGGAGTGGCCGCACGTCGTGCTCGCCGGGGTCAACGAAGGGCTGCTGCCGTTTCGCAGCGAAGACGACGAGATGACGTCGCAGCGGCTGGAGGAGGAGCGACGCCTGATGTATGTCGGCATCACGCGCGCGCGCAGCACGCTGGCGGTCAGCACGCTGCGCCGCCGCAAGCGCGGGCGCGACACCGTGCAGGGCGTGCCGAGCCGCTTCATCGCCGAGATGAAGCTGCACGAGGTCACGGCGAAGGAAGACCCGCGCGAGAAGCTGAAGGCCTTGCGCGCAGCCGCCGCGCAGCGCGCCGCGCAGGCGGTGAGCACCGAGAAGCCGTAGGCGTCGCCGCGCGCCAGGCATGTCATGGCATGGCATGGCATGGCATGGCATGGCATCGCAAATCGTCCTCCACACGTCATCCCGGCGAACGCCGGGATCCACGCCCGTCGATCAGGCGCCCGCGTGACATAGTTCCCGCACACGCCCTTGGCTGCCGGCTCGATCCGGCCCGACCGCTCGCCGCGCGTGCCCGCTGCCTATACTGACGCCGTCTCGTGGGAGCGGCGCCCTGCTGCCATCGAAGAGCCGGTGCGCGCACCGGCCGTGAGCGGGCGCCGGTTGGGCACGG
>DASWVR010000069.1:0-36579 GCA_036401155.1 Piscinibacter sp. | reverse complement strand
CGCGGCGTGCCGCCGCTTCGCCGGGCGGATCGCCCCCGGCCGGCGGCACCCCAGCCGCAGGCGCCGGATTCGCCTCGCTCGTCGCAGCGGCCGGCGTGGCCAGGCCTCCGGAGGGGGGGTCGGCGTCGTGCAGCGCACTTTGCTCCGGGCTCCAGCGCAGCTGCCTGATGCCGAGCGAACGGATGATGCCGATCTGCTGCGCCGAGGCGATGCGAAAGCTGCTGAGCGGAAACGGATGCGACATCCAGCCCACGTCGAGATGAATGAACATCCCGACGCGCAGCGCGTCGACGTCGATGGGAACGGTGGATCCGGCGTTTTTCATCCATGCGGGCGCACGCCGATGGCGCGGGCGGCCTCATTTGGTTGTCGGCAGAGCGCGCTGAAGCTTGAGCCCGCCCCGCCGGGCCCCGGGTCTTTTCCCGCCAAGGGGCGGTCAGCGTTCGATGCGGGTCGACAAAACGATCGCCGAGGTCGTGCGTTCGACGCCGTCGAGCGCACCGATGCGATCGATCAGCGCGTCGAGCTCGCCGATCGAGTGCGCCGCGACGATCGCGATCAGGTCGAAGGGGCCGCTCACCGAATGCAGCACCCTGACCTCGGGAATCCGGCGCAGGGTGGTCTCGATCGCTGCGCTCTGTTTGGGCACCAGCGTGATCATGACGTGAGCGCGCACCAACGACTCCTCGAGTTCGTCAGGCACGGTGATCGTATAGCCGGCAATGACGCGCTGGCGCTGCAGGCGCTCGATCCGGCTTTGCACCGTGGTGCGCGACAGGCCGAGCTTGCGCGCGAGTTCGGCGGTGGAGGCACGTGCGTTCTCGCGCAGCAGCGCGATCAGCGCGCGATCGGTGGTGTCGAGCAGGATGTTCGGCATATTGCCGACATATTGCCTGCATACTGCCGTAAATGCACCTTCCTTTCGTCTGAGATGCAGCTGCGTTTTGCTGAGGCCGGCACGAGAATTGCCATCGATTTCTCGAACCCCTGGAGACGAACATGAAGGACATCCTGGTCATCGGCGGCGGCAAGATCGGCTCGGTGGTGGCGGACCTGCTGGTGCAGACGCCCGAGGACACCGGCTACCGGGTGACGGTGGCCGACCGCTCGCAGGCGCTGCTGGCCGAGATCGAGGCCGACAAGAAAAAGTCGACTCGTCTGGCCACGCTGTGCCTGGACGTGAGCGACGCCGCCGCGCTGCGCGCCGCGATGAAGGGCTGCTTCGCCGTGCTGAGCGCCGCGCCCTACCACCTGACCGTCAAGGTCGCCGAAGCCGCGCGCGATCTGGGCGTGCACTACCTGGACCTGACCGAAGACGTGGCCAGCACGCGCCGCATCCGCGAACTGGCGATCGGCGCCCCCACGGCGTTCATTCCGCAGTGCGGCCTGGCGCCGGGATTCATCTCCATCGTCGCGGCCGACCTGGCGCGCGCCTTCGACTCGCTCGACTCCGTGCGCATGCGCGTCGGGGCACTGCCCGCCTACCCGAGCAATGCGCTGAACTACAACCTCACCTGGAGCACCGAGGGCGTCATCAACGAGTACTGCGAGCCCTGCGACGCCATCGTCGACGGCCAGCCGCGCGAGGTGCCGGCGCTTGAGGAGCGCGAGGAGTTCTCGCTCGACGGCGTGCTGTACGAGGCGTTCAACACCTCGGGCGGCCTCGGCACGCTGTGCGAAACGCTGCAGGGCAAGGTGCGCACGCTGAACTACCGCACGATCCGCTACCCCGGCCACGCCGCGATCATGAAGGCGCTGCTGCACGACCTGCGTCTGAAGGACCGGCGCGACGTGCTGAAGGACATCCTGGAACAGGCGGTGCCGGCCACGATGCAGGACGTGGTGATCGTCTTCGTCACCGTCGCCGGCATGAAAGACGGCAAGCTGCTCCAGGACACCTACGCCCGCAAGATCTACAGCCACGTGCTGGCCGGCAAGATGCGCAGCGCCATCCAGATCACCACCGCGAGCAGCCTGTGCGCGATGCTGGACATGCTGGCCGACGGGCGGCTGCCGCAGGCCGGCTTCGTCAAGCAGGAAGACGTGCCGCTCGGCGACTTCCTCGCCAACCGCTTCGGCCGCGTCTACGCGATGGAAGAACTGTCGAAGGCGGCTTGAACGGCGTGTCCCCGGCCAGGGGCGTGCTCGCCCCGCTGCGCTGTCGCGGGCGAGACTGACCCGTGCCGGAGCGATCGACTACAGTGTTCCAGCGTTCCACGCTGCACGCCTGAAGGACACACCATGGCCCACGCCTTCATCTGCGACGCGATCCGCACCCCCTTCGGCCGCTACGGCGGCGCGCTGTCGCCGGTGCGTCCCGACGACCTCGGCGCCATCCCGATCAAGGCGCTGATGGCGCGCAACGCCGGCGTCGACTGGGCGGCGCTCGGCGACGTGCTGTTCGGCTGTGCCAACCAGGCGGGCGAGGACAACCGCAACGTGGCGCGCATGTCGGCGCTGCTCGCCGGACTGCCGGTGGACGTGCCCGGCGCGACGATCAACCGGCTGTGCGGCTCGGGCATGGACGCGGTCGGCTCCGCTGCCCGGGCGATCCGCTGCGGCGAGGCGCAGCTGGTGATCGCCGGCGGCGTGGAAAGCATGAGCCGTGCGCCCTTCGTGATGCCGAAGGCCGAGACCGCCTTCGCGCGCCAGAACGCGGTCTACGACACGACCATCGGATGGCGTTTCGTCAACCGGCTGATGAAGGAGCAGTACGGCGTCGACTCGATGCCCGAAACCGCCGAGAACGTCGCGGCCGACTACCGCATCGAACGGGAGGCGCAGGACCGCATGGCGCTCGCCTCGCAGCTGAAGGCGGTGGCGGCGCAGCAGTCGGGCTTCTTCGACGCCGAGATCACGCCGGTGCACATCGCGCAGAAGAAGGGCGAGCCGCTGGTGGTGGCCAAGGACGAACACCCGCGCGAGACCTCGCTCGACGCGCTGGCCAGGCTCAAGGGCATCGTGCGCCCGGACGGCAGCGTGACCGCCGGCAACGCGTCGGGCGTCAACGACGGCGCCTGCGCGCTGCTGCTGGCCGGCGAGGCCGCGGCCGCACGCCACGGCCTCACGCCACGCGCGCGCGTGGTGGGCATGGCCACCGCCGGCGTCGCGCCGCGTGTCATGGGCATCGGCCCGGCGCCGGCCTCGCGCAAGGTGCTCGAGTTGACGGGTCTGCGCCTGGAGCAGATGGACGTGATCGAACTCAACGAAGCCTTCGCCGCGCAGGGCATCGCGGTGCTGCGCGAACTCGGGCTCGCGGACGACGACGCACGGGTCAACCCCAACGGCGGCGCGATCGCCCTCGGCCACCCGCTGGGTGCAAGCGGCGCGCGGCTGGTGACGACCGCGCTCAACCAGCTGGAGCGCATCAAGGGGCGCTACGCGCTGTGCACGATGTGCATCGGCGTCGGCCAGGGCATCGCGCTCATCGTCGAGCGCGTCTGACGCTCTGCGTCGCCGGCCTCAGGCAGCGACGACTTCGGCCTTCGCCGCGCGCGAGCGCTCGATGGACGCGAGGACGCGGCGCACCGCCGCGACGGCGAAGTCGATCTGCTCGCGTTCGATCACCAGCGGCGGCGCGAAGCGCACCACCGTGTGATGGGTGTCCTTGCTCAGCACGCCTTCGAGCATCAGCCCTTCGCAGACTTCGCGAGCGCTGGCGAAGGCGGGATCGACTTCGATGCCGACCAGCAGCCCCTTGCCGCGAATGTCGACGATGGCCGGATGGTTCAGCTTGCCGAGCTGCGCCATCAGGTACTCGCCCTGGTCGTGCGCGCGGCGCGCGAGCTGCTGCTCGTCGAGCAGCCTGAGCGCCGCCTCGCCGACCGCGGCGGCCAGCGGATTGCCGCCGAAGGTGCTGCCGTGGTCGCCCGGGGTGAACTGCGCCATCACGTCTTCGCGCGCGAGGAAGGCGCTCACCGGCAGCAGGCCGCCGCCCAGCGCCTTGCCGAGCGTGAGGCCATCGGGCCGCACGCCCTCGTGGTCGCAGGCCAGCATGCGGCCAGTGCGACCGAGGCCCGTCTGCACCTCGTCGCAGATCATCAGCACGTTGCGACGGGTGCAGATCTCGCGCACCGCCTTCAGGTAGCCCGCAGGCGGCACCACGATGCCGGCCTCGCCCTGGATCGGCTCGACGATGAACGCGGCCGTGTGGGGTGTGATCGCGGCTTCCAGCGCCGTGGCGTCGCCGAAGGGCACGCTGGCGAAGCCGGGCGCGAAGGGACCGAAGCCGTCGCGGTACTGCGCCTCGCTGGAGAAGCCGACGATGGTCGTCGTGCGCCCGGCGAAGTTGCCGGCCGCGACCACGATCTGCGCCTGGCCTTCGGGCACGCGCTTGACCTTGTAGGCCCACTTGCGGGCCGCCTTGATCGCCGTCTCGACGGCTTCGGCGCCGCTGTTCATCGGCAGCGCACGTGCCATGCCCGTCATGCGGCACAGCAATTCGAGGAATGAACCGAGGCGGTCGGTGTAGAAGGCGCGGCTGGTGATCGCCAGCCGGCTCGCCTGCTCGGTCAGTGCGGCGACCAGCGCCGGATGGCTGTGGCCGAAACTCACCGCGGAATAGGCGGACATCATGTCCAGGTAGCGGCGGCCCTGCCCGTCGAACAGGTGCACACCCTCGCCGCGCGTCAGCACGACCGGCAGCGGGTGGTAGTTGTGGGCGCCGTGGCGCTGCTCGAGCTCGATCGGTCTGGGCGTCTGGGCGGATGCCTTGGCTTCGGCGTGGCGTGCGGCGGCACGGGCGGCGGTGGTCATGAGAAGTCCTTCGTTCGACTGCTGGGCAACGATCCTGGCAGTCTAGGCGGGAGCGCGCGAAATATGCGTTCCAAATATTGCATCCTCCGCCACGTCGGCGCATGATTCGTTCTTTGTGGAGTCAACGACCATGAACGATCAAGGTCTGGACGGCCTGGACCGCAAGATTCTTGGTGTTCTCCAGTCGGACGGCCGCGCCTCCAACGTCGACCTGTCCGCACGGGTACACCTGTCGGCACCCCAGTGCTTCCGGCGCGTGCGTGCACTCGAGGAGCGCGGCGTCATCCGCGGCTACCGGGCCGAGGTGCGTGCCGAGGCGCTCGGGCTGGGCGTGATCGCCTACGTGAGTCTGAACATCGACGGCGGCCAGTTCGGCCGCGTGCGCGATATCGAAGCGAGCATCCGCGACTTCCCGCAGATCCTCGAATGCCACACCGTGTCCGGCGATTACGACTACCTGCTGAAGGTCGCTGCGCGCGACTTGAAGAGCTTGTCGCAGTTCCTCACCGACCGGCTGATGCAGGTGCCGGGGGTGGACGACGTGCGTTCGATGATCTGCATGGAAGAGGTCAAGGCGGCATCGCCGTTGCCGGTCGACCTCGCCCCGTGATCGGCCTGCGGCGCGGCCGGACGCCACGGGCGCCTGCCGCGAATCGCGTGCCCAGCGCCACCGGATCAAGTCAGTACGACCGTGCGTAACGCGCGGCAATCGCACAATGGTTTCCTAAGCGAAAACTCGGCTTTGCGTTTGTCGGTAGATTCAATCCGTGGACGGGCTGGAGAGGCCCATTGCGTAGTCATTGGGCGAACAGCGCCCATTTCGAGTCGGGAGTCCTTGGATGAATGCATTCGACCGTCATGACGTCGAGACCGAACGGGCACCTGACGCCGCGTTCGCCGGCGCCGCCCCCCCCGCCAGCAAGCCGGGCCCCCAGAAACGCGACCTGATCGCCGGCCTCGAAAAGGGCCTGGCCGTCATCTCGGCCTTCGACCAGGACCGGCCTCGCCTGACGATGACCGAAGTCGCCTCGTTGTGCGGCCTCACGCGGGCGGCCGCGCGCCGCTACCTGATCACGCTGGAATACCTCGGCTACGTCACCAGCGATCGCAAGATGTACGCCCTGACGCCCAAGGTGCTGCGGCTGGGACAGAGCTACATGCACTCGGCGCGCCTGCCGCGCATCGTGCAGCCCGAGTTGCACAAGCTCGCCTATGCGCTGAAGGAAGCGTCGTCTGCCGGCGTGCTCGACGGCGACGACGTGATCTGCATCGCCGCCACCAGCGCCGGCCGCGTGGTGTCGTCGACGCTGCAGCCCGGCACCCGGGTGCCGGCTTATTGCACCGCCAACGGCCGCGTGCTGCTGGCGGCGCTGCCGCAAGCCGAGGTCGACGCCTGGATTGCCCGCCAGACGCTGGCCCCGCTCACGCCAAGCACCGTCACCAGCCCCGAGCGCTTGCGCATCGAGATCGCGCGCACGCGCTCGCAGGGCTATGCCGCCGTCGACCAGGAGCTGGAACTGGGCCTGCGCACGATCTCCGTGCCGCTGAAGAGCTACCGCGGCGAGGTGCTGGCGGCGATGAACGTGAGCGTGCACGCCGCGCGGGTCTCGATGGATCAGCTCGTCAACGACTGCCTGCCCGCCCTGCTGCAAGCCCAGGCGAGCCTGCGCACGGTGTTGTGACGCCGGCCCCGAGGCCGCCCTGATGCGCACGCAAGTCGCGATCATCGGTGCCGGCCCGGCAGGTCTGCTGCTTGGCGCGTTGCTGCATCGCGCCGGCATCGCCAACCTCATCATCGAGCAGCGCAGCGCCGAGTACGTGCTCGGGCGCATCCGCGCCGGGGTGCTCGAACAGACCACCGTCGACCTGCTCGACGAGGCGGGTGTCGGCGAGCGCCTGCACCGCGAAGGCCTGCCGCACGGCGGCATCGCGCTCAGCTTCGGCGGTGCACGCCATCGCATCGATTTCAGGGCGCTGACGGGCGGCAAGCAGGTGACCGTCTACGGCCAGACCGAGGTGACACGCGACCTGATGCGCTCGCGCGAGGCGGCTGGGCTCGCCACCGTCTACAACGCCGACCAGGTCAGCGTGCACGACTTCGATGGCCGGTCGCCGCGCGTTCGTTACCGCTTCGATGGCGAGCCGGTCGAAGTGGCATGCGACTTCATCGCCGGCTGCGACGGCTTTCACGGCGTGTGCCGGGCGAGCCTGCCGCCCTCGGCGCTGCACGTCTTCGAGCGCGCCTACCCGTTCGGCTGGCTCGGCCTGCTGTCGCAGACGCCGCCGGTGTCGCACGAGCTCATCTACAGCAGCCACCCGCGCGGGTTCTCCTTGTGCAGCATGCGCTCGCCGACGCGCAGCCGCTACTACCTCCAGTGCCCGCTCGACGAGCGCGCCGAGAACTGGTCCGACGATGCGTTCTGGGACGAACTGCGCCGCCGCATCGACCCCGCCGCCGCGCAGGCGCTCGTCACCGGCCCCTCGCTCGAAAAGAGCATCGCGCCGCTGCGCAGCTTCGTGGCCGAGCCGATGCGCTTCGGCCGGCTGTTCCTGGCCGGCGACGCGGCACACCTCGTGCCGCCCACCGGCGCCAAGGGGCTGAACCTCGCCGCCAGCGACGTGGGCCTGCTGTCGCGCGCGCTGGCCGACTTCTATGCAGGCAGCGAGGCCGGCCTCGACAGCTACTCCGAACGCTGCCTGCGCCGTGTCTGGCGGGCAGAGCGCTTTTCGTGGTGGTTCACCTCGCTCATGCACCAGTTCCCCGAGAACGGCGAATTCGGACACCGCATGCAGATGGCCGAGCTCGACTACCTCGTCGGCTCGACTGCGGCGTCGACGGTGCTGGCGGAGAACTACGTCGGTTTGCCTCTCGAGCGTTGAGGTGTTGCGCCGCCCCGCCCGCCTTGTCGTGTAACCTCGGCCGACACTCTCGATCGACCCGATGCCGCGCAGTGAACAGCGACGATCCGTTGCCGAACGCTTCAGTCTCGAAGCGCGGCGCTTCGTCGCCTGGGCCGACGGGTCGGCGGCGCCGCCGCCACTGAGCGCGCCGATCGCATTGCGCCGCGTGGTGGCGCTGTATGCCGCAGCCCTCGATCTGCCGCAGCCCTGGAGCGAACGCGTCTCGCACCGGCGCGAACCCGAGCTCGACCTGGCGCAGCGGCTGTCGGCCGTGCGCGAACGCGCCGCCGCCCTTCCGCTGCAGCACTACAGCGAGATCTTCAGTCCGCTGGTGCCGGCCGACGAGCCGGTGGTCGGCGACCTCGCGGACGATCTGGTCGACATCTACCGCGACGTCGCCACCGGCCTGCACCTGTTCGACACCGGTCGCGTCGACGACGCGTTGTGGGAGTGGGGGTTCAACTTCCAGGCGCACTGGGGCGAACACGCCTCGTCGGCGATCCGCGCACTGCACTGTTATCTCGCCCGGGAAGATCCGAGCGGCTTGTCCAGCAACACCTGATCACGGCCGCGGGCCGCGACCAGGGCCACGGAGGAAACACGATGAGCGAACGCAGCACCCCACCCTTCCGCGCAGACCACGTGGGCAGCTTCCTGCGCCCGAAGTACCTGCTGGAGGCCCGCGAACAGCGGCGCACCGGCGAGATCACCCCCGACGAGCTGCGGCGCGTCGAAGACCGCGCGATCACCGAGATCGTCCGCTTCCAGGAAGACGTGGGCTTGAAGAGCATCACCGACGGCGAGTTCCGCCGCACCTACTTCCACATCGACTTCCTCGACCAGCTGGGGGGCGTCAAGACCGACCTGCCGGTGATGGTGAAGAAGCCCGACGGCAGCGAGGAGCTCGCGCCGCCGGTGATGCGGGTGGTCGACAAGGTGCGGCACGTGAAGGACATCCAGCGTGCCGACTTCGAGTACCTGAAGAGCCAGCTGTCGCCCGGCAGCACGCCCAAGGTCTCGATCCCGTCGCCGACGATGCTGCACTTCCGCGGCGGGCGCGCCGGCATCAGCCGCGACGCCTACCCCGACCTCGAGGCGTTCTACCAGGACGTGGCCGACGCCTATGGCGAGGAGCTGCGTTCACTCGCCGCCGCCGGCGCCACCTACGTGCAGCTGGACGACACCAACCTCGCCTACCTGTGCGACGAACACATGCGCGAAGGCGCACGCGCCCGCGGCGACGATCCCAACGAACTGCCGCACCGCTACGCGAGCTTCATCAACTGCGTGGTCGCGCAGAAGCCCGCCGGCATGACGCTGGCGGTGCACCTGTGCCGCGGCAATTTCAAGAGCCACTGGGCCGCCGAAGGCGGCTACGAGCCGGTGGCCGAGGCCTTGCTCTCCGAGATGAAGCTCGACGCCTACTTCCTCGAATACGACGACCAGCGCAGCGGCGACTTCCGACCCTTGCGTTTCCTCCCGAAGGACAAGATCGTCGTGCTCGGGCTGGTGACGACCAAACTCGGGCAGCTCGAGAGCAAGGACGAGCTGAAGCGGCGCATCGACGAGGCGGCGAAGTACGTGCCGCTGGAACAGCTGTGCCTGTCGCCGCAATGCGGCTTCTCGAGCACCGTGCACGGCAACGACATTGCGGTCGAGGCGCAGCGCGCGAAGCTGCGCCTGGTGGTGGAGGTGGCCAGGGAAGTGTGGAGTTGACCCGCGCATGGATCCCGACGTTCGTCGGGATGACGGCGCTGCTTACCGCTGCATCGTCATACCGGCGAAAGCCGGTATCCACCGCGGACACCTCGCTTCCATCGCTCAACCCTGCTCGGACACGCCGGCCACCGAGCCTGCATCCTCGTCGAGCAAGCCCGCATCGGTGGCTTCGGGCGCCTGCGGCCGCACGATCATCACCGGCACCGGCGAGTGCCGCAGCACGGACTGCGCGACCGTGCCGAGCGCCGCGCCGCTTTCGCCCTCGCCATGCGCACCCATGATGATGGCGTTGCACTGGAAGTTCTCGGCCAGGTCGACGAGCGTGTTGGCCGGCTCGCCGGAGACGATCTCCACTTCATGCGCGATGCCGGCTTCGTCGAGCAGCGCCGCCGCGGCGGCGACCTGGTGCTGCCCGGCCTCCAGCGCCATGCGCTGCAGCGCATCGGGATCGTGCACCACCATCATCTCGTACAGCGAGCTCGGCTCCTGCACGTTGGCGATCACGAACTCGGCGCGCAAGCCGTCGCGCACCAGACGGACCGCGTGATGCACCGCCTCCAGCGACAGCGGCGATCCATCGACAGGCAGCATGATCTTCATACGGCAGACTCCGTGGCAAAGATGACCGAGCTTGTGCGCGAGCCCGCGACGAAGTCAAGTGCGCTGCGCAAGCGCCAGCCGGATGGCGGGGCATGCCGCCATCGACCTGCCCTCAGGAGGCGAGGCGCTGCGCCCACAGGCGCTGCTGCAGCAGCGGGCTGACACGGTAGCGCTCGCCGCGCGTGGCCGCGTGCAGCCGGTCGAGCACCGCCACCACATGCTCCACGCCGAGAGCCGCGAGCCACTCGAAGGGCCCGGCCGGCCAGTTGGTGCCGAGCTTCATCGCCAGGTCGGCGCCCTGTTCGTCGCACACCCCCTGCTGGACCGCGTCGGCGGCTTCGTTGATCAGCATGCAGATCGTGCGCGTGGTCCACAGCCCCGGCAGGTCCTGCATCTCCTGCGCGCGCCAGCCGCAGGCCTGCAGCGTGTCGCGGGCCAGCGCGCGAGCCGACTCGCCGGCGCTGGGTGCGAAGGCGATGCCCATGGACTGCGAGCGTGCATGGAACAGCGGCAGGTCGATGACGGCGAGTTCGCGCTGCCCACGCTCGGCCGCCCGCTGCGCCGCGCTGCGCCCGTCGCACAGCTGCAGTTCGATGCCTTGCACCGCCAGCCCGTTCCAGTCGGAAGCCGTTTCCCGCGCGAACTCGAGCCCGCGCTGCGTCAGCCAGCCGTGCAGCGCCTGCACGAGCGGTCCCTCGCCATGCAGCGTCATCGGCGCGGGCAAGGGCGGCGGCGCAGCAGCCGGCGGCTCCGGAGGCGGCACGCCCTCGTAGAAGCCTTTGCCGGCCTTGCGCCCCAGCCGTCCGCCGTCGACCAGCGCCTTTTGCACCAGCGACGGCACATAGCGCCGGTCGCCATGGTTGGCCTGGAAGACCGATTGCGTGACGGCGTAGTTGACGTCGTGGCCGATGAGGTCCATCAGCTCGCACGGCCCCATGCGAAAGCCGGCGCTGCGCGCCAGCGCGTCGATCACCGCCGGGGTGGCCGCGCGCTCCTGCAGCAGCGCCAACGCCTCGGCGTAATACGGCCGCGCGATGCGGTTGACGATGAAGCCGGGCGTGCTCGTCGCATGCACCGGCGTCTTGCCCCAGCGCCCGGCGAGGTCGAACACCGCCTGCGCGACCGCCGGGTCCGTCTCCAGCCCCGAGACCACCTCGACCAGCTTCATCAGCGGCACCGGGTTGAAGAAATGCATGCCGACCACGCGCTGCGGACGCTGCATGCCGTTGGCGATCGCGGTGATCGAGATCGACGAGGTGTTGGTCGCGAGCACCGCCTGCGGCGCCACGATCGCCTCGAGCTCGCGCAGCAGGCCTTGCTTGGCTTCCAGGTCCTCGACGATCACTTCGATCAGCAGCGACGCATCGGCGAGCTGCGCCGTCGTCTCGGCCGCGGTGAGGCGCGACAAGGTCGCGCTGCGCTCGGTCTCGGCCAGGCGGCCCTTGTCGACCAGCCCGGCAAGCGCCTTGCCGATCTGCGCGATCGCCGCTTCGGCGGCGCCCGCGCGGACGTCGAGCAGCTTCACCGGATGGCCCGCGGCTGCGGCGACTTGCGCGATGCCGGCACCCATGGTGCCGGCGCCGACGACGGCGATGGTGTGGAAGCTCATGGGCGGTGGGCCGGGCGCGCCGGACGCGAAGTCAATAGGTTTCGACGTGGAAGCGGCCCTCGTTCACATAGCGTTCGTGCAGCGACGGCCAATCGATGCCCGCGAGTGTGCACGCTTCCTGCAGCGCCTGCAGCACGCCGGTCTCCATGCCCTTGAGCCCGCAGATGTAGACGAAGGTGTCGCCGCCCAGCAGCTCGGCCACGTCGCGGGCGCGCTCGCGCATGCGGTCCTGCACGTAGGCGCGCGGCTGGTCCGGCACGCGCGAGAAGGCGAGCGTCGTGTCGATGAACTCGGGCGGCAGCTTCGCCAGCGGGCCGAAGTACGGCAGTTCCTCGGGACGCCGCGCGCCGAAGAACAGCATCAAGCGGCCGGCCAGCGCCTTGCCCGCGGCGCGCAGGCGACGGCGGTGCTCGGTCATCGCGCGCATCGGCGCGGAGCCGGTGCCGGTGCAGATCATCAGGATGTTGGAGCCCGGGTGATTGGGCATCAGGAAGCGGTCGCCGAAGGGGCCGGTCACCTGCACCGTGTCGCCCTTCTTCAGGTCGCACAGGTAGTTGGAGGCGATGCCGCGGGTCGGCCGGCCTTCGTGATCGACGGTCACGCGCTTGACCGTCAGCGACGCGTTGTTGTAGCCCTCGCGTTCACCGCTGCGCGGGCTCGCGATCGAGTACATGCGCGGCGTGTGCGGCCGGCCGCTGTCGTCGGTGCCGGGCGGCGTGACGGCGATCGTCTGGCCCTCGAGCAGCGGGAAGAAGTGCGTCCCGAAGTCGAGCACGATGTGGCGCACGTCGGCCTCGGCATCGGCCGCCGTGAGGCGGAAGTTGCCGGCCACGGTCGCGTTCAGCGGGCTCTTGTGCGTGAACAGCTGCAGGCTCGGCTGCGCGGCCGACCAGGGGGCGCTCGCCGAGCTGGGCGATCGCGCGGCGTTGCTTTGCGGCGTCTCGTCGACGGACGGCAGCATCGTCGCAGCCGCGTCCGCGGGCAGCTCGGCCTGCGGCGGCAGCTCGTCCCAGCCGAACTGATCCTCGATCGAATAGGCCTGCGCGCGCGGCACCAGCCGCCAGTGATCGATGCTGCCGGTCGGGCACGGCGAGATGCAGGCGTTGCAGCCGTTGCAGACCTCCACCTTGACCACGTAGTTGCGCCCGTCGTGGGTGATCGCGTCGACCGGGCAGGTCTCCTCGCAGGTGTTGCAGCGGATGCAGACCTCGGGGTCGATCAGGTGCTGCCGGATCAGTTCGACCGGCGCGGGCGCGTTCATTCCATCGTCTCAGAGGCTGTGAGGCTCGGCTGCTTCACAGCCGTCGGTGAGCCTCCGAGGGAGCCGACTGCGCTGAACAATTGCATAGTGCTTAGCTCCGTCGTCTCAGTTGAAGCGCACGTATTCGAAGTCCACCGGCTGCTTGTTGATGCCCACCACCGGCGGGGCGATCCAGTTGGCGTACTTGCCGGTCTCGACCACGCGCCCCATCAGCGAGGCCACGAAGGCGCGGTCTTCCTCACTCGGCAGCCACTGCGCCACGTTGGCGGCCCACTCGGCCTCCGAGATCACGCGCCCGTCCGGGCTCACGCGCAGGCCGGCGAAGGTGCCGATGTGGCGGTTGAAGGCCTTGTGCGGCGCGGCGAGCCGGAACGCGAGGCCGGCCTTGTCGATCACCTTGTTCCAGCGTCCGATGCCGGCGGTGGAGTCGCGGATGTAGTCGTCGCGCAGCACCTCGTTCAGCGCATTGAGCATCGGCACCTCGCGTTCGGTCAGCGCGCCGTCCTTCACGTCGAGGATCTTGTACGAGCCGCCCTTGAGCAGGTGGTCGTCGTCGCGCTTGGTCTCTTCGTAGCGGCCCTTCAGGCCCGAGCTGTAAAAGATCGCGGCGTTGCTCGACTGGTCGGCACCGAACAGGTCGATCGTCACGCTGTAGTGGAAGTTGAGGTAGCGCTGGATCGTCGGCAGGTCGATCACGCCGTGCTTGCGCACCTCGGCAGGATCTTCGATGCCGTGCTTCTTCATGACCTCGCAGGTGCGCGAGATGACACGCGACACGCCCGACTCGCCGACGAACATGTGGTGCGCCTCTTCGGTCAGCATGAAGCGTGTGGTGCGGCTCAGCGGGTCGAAGCCGCTTTCGGCCAGCGCGCAGAGCTGGAACTTGCCGTCGCGGTCGGTGAAGTAGGTGAACATGTAGAACGCCAGCCAGTCGGGCGTGCGCTCGTTGAAGGCGCCGAGGATGCGCGGGTTGTCGGCGTCGCCCGAGCGGCGCTCCAGCAGCGCCTCGGCTTCTTCGCGGCCGTCGCGGCCGAAGTACTTGTGCAGCAGGTAGACCATCGCCCACAGGTGGCGGCCTTCTTCGACGTTGACCTGGAACAGGTTGCGCAGGTCGTATTGGCTGGGCGCTGTCTTGCCGAGGTGGCGCTGCTGCTCCACCGACGCCGGTTCGGTGTCGCCCTGCGTGACGATGATGCGGCGCAGGTTGGCGCGGTGCTCGCCCGGCACCTCCTGCCAGGCGGCTTCGCCCTTGTGCTCGCCGAAGTTCACGCGCCGATCGGGCTCCGGCTGCGCGAGGAAGATGCCCCAGCGGTAGTCGGGCATCTTCACGTGGCCGAAGTGCGCCCAGCCCTCCGGCGTCGTGCTCACCGCCGTGCGCAGGTAGACCTCGAAGTCGTGCGAGCCGTCGGGGCCCATGTCCTGCCACCAGCTGAGGTAGCTCGGCTGCCAGTGTTCGAGCGCACGCTGCAGCGTGCGGTCCTCCGACAGGTTGACGTTGTTGGGGATCTTGTCGGTGTAGTTGATGCTGCTCATGCTGAATCCTGAGTTGGTGCCCGTTCGCCCTGAGGTCTCGAAGGGCTGGCTGAGGTATCGAAGCCCGCGCTAACCGCCACCAGCCCTTCGATACCTCAGGGCGAACGGGGGAAAGGAATGGCGGTGGCCGGACTCATCTAGGTTCGCTTGCGATCGAACTGCGGCTTCGTTCCCGTGCCGTAGACCTTCAGCGCGCCGCCCTCGCCGACGGCGTTGGGACGGATGAAGATCCAGTTCTGCCACGCGCTCAAGCGGCCGAAGATGCGGGTCTCCATCGTTTCGCGGCCGGCGAAACGCAGGTTCGCCTCCATGCCCGACAATGCATCGGGCGAGAGGCTGGCGCGTTCTTCGAGCGCAATGCGGATCTCGTCGGCCCAGTCGATGTCGTCGGGCGCGGCGGTGACGAGGCCCAGCGCCAGCGCCTCGGCGGCGTCGAGTGCGCGCCCGCGGGTGGCCTGCGCGGCATTCAGCTCGGCGGCATTGCCGTAGAAGCGGCGGTGCAGCCTCGACTCGCGGCTCACCATCTCCAGCGGCCCGAAATTCATCAGCGTCAGCGCCACCTTGGGCGCGGCCGCGGGCTGGTCGGGCAGCGCGAGCATGTAGATGCGATCGGCGGCCAGCGCCAGCTCGAACAGCGTGCCGACAAAACACGAGCCGTGCTCGATCAGCGCGAACAGCGATCGCGAGGTGACGTCGAGCCGCGCCAGCGTGCGCCGCAGCATGCCGATGGTCTCGCGCACGAACCAGTGGTGCTGGTGCGCCAGCAGCGTCGCGTCCATCGCGAGCACCGCATCGGCGCTGCCGTGTGTCTTCAGCACCCAGGTGCCGATCTCGGGTTCGTTGGCGCGCAGATGCAGGATCGCGTCGTCGAGTTCGCGCGCCATCTGCAGCGGGTACCAATGCGAGCCCACCGTCTCGATCGCGGCCATGTCGATCGGCTGGCCACCCATCGGCGCGGCGATGTCGAGCGTCGCGGTGCGCGCGGCGCGGTCGATCTGCACCGCCACGTGGTGGTAGCTGATCGCGTCGGCCTGGATCACCTTGTGCAGCGGCAGCAGCGGCACGCCGCGTGCCTTGGCCGGCCGGTCGCTCAGCGCCGCCAGTTCGTGCGCGCGCTCCTGGACGCGCTGCGCGAAGCCCTGCGTCTTCACGACCTCGTCGACCAGGCGCCAATCCTTGGCCTTCTTGCCGCGAATGCCCTCGCTGGTGGTGCAGAAGATGTCGGCGTGGTCGTGGCGCACGCGCCGCTTGTCGGTCAGCCGGGTCAGCCCGCCCGTGCCCGGCAGCACGCCCAGCAGCGGCACCTCGGGCAGGCTGACCGCCGAGGAGCGGTCGTCGACGAGGATGATCTCGTCGCAGGCGGCCGCCAGCTCATAGCCGCCGCCGGCGCAGGCGCCGTTCACCGCGGCGAGAAACTTGAGCCCGCTGTGGCGGCTGGAATCCTCCAGGCCGTTGCGTGTTTCGTTGGTGAACTTGCAGAAGTTGACCTTCCACGCGTGGCTTGAACTGCCGAGCATGAAGATGTTGGCGCCCGAACAGAACACCCGGTCGCGCCCGCTGGTGATGATCACCGTGCGCACTTCCGGGTGCTCGAAGCGGATGCGCTGCACCGCGTCGTGCAGTTCGATGTCCACGCCCAGGTCGTAGCTGTTGAGCTTGAGCTTGTAGCCCTCGCGCAGCCCCCCGTCTTCGTCGACCTTCAGCGACAGCGTGGCGACCGCACCCTCGAACTGCAGCCCCCAGTGCCGGTAGCGCTCGGGGTGGGTGTCGAAAGAGACCGGGGCATCGGGGGCAGACATGGCACAACTCCAAGCACTATCGTGCATACGCGGCGGATCGAATGCAATTTACTGCATGTCTTGACCGTCGTCAATTGCAATTACCCGCCGCGCACGTTCAGGCCGCCTGCGCCACCTTCTCCTGCAAGAGCTTCTGCAGCGCGGCCAGCGCCTGGGCGGCGGTCTTGTCGCTGGTGTCCAGGCTGCGGTCGGCCTTGGCGTAGAAGGCGGCGCGGCTTTCGAGGATGCGCCTGAGGTCGTCCATCGCCTCCGCCTTGTTGCCGCCCGCGCCGCCCATCGGCCGGGTGTCGCCCTGCGCCAGCACGCGGCCCATGTGCTCCTCGGGCGTGGCCTGCAGCCACACCGTGAAGCAGTGGGCCAGCAGGAGATTGAAGGTCGCGGGCTCGGAGACGATGCCGCCGGGCGTCGCGATGACCGCGCGCGGATGGCGCTGAATGGTCTCCTCGAGCGCGCGCTTTTCATAGCGGCGGTAGGCCTGCGGCCCGTACAGCGAGTGCACCTCCGAGAGGCTGCAGCCGGCCAGCGCCTCGACCTCGCGGTTCAGCTCGACAAAACGCACGCCCCAGCGCTCGGCCAGCAGGCGTCCCAAGGTGCTCTTGCCGGCGCCACGCAGCCCGACCAGCGCGACGCGCTGGCGGCGCGCCGCCTCGCTGGCCGGCGCGCCGAACATGGCCGCGAGCGCGGTACGCGCCTGCGCCAGCTCGGCCGGGTCGCGACCGCGCAGGATCTCGCGGATCATCAGCCACTCGGCCGAACTCGCCGTTTCGTCGCCGACCAGTTCGGCCAGCGTGCAGTTCAGTGCCTGCGCGACCTGCCGCAGGAACTGGATCGAGGCGTTGCCCACCCCCATCTCGACGTTCGCGAGATGCCGCTCGGACACGTCTGCGGCGCGCGCCAGCCCCTTGCGGGTGAGGCCGCGGCGCGCCCGCAGCGCACGCGCGCGTTCGCCCAGGGTGGCGAGAAACGGGTCCTTCTCGTCGGCCGCTGCGGCGGGGGCGAGGTCATCGGCGGCAGGTTCGGAAGTCACGGGTTTCCCCTCTTTTTGATCCTCATCAAGCATCCACTACACTGCAGTATCAATGCAAGATATTGCATTGTGCGAGGCAATTCAAGCACCTCAGAATGCATTATCCCGGAGGGTCCCATGGACGCCAGCGAGTTTCAGCACCTGATATCCAAGCTGACCGCGGAGTTTGCCGGGGCACCCCTGAACGCCGATCTGGCAGCCCGGCTCAACGCACGCCATGGCCCCGGCAGCGAGACCTACACGGCCTTGCTGAACGCCTGCCGGCAAGGCATCGCCGACGGCTGGATGTGCCAGCACGAACACCGGGGGCTACGCTACGGCCGCGTCGTCAAGCCCTCCGACGCCACCCACGGCTTCAGCGTCGACGTGGTCGACATGCTCAACATCGCCGGCGGCCGGCACCGGCACCCGCATGGCGAGATCGTGCTCAACATGCCGTTGAGCGGCGAGCCGCTGTTCGACGGCTGGCCCGCCGGCTGGAGCGTCAGCGAACCGGGCAGCGTTCACACGCCGGTGGTCACGGGCGGCCATGCGCTGGTGCTCTACCTGCTCCCGCAAGGCGCGATCGAGTTTGTCAAGTGAGCCGACGCAGCGAAGCACCCATGCAATCGGGCAGCGACGTCAGCTCGTTCAGAGGCCAACCGAGGCGGGCGAGGCAGCCAATGCTTCACGGCCTCTGATTCGTAGGAGACGCCCATGACCAGCCCTGCCGCACCGCCCGAGCGATTCAACGCAGCGGCCTACCTGCTGCAAGGCGCCGCGCGGCATGCGCAGCGCATCGCCTACATCGACGACCAGGAGCACCTCGCCTACGGTGAACTCGACCAGCGGGTGCGCCGCTGCGCCGCCGGGCTGCTGCGTCTGGGCCTGCAGCCCGAGCAGCGGGTGCTGCTGCTGCTGCGCGACAGCGTCGACTTCCCCGTCGCGTTCCTCGGCGCGCTCTACGCGGGCATCGTGCCGGTGCCGGTCAACACCCTGCTGACGGTGGCCGACTACGCCTACATGCTGCAGCACAGCCGCGCGCGAGCGGTCATCGTCTCGCAGCCGCTGCTGGGCACGCTGCACGAGGCACTGGCACTCGCCAAGCACGACGCGCCCATCGTCGTCAGCGGCGGCGCGGCGCCGGAGGGCACACGCACCTTCGCCAGCCTGCTGGTGCCGGCGCCGCTCGATCAGCCGGCCGACACCGGCGCCGACGAGTTCGGCTTCTGGCTCTACTCCTCCGGCTCCACCGGCCGCCCCAAGGGCACCGTGCACACCCACGCCAACCTGTACTGGACCGCCGAGCTGTATGCCAAGCCGGTGCTCGGGCTGCGCGAATCGGACGTGATGTTCTCGGCGGCCAAGCTGTTCTTCGCCTACGGCCTGGGCAACGCGCTGACCTTCCCGCTCAGCGTCGGCGCGACCACCGTGTTGATGGCCGAGCGGCCGACGCCGAGCGCGGTCTTCAAACGCTGGATCGACCATGGCGTGACGGTGTTCTGCGGCGCGCCGACGGGTTATGCCGGCATGCTCGCCGCGCCCGATCTGCCGGCCGCCCCGCAGGTCAGACTGCGCTTGTGCTCGTCGGCCGGCGAGGCCTTGCCACGCGACATCGGCGAGCGTTTCACGCAGCGCTTCGGCTGCGAGATCGTCGACGGCCTCGGCTCGACCGAGATGCTGCACATCTTCCTGTCCAACCGGCCGGGCGAGGTGCGCTACGGCACCTCGGGCCGCGTCGTGCCGGGCTATACGCTGAAGCTGATCGGCGAAGACGGCGCCGAGGTGGGCCCCGGCGAGATCGGCGACCTCTACGTGCGCGGACCGAGCGCCGCGCTGATGTACTGGGGCAACCGCGAGAAGTCGAACGCCACCTTCCAGGGCGAATGGACTCGCACCGGCGACAAGTACAGCCGCGACGCCGACGACGTCTACACCTACGCCGGGCGCAGCGACGACATGCTCAAGGTGAGCGGCATGTACGTGTCGCCGTTCGAGGTCGAGGCCACGCTGATGCAGCACCCCGCGGTGCTCGAGGCCGCCGTCATCGGCACGCCCGACCCGCAGGGCCTGACGCGCACCAAGGCGTTCGTCGTGCTGCGCCCGGGCGAGCAGGCGAGCGGCGACGACCTGAAGGCCTTCGTGAAGGACCACCTGGCGCCGTTCAAGTACCCGCGGATGATCGAGTTCATTCCCGAGCTGCCCAAGACCGCGACCGGCAAGATCCAGCGCTTCAAGCTGCGCGAACGGGAAACCGGCCCCACCCCGTGATGGAGGCCGCGCTGGTCGAGATCGCCTGGCAAGGCCGGCCGCTGCACATCGAACACCGCTGGGTGGGCGATGTGACGTCGAGCGAGGCGCCCGTCGTCTTCCTGCACGAGGGGCTCGGTTCGCTGGCGGCCTGGAAGGACTTTCCCGAGCGCCTGTGCACACACATCGGGCGGCGCGGTCTGGTGTTCTCGCGCTATGGGTACGGCGGCTCCACGGCCAAACCTTCGGACGAACGCTGGCCGGTCGACTTCATGCACCGCCAGGCCTTCGAGGTGTTGCCCGCGCTGTTCGAAGCCCTGGGGGTTTCCCGCCCCTGGCTGTTCGGCCACAGCGACGGCGGCTCGATCGCGCTGCTGCACGCGGCGCGGTACCCGTGTGCGGGCGTGGTGGCCGTCGCCGCGCACGTGTTCACCGAAGACTTCGGCCTGCGCAGCATCGAAGCGGCCCGGGTGGCCTATGAAACCACCGATTTACGCGCGCGGCTCGGCCGCTACCATGCCGACGTCGATTCGGCTTTTCGGGGCTGGAACGACGTCTGGCTGGACCCGGCGTTCCGCGCGTGGAACATCGAGGCCGAACTCGACGCGATCCGCTGCCCCTTGCTCGTGGTGCAGGGCGAGGACGACGAGTACGGCACGCTGGCGCAGGTGCACGCGATCGTGCGCCACGTGCCCCACGCGAAGACGCTCGTGCTGCCGGAGTGCGGCCATTCGCCACATCGCGACCAGCCCGAACGGCTGATCGCGCAGGCCGGCGCGTTCATCAGGCACGCCGGCGCCAGCCCATCCTGACCGACGACAACATTGGAGACCTCGATGAAGACCCTTCTGAAGCTCTCGACCCTCGCTGCCCTGCTTGCCGCGGGCGCTGTCCACGCGCAGTCCAGCGCGCCCATCAAGGTGGGGCTGATGCTGCCCTACACCGGCACCTACGCCGCGCTCGGCAACGCCATCGAAAACGGCTTCAAGCTGTACGTGCAGGAACAAGGCGGCAAGCTCGCCGGCCGCGAGATCCAGTACTTCAAGGTCGACGACGAATCCGATCCGTCGAAGGCCAACGACAACGTCAACAAGCTGATCAAGCGCGACAACGTCGACGTGCTGGTGGGCACGGTGCACTCGGGCGTCGCGCTCGGCATGGCCAAGGCGGCCAAGGAGAACAACACCCTGCTCATCATCCCGAACGCCGGCGCGGGCGACATCACCGGACCGATGTGCGCGCCCAACATCGTGCGCAGCTCGTTCTCCAACTGGCAGCCGGCCTATGCCATGGGCGTGGTGGCCGGCCAGCGCGGCGTGAAGCGCGCGATGACGATCACCCACAACTACGCCGCAGGCACCGAGACCACCAAGGGCTTCACCGAAGGCCTGGAGAAGAGCGGCGGCAAGGTCATCAAGGAGCTCTACCTGCCGTTCCCGAACGTGGAGTTCCAGGCGCTGCTGACCGAGATCGCGGCGCAGAAACCCGATGCGGTCTACGCGTTCTTCGCCGGCGGCAGTGCGGTGAAGTTCGTCAAGGACTATGCGGCGGCCGGCCTCAACAAGACCATCCCGCTGTACGGCCCGGGCTTCCTCACCGACGGCACGCTGGAGGCGCAGGGCGCGGCAGCGCAGGGGCTGCTGACGGCGCTGCACTACGCCGACAACCTGGACACGCCGCGCAACAACGCCTTCCGCAAGAACTATGCGCTGGCCTACAAGGCGAACGCCGACGTCTACGCGGTACAGGGCTACGACGCGGCGCAGCTGCTCGGCATCGGGCTCGCCGCCGCCAAGGGCGACGTCAGCAAGCGCGACGTGGTCGCCAACGCGATGCGCGGCGCGACGGTCGACAGCCCGCGCGGCAAGTTCACGCTGTCCAAGGCCGGCAACCCGGTGCAGGACATCTACCTGCGCGAAGCCAAGGGCGTGAACAACGAGTTCAAGAGCATCGCGGTCAAGGCGCTGGCCGATCCGGCGCGCGGCTGCAAGATGTAGATGTAGGGCCCCCCAGTCGCTGCGCTCCTGCCCCCGAGGGGCGCCACCCGGCGGACCGGCAGAGCCGGATCCGCGGGCGTGGCTTGAGGGGTCGCTCGCTTCGCTTTGCTCCACGGGGGTGTGCGGCGGCGGCTTCCGTTCCTGCGTTCTTGTTGTCTTGTCTTCCCGTCTTCGCGTTAGGCTTCGCCTTCGCCTTGTCGATCGACCCTGCCTTTGGACCTCGCCACCTTCCTCGTCCAGTGCCTGAACGCCGTGCAGTACGGCCTGCTGCTGTTTCTGGTGGCGAGCGGGCTGACGCTGATCTTCGGCATCATGGGCGTCATCAATCTGGCGCACGGCAGCTTCTACATGCTGGGGGCCTACCTCGGCTTCGTGCTGGCGCCGCATTTCGCCGACCGCTTCCTGCTGATGCTGCTGGTGGGCGTGCTGCTGTCGGCGGCCTTCGGCTTCGTGCTCGAGTGGCTGTTCTTCAGCTACCTGTACCAACGCGAGCATCTGCAGCAGGTGCTGATGACCTACGCGCTGATCCTCGTGTTCGAGGAGACGCGCGCGATGCTGGTCGGCAACGACGTTCACGGCGTGCCCATCCCCGAGTGGCTGTCGGGCAGCTTCGCGCTCGGCGAGCTGATGAGCTACCCGTGGTACCGGCTGTTCGCCTCGGCCGCGTGCATCGTCGTCGCGGGCGCGCTCTACCTCGTCGTCAACAAGACCAAGCTCGGCATGATGATCCGCGCCGGCGCCAGCAACCGCGACATGGTGCGCGGGCTGGGCATCGACATCCAGCTGCTGTACCGCGTGGTGTTCGCCGGCGGCGTGGCGCTGGCGGCACTGGCCGGCATGATCGCCGCGCCGATGTCGTCGGTCTACCCCGGCATGGGCTCGAGCGTGCTGATCATCTGCTTCGTCGTGGTCGTCATCGGCGGCATCGGCTCGATCACCGGCGCGCTGGTCGCTTCGCTGCTGGTCGGCTTCGTCGACACCTTCGGCAAGGTGTTCTTCGCGGAGCTGAGCGGCATCGGCGTCTACCTGCTGATGGCCATCATCCTGATCTGGCGGCCCGAGGGCCTGATGAAGCGTGGGTGATAGAGCCCCCCAGTCGCTGCGCTCCTGCCCCAGGGCCACGAAGGGGCCCCTTCGTGGCCCCTGGGCGCCACCCTTCGGGCCGGCGGAGCCGGACCCTCGGGCGTGGCTTGATCGGTCGCTTGCTGCGCTTCGCTCCCTTTCTTCCGCGGGTGTCTGCGGACACCTGGCGCGGGATGCCTCATGACCGCCACGCGATTCCACGGCTGGCTGGTCCCCGTTCTCGGGCTGCTGGTGCTCGCGCTCCTGCCGGGCGTGCTGACGCCCTACACGCAGGACCTCGCGATGAAGATCGCCGTCTACGCGGTCTTCGCGCTGAGCCTGGAGCTGCTGGTCGGCATGACCGGCCTGGTGAGCCTGGGCCATGCGGCCTTCCTCGGCATCGGCGCCTACGTGACGGCGATCCTCTCGACGCAGTTCGAGGTGACGTCGATCGCCGTCGTGCTGCCGGCCGCCATCGGCGCGGCCACGCTGTACGCGCTGTTCGTCGGGGCGCTCAGCCTGCGCACGCGCGGCGTCTACTTCATCATGGTCACGCTCGCCTTCGCGCAGATGGCCTACTTCGTCTTTCACGACACGCAGCTCGGCGGCGGCAGCGACGGCATGTTCATCTACACCAAGCCGGTGCTGGCGATCGGCGAGGCCACGCTCGTCGACCTCGACGACAAACAGCATTTCTACTACGCCGTGATCGCGACGCTCGCCTTCACCTACGGCCTGCTCGCGCTGGTGCAGCGCTCGCGCTTCGGCCACGCGCTGGCCGGCATCCGCGTCAACGAGCAGCGCATGCGCGCCGCCGGCTTTCCGACCTATCTGTACAAGCTGGGCGCCTTCGTGCTGGCCGGTGCGCTGGCCGGGCTGGCGGGTTTTCTGCTCGCGGTGAAGGATGGCGGCGCCAATCCCGAGCTGCTGAGCTGGCACGAATCGGGCGGGGTGCTGCTGATGATCATCCTCGGCGGCATCGGGCACCTGCGCGGCGCCGTGCTCGGCGCGCTGGCGCTGACGCTGCTCAAGGAGTTCTTCCAGATGGAGGCCTGGCTCGGCCCGCTCGCCTCGCACTGGCAGATGACGTTCGGGTTCACGGTGATCGTCTTCGTCGCGCTGCTGCCGCAAGGGCTGATCGGGCTCACGGCATGGCGGCGCCGGCGCATCAACAGCCTGCGGGTGTCGACCGCCCATGACCGCTGATCGCGCTTCCCCCGCCCCGCTGCTGCGCGCGGTCGGCCTGACGCGCCGCTTCGGCGGCCTCACCGCGGTCGACTCGGTCGACGTCGACCTGGAGGTCGGCGAGGTGCACGCCGTCATCGGCACCAACGGCGCCGGCAAGTCCACGCTGATCAACATGCTGTCGGGCGAGATGCCCGCCAGTGCCGGGCAGATCCATTTCGCCGGACGCGACATCACGCACTGGCCGCAGGCCCAGCGCGCCCGCGCCGGCGTGGGCCGCAGCTACCAGCGCACGACCATCTTCCCGAGCTTCAGCGTGCTCGAGAACTGCCGCCTCGCCGCGCAGGCGGCGCACCCTCGGGCGTGGGCGCTGTGGGAGGCGGCGGGCCGCTGCCCGCAAAGCCTGCGTGCCGCCCACGAGGCGCTCGAGGCGACCGGCCTCGAAGACGATGCGCACCGTGTCGCCGGCTCGATGAGCCACGGCGGCAAACGCCAGCTCGAGATCGCGATGTGCCTCGCGACGCGCCCCCGCGTGCTGCTGCTGGACGAGCCCCTGGCCGGCATGGGCGCCGAGGAAACCGATCGCATGCTGGCGCTGCTCGGTCAGCTGAAGACCGAACACGCGGTGATGCTGGTCGAGCACGACATGGACGCGGTGTTCCGCGTGGCCGACCGCATCACCGTGATGGTCAACGGCCAGGTCATCGCGAGCGACCTGCCCGAGCAGGTGCGCAGCAACCGCGACGTGCAGATCGCCTACCTCGGCACCGAGCCATGAAGCCGATGCTGCAGATCGAGGGGCTGCACAGCTATTACGGCGACAGCCACATCCTGCGCGGCGTCGACCTGTCGATCGGTGCCGGCCAGGCGGTGGGCCTGCTGGGCCGCAACGGCATGGGCAAGACGACCCTGATCCGCACGCTGATGGGCTACGTCAAGCCGGCGGCCGGCCATGTGCGCTGGAACGGGCGCGACGTCACCGCCCAGGCGCCGGAGCGCATCGCACGGCTGGGCGTCGGCTACGTGCCCGAGGGCCGCGGCATCTTCCCCAACCTGTCGGTGCGCGAGAACCTGGTGATGAGCGAGCGCGCCGGTGTCGGCGGCCAACGCGCCTGGACGCTCGAGCGCGTGCTGGAACTCTTTCCGCGGCTGGCCGAACGACTGCAGCACGGCGGCATGCAGCTCTCGGGCGGCGAGCAGCAGATGCTGTCGATCGGCCGCGCCCTGATGACCAACCCGGCGCTGCTGATCCTCGACGAAGCGACCGAGGGGCTGGCGCCGCTGATCGTGGCCGAAATCTGGCGCGTGATCGCCGAGGTGCGCGCGAGCGGCATCAGCACGCTGATCGTCGACCGCAACTACCGCGCGGTGCTCGGGCACACCGACCGCGCGGTGGTGATGGAAAAAGGGAACATCGTTCTAAGCGGAGAATCGACCGTGCTGGCCGGCGACCATTCGGCGCTGGCGCGTTGGCTCGGAGTCTGAGCATGTCCACTGCCGCGGACGAGCACGCAGCACGCGTGATCCCCATCCACACCGCCGCGCCGGCGCGGCGCAAGCCCCGCCACGAGGCCAAGGGGCGGCAGCCGACCGCCGAGGCGATCGCCGCGCTGCGCAGGCTGCTCAGCGAGGCGCCGCGACGGCGCGACCTGCTGATCGAACACCTGCACCGCGTCCAGGACAGCCGCGGCCACCTGCCCGAGAGCCTGCTGGTCGCGCTCGCGCACGAGATGGGCCTGTCGCTGGCCCACGTCTACGAGGTCGCGAGCTTCTATCACCACTTCGACATCGTGAAGGACGGCGCGCCGGCACCGCCGCAGCTCACCGTCCGCGTCTGCGAGTCGCTCGGCTGCGCGATGGCCGGCAGCGCCGCGCTCAAGCAGCAGCTGGTCGAGGCGCTGTCCACGCGCGCCGACGTGCGCGTGGTCGGCGTGCCGTGCATCGGCCGCTGCGACACGGCGCCTGCCGCCGCGGTCGGCCAGCACGCCGTCGACCACGCCGACCTGCCGTCGATCGACGCGGCCCTCGCACAAGGCCGCGTGCTTGCACATGTGCCGGCCGTCGTCGGCCTCGCTGCGTACGTCGAACGCGGCGGCTACCGGCTGCTCGACGAATTGCACGCGGGGCTGCGCAGCGCCGATTCGGTGATCGCCGCGCTGTCGGACGCCGGGCTGCGCGGCCTCGGCGGCGCCGGCTTTCCGGCCGGCCGCAAATGGGACATCGTGCGCAAGCAGCCGGCGCCGCGCCTCGTCGCCGTCAACATCGACGAGGGCGAACCGGGCACTTTCAAGGACCGCTTCTACCTGGAGCGCGATCCGCACCGCTTCATCGAGGGCACGCTGATCGCGGCGCACTGCGTCGGCGCCGAGGCGGTCTACCTCTACCTGCGCGACGAGTACGCGGCCGGCCGCGCGATCCTCGAGCGCGAGCTCGCCGCGCTGCGCGCCGCCCGGCCCGAGCTGCCGCCCATCCACCTGCGCCGCGGCGCGGGCGCCTACATCTGCGGCGAAGAGTCGGCCATGATCGAAAGCCTCGAAGGCCGGCGCGGCTGGCCGCGGCTGCGCCCGCCGTACGTGGCCGAGGTCGGCCTGTTCGGGCGGCCGACGCTCGAACACAACCTGGAGACGCTGCACTGGGTGCGCGACATCGTCGAGCAGGGGCCGGCATCGTTCACGCAGCATGGGCGCCGCGGGCGCCGCGGGCTGCGCTCGTTCTCGCTGTCGGGCCGCGTGAAGAAGCCGGGCATGCACCTCGCGCCGGCCGGCATCAGCCTGCGCGAACTGGTGGACGAATACGGCGGCGGCATGCAGGACGGCCACGTGCTGTACGGCTACTTTCCGGGCGGCGCCTCGGGCGGCATGCTGCCGGCCTCGCTCGCGCACCTGCCGCTGGATTTCGACACCCTGCAAACCCATGGCTGCTTCATCGGCTCGGCCGCCGTGGTCGTGTTCTCGCAGGCCGATCGCGCGCGCGACCTGGCCCTCAACGCCATGCGCTTCTTCGAGCACGAGAGCTGCGGCCAGTGCACGCCGTGCCGCGAGGGCACGCAGCGCGCGGTGGAGCTGATGAGCCGCGACCGCTGGGACCGTCCGCTGCTCGAAGAGTTGAGCGCGGTGATGATGGACGCGTCGATCTGCGGCCTCGGCCAGGCGGCACCCAATCCCCTGCTGTGCGCAATGAAGTATTTTCCGCAGGAGTTCGAATGAGCGATTCACCCAGCTCCGTTCGCGCTGAGCCTGTCGAAGCGCCGACACGAATCGATGCGGGGCTTCGACAAGCTCAGCCCGAACGGCGGATGGAGGTCCGCGACGCAGAGCCCATCGTGCTTGCCATCGACGGCCGCGAGATCGACGCTGAGCCCGGCGAGACCATCCTCGCCGCCGCCCGCCGCCACGGCATCGCCATCCCGACGCTGTGCCACCAGGACGGCATGCGCCCCGCGGGCAACTGCCGCGCCTGCGTGGTCGAGATCGACGGCGAACGCACGCTCGCCGCCTCGTGCTGCCGCAGCGTGCAGGCCGGCCAGAAGATCCGCAGCGCCAGCGAGCGCGTGCGCCGCGCGCAGCGCATGGTGCTGGAACTGCTGCGCGCCGACCAGCCGGCCGCGCCGCACACGCTGCACTCGGAGCTGGCGCAGTGGTGCGAGGCGATGGGCGTGCGCCGCTCGCGCTTCGACCGCCAGGCGGCGCCGCCGGCCGACCTGTCGCACCCCGCCATCGCCGTCAACCTCGACGCCTGCATCCAGTGCATGCGCTGCGTGCGCGCCTGCCGCGAGGTGCAGGTCAACGACGTGATCGGCATCGCCGGCTGGGGCGCCGGCACGCGCATCGCCTTCGACTTCGACGACGCCATGGGGGCGAGCAGCTGCGTGGCCTGCGGCGAGTGCGTGCAGGCCTGCCCGACCGGCGCGCTGACGCCGGCCAACGGCGCCGCGCTGCAGGAGGCCGACCGCGCTGTCGATTCGGTGTGCCCCTACTGCGGCGTCGGCTGCCAGCTCACCTACCGCGTGCAGGGCGAGAAGATCATCGAGGTGCTCGGCCGCGACGGCCCGGCCAACCGCGAGCGGCTGTGCGTGAAGGGCCGCTACGGCTTCGACTACATCCACCATCCGCAACGCATCACCACGCCGCTGATCCGCCGCGAGGGCGTGGCGAAGTCGCTGGCCGGATTCGACCCGAGCAACCCGCTGGCGATCTTCCGCGAGGCGAGCTGGGACGAGGCGCTCGCGGTCGCCGGCCGCGGCCTGCGCGAGATCCGCGACGCCGCCGGCCCGAAGGCGCTCGCCGGTTTCGGCTCGGCCAAGGGCAGCAACGAGGAGGCCTACCTGTTCCAGAAGCTCGTTCGCACCGGCTTCGGCAGCAACAACGTCGACCACTGCACGCGCTTGTGCCACGCCTCGTCGGTGACGGCGCTGCTCGAAGGCATCGGCTCGGGCGCGGTGAGCAACCCGGTGTCCGACGTGGCGCACGCCGACCTGATCATGATCGTCGGCGCCAACCCGACGGTGAACCACCCGGTGGCCGCGACCTTCATCAAGAACGAGGTCCGGGCCGGCAAGACGCTGATCGTGGTCGACCCGCGGCGCACCGAGATCACGCGCCATGCGCAGCAGATGCTCCAGTTCACGCCGGGCTCGGACGTGGCGCTGTTCAACGCGATGCTGCACACGATCATCGACGAAGGCCTGCACGACCACGCCTTCATCGCCGAGCGCACGACGCACTTCGACGAGCTGCGCGCCAACGTGGCGCTCGCCTCGCCCGAGAAGATGGCGCCGATCTGCGGCGTCGCCGCCGAAGACATCCGCCGCGCCGCGCGCAGTTACGCGACGGCGAAGAACGCGATGATCCTCTGGGGCATGGGCATCAGCCAGCACGTGCACGGCACCGACAACGCCCGCTGCCTGATCGCGATGGCGCTCATCACCGGCCACATCGGCCGCCCCGGCACCGGGCTGCACCCGCTGCGCGGCCAGAACAACGTGCAGGGCGCCAGCGACGCGGGGCTGATCCCGATGATGCTGCCCGACTACCAGCGCGTCGACAACGACGCGGCCCGCGCGCGCTTCGAAGCGGCGTGGGGCACGGCGCTCGACGCGGCGCCCGGCCTGACCGTGGTCGAGATCATGGACGCCGCGGTGGCCGGCCGCATCCAGGGCATGTACATCATGGGCGAGAACCCTGCGATGTCGGACCCCGATCTCGGCCACGCACGCGCGGGGCTCGCGGTGCTCAGGCACCTCGTCGTGCAGGATCTCTTTCTCACCGAGACGGCGGCGTTTGCCGACGTCTTCCTGCCCGCCGGCGCCTTCCCCGAGAAGACCGGCAGCTTCACCAACACCGACCGCCGGGTGCAGCTGGGCCGCCAGGCGCTGCAGCCGCCCGGCCAGGCGCGGCAGGACCTGTGGATCGTGCAGCAGATGGCGCGCCAACTGGGCCTCGCCTGGCCCGAGCAGCGGGTCGACGAGGTCTACGAGGAAATGCGCTCGCTGATGCCGTCGATCGCCGGCGTGTCGTGGGCGCGGCTGGAAGCGAACGAACCGTTGATCTATCCGTGCGCCGATGAATCCGATCCCGGCCAGGCGGTGATGTTCGCGCAGCACTTTCCGCTCGCAGGCGGCAAGGCGCGGCTGGTGCCCGCCCAGGTGGCGCCGGCGGACGAGCTGCCCGACGACGACTACCCGATGGTGCTGATGACCGGGCGCCAGCTCGAACACTGGCACACCGGCTCGATGACGCGCCGCACCGCGGTGCTCGATGCGCTGGAGCCCGAGGCGGTGGTCAGCGTGCATGAGGCCGACCTCGCGCGCATCGGCGCGGCGCCCGGCGACCTCGTGCAGCTGCAAACCCGCCGGGGCAGCGTGCGCGCCACCGCACGCCTGGACGCGAGCCTGCAGCCGGGCCAGCTGTTCATGGCCTTCTGCTACACCGAGGCCGCGGCCAACCTGCTGACCAACGCCGCGCTCGACCCCTTCGCGAAGATTCCGGAGCTCAAGTTCTGCGCGGCGAGAATCGACACCTCGTCCACTGCAGGGACCCGTTCGGGCTGAGCTTGTCGAAGCCGGCGCGGGCCGCCACCATGATCCTCGAAATCGCCGACATCCAGATCCCGCCCGGCCGCCAAGCCGAGTTCGACGAAGCCATCCAGCGCGGGCTCACGACCGTGATCTCGCAAGCCCAGGGATTCCGCGGCTACAAGGTCAACAAGGGCATCGAGTCGCCCGAGCGCTACGTCCTCATGATCTATTGGGAGACGCTCGAGGACCACACGGTGGGTTTCCGCGGCGGCCCGCTGTTCGCGCAGTGGCGCGCGATCGTGGGGCCGTACTTCGCCAAGCCGCCGGTGGTGGAGCACTTCACCCTGCTCGCGAAGTCGGCGTAACTCCTCCGCCGACCTCGTCGGACCGGCGCAGGCCGGCATCTCTGCAGGTCGTCGGCGACCGCCGATGGCCGCCTGACTGTCGGCCGGTCCGGCGGGCGGCCCCCCGCGCGCGACAAGACAAAGATCAAACGATGTGGACATTGCGCATTGCTGGCCGGCGCGGGGCAGTCGCACAATCCTGCGGGTTACCCCCAAGTTGCCGCACTTCTTGAACGACAGGAGACAGCCATGACTGCATCGACGCCCAAGGGCCCCAAGGCGGAGTTGTCCGCTGCAGAACAAGCCTTGCGCGATGCGGCGCTGGAATACCACCGCTCGCCCTCGCGCGGCAAGATCGCCGTCGTGCCGACCAAGCCGCTGATGAACCAGCGCGACCTCTCGCTCGCCTACTCGCCGGGCGTCGCCTACGCCTGCCTCGCGATCCAGGACGACCCGACGCTCGCCGCCGACTTCACCTCGCGAGGCAACCTGGTCGGCGTGGTCACCAACGGCACCGCGGTGCTGGGCCTGGGCGACATCGGCCCGCTCGCCGGCAAGCCGGTGATGGAGGGCAAGGGCTGCCTGTTCCAGAAGTTCGCCGGCATCGACGTGTTCGACATCGAGCTGGCCGAACACGACCCCGACAAGCTGGTCGAGATCATCGCCGCGCTGGAGCCCACGCTCGGCGGCGTGAACCTCGAGGACATCAAGGCGCCGGAGTGTTTCTACATCGAGCGCAAGCTGCGCGAGCGCATGAACATCCCGGTGTTCCATGACGACCAGCACGGTACCGCCATCATCTCCGCCGCTGCGCTGCTCAACGGCCTGGAACTGGTCGGCAAGCAGATCGGAGACGTCAAGCTTGCGGTGTCGGGCGCCGGCGCCGCGGCCATCGCCTGCCTGGACCTGATGGTCGAGCTCGGCGTCAAGCGCGAGAACGTGTTCGTCTGCGACTCCAAGGGCGTCGTCCACGACCGCCGCGAAGACAAGCTCGACGAGTCGAAGAAGCGCTACGCGCAGAAGACCTCCGCGCGCACGCTCGCCGACGTGATGGAGGGCGCCGACGTGCTGCTCGGCTGCTCGGCCGCCGGCGCGGTCGACCAGGCGATGGTCAAGAGCATGGCGCCGCGGCCGATCATCCTCGCGCTCGCCAACCCCGAGCCGGAGATCCGGCCGGAACTCGCCAAGGCCGTGCGCCCCGACTGCATCATCGCGACCGGGCGTTCGGACTACCCGAACCAGGTCAACAACGTCCTGTGTTTCCCGTACATCTTCCGCGGCGCGCTCGACTGCGGCGCCACGCGCATCACCGAGGCGATGAAGGTCGCCTGCGTGCGCGAGATCGCCGACCTCGCCAAGGCCGAGATCAGCGCCGAGGTGGCGAGCGCCTATGCCGGGCGCGAGCTGCGTTTCGGTCCCGACTACCTGATCCCGACACCGTTCGATTCACGCCTGATCCTGCGCATCGCGCCGGCGGTGGCGAAGGCGGCTGAAGCGAGCGGCGTCGCCACGCGGCCGATCGCCGACCTCGATGCCTACCGGCAGTCGCTGATGCGTTTCGTCACGCACACCGGCATGTTCATGCGCCCGGTGTTCACCGCCGCGCGCCGCGCCCCGCAGCGCATCGCCTATGCCGAAGGCGAAGACGAGCGTGTGCTGCGCGCGGTGCAGATCGCGCTCGACGAAGGCATGGTCAAGCCCATCCTGGTGGGCCGCCCCGAGGTGATCGCCACGCGCATCGAACGTGCCGGATTGCGCCTGCAGCCGGGGCGCGACTTCGAGATCACCAACCCCGGCGACGACACGCGGTTCCGCCAGTACTGGGAGGCCTACTATCGCCTCAACGCACGCGACGGCGTGACGCCCGAGATGGCCAAGGCGACCATCCGCCGCTCCAACACCACCATCGCCGCGATGATGGTGCACCTGGGCGATGCCGACGGCATGTTGTGCGGCCTCGTGGGCCGCTTCGAAGGCCACCTCGACCACATCAAGGAAATCGTCGGCCTGCGCGAGGGCGCGCGTGTGCTGGCGAGCGTCAACGCGCTGGTGCTGCCCAAGCACACGCTGTTCATCGCCGATGCGTTCGTCAACGACGAGCCGACGGCCGAGGAGCTGGCCGAGATCGCCGCGCTGGCGGCCGACGAGGTGCAGCGCTTCGGCATCACGCCCAAGGTAGCCTTCCTGTCGCACTCGATGTACGGCAGCAGCAAGCGCCCGTCGGCGGTGAAGATGCGCGCCGCGCGCGACCTCTTCGTCCAGCGCATGCCGCACATCGAGGCCGACGGCGAACTGCAGGGCGACGCGGCGCTCAGCGAAGAATTGCGCCATCAGTTCCTCCCCGATGCGACGCTGAGCGGCGCGGCCAACGTGCTGATCCTGCCCAACCTGGACGCCGCCAACATCCTCTTCAACGTGCTGAAGATGACGGGAGGCCACGGCGTGACGGTGGGCCCGATCCTGCTCGGCGCGGCGGCCCCGGTGCACATCCTGACGCCCTCGGCGACGGTGCGGCGCGTGGTCAACATGACGGCGCTGGCGGTGGCCGACGCGGGAGCCCGCACCCGCGCCACGGCTGCCTGAGGATGAGGGGTGCGGCGCCCTGAGCGGCGCCGCGCGATCAGCCGATCGACAGCGAGCTCGGCGCCTTCCACGACGCCCTGACGGCGTTGTGCACCAAGCGGCGGGCGATCTCGACCGCAGCGCTGTTGCTGGGCGCGCCGCGGCCGACGTGGAACATCCATGCGGCGAGCACCGGGTTGCGGCCCGACAGCGCCTTCCAGCTCGAGCGCCAGCAGCGCGAAAGATCGGAGTACGGCGCGAGCGGCGCTTCTTCGGCGCGCTGCGAATCGTCGCAGGGCAGGGGGTCGAACACCTTGCCGATGTCGAACAGGAACGCCGCCACCGAGCAGACCTGCTCCAGCTCGTCGAGCTGGGGCGGCAGCGGCTCGAAGCTGCCCGGCCGGTGACAGGGGTTCATCGCCAGCTCGGCGGCGGCGATGCTCGCCTCGAGCAGGCCGTAGGCGCCCTGGTGGTGGTCGACGGCGGCCGGCTGCACCAGGAAGTTGTCGAGGTTGCCGGTGTGGCGCAGGGCCTGCGCGACGAAGGTCTGCAGGTCGGGCGCCCACTTGCCGGCGAGCGCGGCCCAGCGGTACACGAGCGGCGGCGGCACGTGCAGGTACGACAGGCTGCCGGCGTTGACGCGCATGATCAGCTCCTGCAGCGCGTGATCGTCCTGCCCCTTGGCGGGCGCGACGATGAAGCCGGAGACCGGCAGCAGCTCCGCCGGCATCACGCCGCGGGACAGGTCAGGCGCATGGGAGTTCAATCGGGCCTCGCTTTGCAGATCGAGGCTTCGATTCTGGGCGTGCCGGGCGCGGGCGAGCCGTGTAACAACGGGCCAATGGCGGCCCTTTTTCTCGCGTCAGCGCCGCTCGTACGGCCGATGCCGCGTCAGTGGCCGGCCTGCGCGCCCCACAAGGCCTTCAGGCGCGCGTCGCGGCCACAGCTCGCGCGGTAGTACGTGTAGCGCAGCGGATTCTTCAGGTAGTAGTCCTGGTGATAATTTTCGGCCGCATAGAACGGGCCCGCCGCCACGATCTCGGTGACGATCGGTTCCTTGAACGGCTTGCTCTTCTCGAGCGCCTGCCTGGAGGCGAACGCCGCGCGCATCTGCTCGTCGCCGTGGGTGAAGATCGCCGTGCGATAGGGCGAGCCGGCGTCGCAGAACTGGCGGTCCTTGGTGGTCGGGTCGATGTTGTGCCAGAAATGCTGCAGCAGCCGTTCGTAGCTCAGCTTGCCCGGGTCGTAGACGATCTCCACCGCCTCGGCGTGGCCGGAGCGCTTGCCCGCGACCTGCTCGTAGGTCGGGTGGGCGACGCTGCCGCCGATGTAGCCCGAGGTGGTCGAGATCACGCCCGGCAGCTTGTCGAAGTCGGCCTCGACGCACCAGAAGCAGCCGCCGGCAAACGTCGCCTTGGCGGTGGCCGCGGGCGCGCTGGCCTGTGCGTGGACGGCGCCGGCCAGCGCGATCCAGGCGAGTCCCACCGCCAGGCGAACCAAGGCGGCGGGATTCATGCGGGGCCTCCTGCCGGAACGAACTTGAGGGCGACGCCGTTGTTGCAATAGCGTTTGCCGGTGGGCCGCGGGCCGTCGTCGAAGACGTGGCCGTGGTGGCCGCCGCAGCGTGCGCAGTGGTACTCGGTGCGCGGCAGCAGCAGCTTGAAGTCGGTCGAGGTCTCGACGGCGCCGGCGAGCGTGGTGAAGAAGCTGGGCCAGCCGGTGCCGCTGTCGAACTTCATCTCCGAGCCGAAGAGCGGCCAGTCGCAACCCGCGCAGAGGTAGCGGCCCGGGCGCTTTTCATCGTTGAGCGGGCTGCTGAACGGCCGCTCGGTGCCTTCGCGCCGCAGCACGGCGTACTGCGCCGGCGTGAGTCGCCGTTTCCACTCGGCGTCCGTCAGCTTGAACGGGGTGACGCCCGGCGCGCTGCCGGCCGGCCGCGGATCGGCGGCGGCGGCACGCCGGGTGGCGAGCCCGAGTGCGGCGAGCAAGGTGAGCAGCAATCGTCGTGTCATGGCAAGGGCTCCTGGAGATTCGGCACATGCCTTGAGTCGCGCGCCGCGCGCATTTCTTTCGCGGCACGGCGTGAAGAAGTTACCGGCTGTCATGCGCTGCGTCGGCTCAGAGGCCGTGAGGCATGGGCTGCCTCGGAACCGTCGCTTGGCCTCTGAGCGAGCCGACTGCGCTGCACGTTGGCACAGGTGCTTCGCTGCGTCGGCTCACCCCCCCGCGCCCGACTCGTCGATGCGCCGCTTGGCCCATTCGTTGCCGACCTCCTGCTGCACCCGCTCCACCAGCGACTGCACCACCGCTTCGGGCACGAAGGCATCGAAACGCTCGTGCAGCACCTCGTCGGCCAGCCAGGGCCCGCCGTCGGTGAACACGTAGCCGCCCTGCTCGTCGTGCGGGACGGCGGTGTGCGGATCCTCGAAGCGCGTGGCGAACCAGCGCCACATCGCCATCATCTGCTGGTCGCGCGGCGCGGCGCGCAGCCAGTCGTCGTTGGGTTCGAACCTCGGGGCGTTGACGTCGCCGGATTCGGGTGGGAGAGAGATCAACTGGCCGTCGAGGACGGCGTCGGTGGCGGGCATGGCGGACTCCTGGGCGCGCACCGCCCTGGATTCGCGATCTTGCGCCCGAGGGCTCGTGCGACCACGAAAAACGAGCAAACGGTGATCCCGAAACGGCCTTCCGGGCGATCAAAGCACCCCCGGCTCGGTGTCGACCTTGCCCATCACCGCCACGTCGAACACCGCGCGCAGGTGCGTGCAGGCGTCGCGCGCCATGTCGCGCACGACGATGCGCCGGCCGACCTCCTGCACGCCGCCGTGGTCCACACGCGCGCGCCGCAGCTTGTCGCGGTAGTCGGTGTCGTCGGCGGCGATGTCGAACAGCGTTTCGTCCGAGGAGCGGGTCATGTCGTAGATCTTGCTCGCCGGCACGCCCTGGTCGCACAGGCGAAAACCCATCTCGGCGGCGGCGATCCCGAGGCGCTTGAAGTCCATCTCGAACAGGCTGACGTCGGTGATGTTGTTCGGCACTACCACGATGCGCGCCGCATGAACGCCGATCTCGATCAGCTTGCGGATGGTGTTGATGGTGTCGGTGCACTGCTTCGACGAGGGGGTGACCGGCACCAGCCACAGGTCGATGTCGCTGCGTGTGCTCGACAGCCGCGTGAAGTGGCCCACCATCTCCTTCGCGCTGGAGGCGCCGATGTCGAGCACGAAATGCTTGTCCTCCTCGAACACGTTCAATTCGGCTGCGAGCGACGGGAACATGCTGGCGGTGATGGCGGTGTCGACCCGCCCGCCGGCTTCGTTGAGGTCTTCGATCGAGATGCGCTTCGCCCCGGGCAGCAGCGGCACCAGCATGTTCTTCGTCAGCATGCTCTTGCCGGTGTTGCCCGAGAAGTTGATGACCGCGATCTTCATGGTGCCTCTTCCCTTCTGACGGTGTTCGGCGCCCCGGGCGCCAGAACCAAGGAGCATACGGACTGCGGGTCCATGCGAGCGCCTTCGGCGAGCAGGCGTTGCACGGTGGCTGCATCCAGGCCCGACTCGATCGGCGCCAGCGCGCGTGTGCGCCAGGCCGAGGCGGTCGTGTCGCGTGCGCCGACGGCCTCGTACGCCGCGTCGGCGTGCCCGACCAGGCATGCGGCGGCGTCGAATCGTCCCTCGGCGGCGGCCAGCATCGCGAAGCGGTCGGCGTAGAGTCCGAACCACTCCCAGGCGCGGCCGCGCGAGGCGTCGATGAAGCCGGCGGCCGCGTCACGCGCGCGCGCCGGGTCTTCGCGGATCAGCCAGGCATCGAGCACGGTGCCGAGCGCCTGCAGCACCTGGTTGCCGCGCCGCGCGCGCGGATCGGCGGCGAGTTCGAGCGCCAGGCGCAGCGCCTCGTCGACCTCGCCGAGCTCCAGCTGCGTTTCGGCCAGCGCGCTCCTTGCCACCGACGCCAGCGAGTCCAGACCAGCGGAACGCGCC
>DASWVR010000068.1:0-1703 GCA_036401155.1 Piscinibacter sp. | reverse complement strand
CGCGGGGTAGTCGGGATCGAGCGCGACGTACGCCCCGCCCGCCTTGAGGATGGCCAGCAGCGCCACGACCATTTGTTCGTCGCGCCTCATGCACACCCCCACCCGGGTGTCGGGTCGCACCCCGAGCCGGCGCAGGTGGCGAGCCAGCCGGTTGGCCTGGGCGTTGAGTTCGGCGTAGGTCAATGTATGCACCCCGACCACCGCCGGCGCATCGGGCGTGCGCAGCACCTGCGCTTCGATGAGCTCGTGGATGCACGCCTGGCTCGGGTACTCCGCCTGCGTCGCGTTCCACTCGACCAGCAGTTGGCGGCGCTCGGCTTCGGGCAGAACGTCCAGCGTGCGCAGCGGCGTCGTCGGCGATTGCTCCAGCGCCTGCACCAGTTCCTGCAGTGCGCGGTGCATCAGTTCGCAGACTTGTCCCGGATCGATCGGGGCGCAAGCCTGCGCGCTCAGCGACAGATCCACACCGAGGTCGTTGACCGACATCAGCAGCGGGTAGTTGGTCCGTTCCTCGCTGGCCAGCTGCTCCACGCCTTCCCACGCTTGCGACCCCGGACCGTCGGACGCCGCGCCGCCGTGGCGGTAGTTCAGCAGCGCGCCGAACAGCGGAGCCGGCGCGAGGACGCCACTGCAGCGCTGCGCCAGCGCCAGCGACGCGTGCTCGTGGTGCATCAGCCGCCCGAGCAGCGCATGCACGCGCCGCACGTTCTCCCGCACGTCGCCGTCGTCGATCCGCACCCGCAGCGGCAGCGTGTTGATGAACAGGCCGAGCGCCCGGTCGGCACCCTCGCCGCCGTGCATCCGGCCGAGCAGAACGCTGCCGAACACCACGTCGTCGCGCCCGCTGATGCTCGCCAGCACCCGCGCCCACGCCACGTGGCACAGGCTCGCCGCGCTGACGCCGAGCGAACGCGCCGTTTGGCGCAGCCGCTGCGCCAGGCCGGCATCGATCGCGCGGCAGGCCTCCTCGACGCCGGACCCGTTGCCGTTCACGTCGGCGATGCCGAACGGCAAGGTCGGCTCGTCGACGCCGGCCAGCATCTCGCGGAAGAAGGCCTCGTGTTCGCTGTCCGGCACGCCGAGGCGCGCCTGCGCGACGACGTTGCGAAACGGCAGCGCCTTCGGCAGGCTCGCCTGCTCGCCGAGCAAATGCGCCTGGATCTCCAGCATCAGCAGTTCCAGCGTCGCATGGTCCATCGCGAGGTGATGGAACAGCAGCAGCAGCAGCCAGCGCCCCTGCGGCGCATCGCAGGCGGCGATGCCGTGCATCAGCGGCGCCTGCCCCACCTCGATGCGGTGGTGGCGGGGATCGAAACGTGCCCGCAGCTGAGCGGCAATGTCGCCGTCCGTCGGATCCAGCGCCACCTCGTCGACACGCAGCGCAGCTCGCCGGCACACGACCTGCACCGGCTCGCCGAGACCTTCCCAGACGATGCCCGTGCGCAGGACGTCGTGGCGGTCGATCACCGCTTGCAGCGCCGCGGTGAAGCGGTCCAGCCGCGACCGCGTGTCGAAGCCCATCAGCGAGGGCATCAGGTAGACGTCGCCGCGCCGCTCCATTCGGTGATGGAACAGGATGCCCTCCTGCAGCGGGGCGAGCGGGTAGATGTCCTGCACGTTGGCGGCGCCGCCGGGCACCTGCGCGACGATGCGGTCGATCTCCGGCTGCGTGAGGCTCACCAGCGGCAGCATCTGCGGCGTGA
>DASWVR010000067.1:0-10842 GCA_036401155.1 Piscinibacter sp. | reverse complement strand
TGATTTCGAGCGTGCGGTGCGCGACGCGCTGCGGCTGTACCACGACATCGCGGCGCTCGACGCCAGCCCGCTCGCGCAATGCGACGCCGTTCGCGCCGCCGCATCGAGCGGCGAGGCGCCGGCCGAGACGCTGCGGCGCATGCTGATCGAGCAGGCGCAGGCGTTGCGCGAACGGCCGCGCGACGCCAAGTTCTGGCGCGCGCTCGAACTCACGTACTTCCGCCCTGCCGGCACCCAGGAACTCGCGGCCGAGCGTCTCTCGCTGCCGTTCGGCACCTACCGCTACCAGCTCGCCACCGGCATCGAGCGCGTGGTGCAGGGGCTGTGGGCGCGCGAAACCGGTTAGAGGCGTCCGCAGAGGCGATCTTCAACAGCGTTTTCGACAGCATCTTCGGCTGGCGATTCGGCGCCGGCCGCGCCGAATCTCGGGCACCCATCGAACAGGAGGTGTCCCATGTGGTTGTCGAAATCCCCCCGAAACCTCGGCCGGCGCGCGCTCGTGCTCGGCGCAAGCATGGCCGGCCTGCTGGCCGCGCGCGTCCTGGCCGAGCGCTTCGACGAAGTCTGGCTGCTCGAGCGCGACACGCTGCCCGACGGCGCCGCGCCGCGCAAGGGCACGCCGCAGGCGGTGCATGCGCACGGCCTGCTCGCGCGCGGGCGCGAGGTGCTGGAGTCGCTGTTCCCCGGCTTCACCGCCGCGCTCGAGGCGCAGGGTGCGCTCGTGGGCGACCTTCTGGCCAATGCCCCCTTCGTCGCCGGCGGGCAGCGCTTTGCGCACGGCACGGCCTGCGGCCGCGCCGGCATCGCATGCAGCCGGCTCGCGATCGAGGCCGAGGTGCGGCGGCGCGTGCTCGCGCTGGCGAACGTGCGTGCGCAGACCGACGTCGACATCGTGCAGCCGACGCTCGACGAGGCCCGCGCACGCGTCACCGGCGTGCGCATCGTGCATCGCAGCGGCGGCGCGCAGGAGACGCTGGCCGCCGACCTCGTGGTCGACTGCACCGGGCGCGGCTCGCGCACGCCGGCGTGGCTGCGCGACTGGGGCTTCGACGTGCCGCAAGAGGAGCGCGTGACGGTGGGCATCGGCTACGCCACCGCCTACCTGAAGCGCGAACCGCAGCATGCGCCGGGCATCGCCGCGCTGATCTTCGCTGCCACGCCCGAGCTGCCGCTGCCCGGGGTGCTGCTGGCGCAGGAAGCGGCGGCCGACGGCGTGCCGCGCTGGGTGGTGACCCTGGGCGGCTACGCGGGCGACCACCCGGAGCCGACGCTCGAGGGCATGCGCGATCGCGCGCGCCGCATGGGCGACCCGGCGCTGCTGCGCATCCTGCGCGACGCAGAGCCGCTCGCGCCGGTGACGCGCTACGGTTTCGCGCACAGCCAGCGCCGGCACTTCGAGCGGCTGGCACGGTTTCCGCAGCGCTTGCTGGTGATGGGCGACGCGATCGCGAGCTTCAACCCCGTGTACGGCCAAGGCATGAGCGTGGCGGCAAGCGAAGCGCTCGCACTGCGCGACACGCTCGCGCTCGGCCTGGACGGCGTGCACCGGCGCTTCTTCGCGGCAGCGTCGAAGGTGGTGGACGTGCCGTGGCAGCTGGCGGTGGGCGCGGACCTCGCGATCCCGAGCGTGCCCGGAGAGCGACCCGCGCCGGTGCGATGGGTCAACGCCTACATCGCACGCATGTTCCGTGCAGCCGAGCACGACCCCGCGGTGGCGCTCGCGTTCATGAAGGTGGCGCACCTGGTGGCGCCGCCGCAGTCGATCTTCGCGCCGGGCATCGCGCTGCGCGTGTGGCGCGGCACACGCCGGGCGAAGGCGGCGCGCACGCTCGGGCAGCTGACCTCCTGAGCAAGGGGCCTCGTCGTGGCACCATGGAAGGAACGTCGCTTGCTACCCTTGCATGCATGAACGACATCTACACCGACAGGGAGCCCTCCCGCGCCGAGGTCGACACGATGGCCGGCGCGACCGTGCTGGAGTTCGGCGCCTCCTGGTGCCCGATCTGCCGCGGCGCGCAGCCGGCCATCCACCGGGCCTTCGAAGCGCATGGCGACGTGCGTCACCTGCGCATCGAAGACGGCCCGGGCCGGCCGCTGGGGCGCTCATTCCGCGTCAAGCTGTGGCCGACCCTCATCTTCATGAAGCAAGGCAAGGAAGTCGCGCGCCTCGTGCGGCCCACCGACGCTGCGAGCATCGATCACGCGCTGCGGCAGCTCGCTTGAGGCAGGGCCGAGCACGTGCGCGTCAACCGCGCCGAGCCGCCTCGATCGCGGCGATGTCGATCTTTCCCATCTCCATCATCGCGTCGAACGCCCGCTTGGCCGCCGCCGGATCGGGATCGGCGATCGCCGCCGTCAGCGCACGCGGCGTGATCTGCCACGACACGCCCCACTTGTCCTTGCACCAGCCGCAGGCGCTTTCCTGGCCGCCATGGCCGACGATCGCGTTCCACAGGCGGTCCGTTTCGGCCTGGTCGTCGGTCGCCACCTGAAACGAGAAGGCTTCGTTGTGCTTGAACGTGGGGCCGCCGTTCAGGCCGAGGCAGGGAATGCCCATCAGCGTGAACTCGACCGTCAGGACATCGCCCTGCTTGCCCGACGGATAGTCGCCGGGCGCGCGAAGCACGGCCCCCACCGCGCTGTCGGGGAACGTCTCGGCGTAGAACCTCGCGGCGTCCAGCGCGGTGCCGTCGTACCAGAGGCAAATCGTGTTCTTGGTGACCATCTTGGTTCTCCTGGTGGTTGGAAAGGGATGGGCCGCCTCACCCACGTTCCGCCACGACCCGGCTTTCCCGTGATGTGCGCCCGATGAAGTCGAGGTGCGGCCACCTCCGGCGGGAGGCCGGCGAGATACCGGACGGGACACGTCGCCGGCCGTGACGAAAGACAGCTCCGTGCCGCCGGACAGGCGAAGTCGTTGACGGGTCGCAGGGCTCATCGCTTTTCTGGCGTTGCCGAGCGCGCTGTTGTAGCGCGCGCGGCAAGGCCACGCGGACCCAAGGGGGTTGGGAACCCGCGCGCCGACGCACATCGCCGACCAGGTCGGCCGGCGTGCTGCGCATCGGCCAGCGACTGGACGCCCATGACGGCACCATGCACGATGCTGGAGATGGTGAAGAGATCAGGCTCTGATGCCGCTCGGGGTTGGCCGAGGCGATCCACAGGAGGCAAACATGGCTCCGATTCCGATTCCGTCCCCGGGCAGCAGCGGGCCGTCGAACACGCTGCTGCATCGCCTGCTCGCAGGCATGTCGTTCTTCACCTTGGCAATGACGCTCCCGCAGGTGTTCAACGTCTGGGTCCTGCGCCAGGCCAGCGGGGTCTCCGTCTTGTCGTGGAGCGCCTATCTGCTTTCCGCCGTCCTCTGGTTCTGGTACGGGTTGCGGCAGCGCGACAGGAACATCTATCTGCCCTGCGTCGGCTGGATGATTCTCGATGCCGCCGTCATCTCGGGTGTGCTTGTCCATGGGTGACCGTCATGGTCGCGTTCGCCCTGACCCAGACGCCACCACGCGGGCAGCAGCCGCATCACCTCCGAGCGCGCAAAACGGTCGTCGATGAGGTGCACGCTGCCGCGATCGCTCGGTGAGCGGATGACGCGCCCCGCCGCCTGCACGACCTTGCGGATGCCCGGGAAGAGGTAGGCGTAGTCGTGGCCGGCGCCGAACGCCGACTCCAGCCGCCGCCGCATCTCTTCGTTCACCGGGTTGACCTGAGGCAGCCCGAGCGTGGCGATGAAGGCGCCGATGAGCCGCGTGCCCGGCAGGTCGATGCCTTCGGCGAACGAGCCGCCCAGAACGGCGAAACCGATGCCGCGGCTGTCGGGCGTGAAACGCTCCAGGAACAGGGCACGCTCACGCTCGTCCATCCTGCGCGTCTGATGCCACGTCGGGACGTGCGCCGCCCGCTGCGCAAACACCTCGGCCACCTGGTGGAGGTAGTCGAAGCTGCTGAAGAAGGCGAGGTAGTTCCCCGGCCGTGACGCATATTCGCCGGCCATGAGCTCGGCAATGGGCACCAGCGACGCCCGTCGATCCCGGTACCGGGTCGACACATGGCGCGCGATGCAAACCGACAGTTGTTCCGCCTCGAAGGGAGCCTCCACATCCAGCCAGGCCGTGTTCTCGGGCAACCCGAGGGTATCGGCATAGAAGTGTCTTGGCGTCAGCGTCGCGGAGAACAGAATCGTCGAATGCGCAGCCGCGATGCGGGGCCGGAGGAACGGCGCAGGAACCACGTTGCGGATGCACAGCGTGGCGCGGCCCCGCCCGGCCCGCTGCCGGCCTGCATCCACCGTGCGCGCCACGTCGAACAGCGAGTGATCGCCGAACGACTCGGCCAGTCGCGTGAAGTGCAGCGCATCGAAATAAAAGCGCAGCAGTTCAGCACCCCCCGCGCCCGGGTCGTCGCTCAACAGATCGGCGATCGCGCCCGCGCAGTCCTGCAAGGCGGACACGAACTTCGTCGGCACCTCCGAGCGCGCCACGTAGTCGCCCGGCGCCTCGTTGGCGAGTGCAATCCAGGCGCGGCGCAAACGCTCGAGCGGTTTCTCGAGGGCTGCGGGCGCCTGCGAGCGCACCAGGCCGAGTTGCGCCTGATCGAGTTCGGCGCTGTACATGTCGCGGGCGCGGTCGACCAGGTTGTGGGCTTCGTCGACGAGCACGGCCACGCGCCACTGGTTCTCGACCGTCAGGACGTGCAGCAAGGCGCTGGCGTCGAAGAAGTAGTTGTAGTCGCCGACGACGATGTCGCTCCACCTCTCCATCTCCTGGCTCAGGTAGTAGGGGCACACGCGGTGAGCGAGCGCGATCTCGCGCGTGACGTCCCGGGTGAGGCTGGAGCGCTCGACGGCCGCCGCGCGCGCGGCCGGCAGACGATCGTAGAAGCCCTGGGCGAGCGGGCACGATTCGCCGTGGCACGCCTTGTCCGGGTGCTCGCACGCCTTGTCGCGCGCCACCAGTTCGACCACGCGCAGCGGCAGGCCCGCCGCGCCGCCTCGCAAGGTCTCGATCGCCTCGAGCGCAAGCGCTCGACCGGAGCTCTTGGCGCTGAGGAAGAAGACCTTGTCGAGCCGCTGTTCGGGACAGGCCTTGAGCAGCGGAAAGATCGTCCCGATGGTCTTGCCGATGCCGGTGGGCGCCTGCGCCATCAGGCAGCGCCCCGAGCGGGCGGCCTTGAACACCGACTCGGCCAGCGTGCGTTGCCCGCGCCGGAACTCCGCGTGCGGGAAACGCAGCGCAGCGAGCGCACGATCGCGTGACGCTCGATGCGCCATCTCGAGCGTCGCCCAATCCAGGAACGCGTCGCAGAGCTGCTCGAAGAACTGGCGCAGCGACTGCGCCGCATGGTGTTCGGTGAAGGTCGTCTCCTGCTGCGTGCCGATGTCGAAGTAGACGAGCGACACGGTCAGCGCAGGCAGCCCCAACTCGTCGCACAGCAGCCAGCCATAGACCTTGGCCTGTGCCCAATGCAGATGCCGGTGATTGGCGGGAATGCGCTCCAGTTCGCCCTTGAATGTCTTCACCTCCTCGACCAGCTGCCGCTCGGCGTCGTAGCCATCGGCCCGACCGCGAACCACGAGGCCCCTGTAGGTGCTGGCCAGGCGAACCTCCGAGCGATGCGCCGCGCCGCGCCGGCCGGCGACGACCTTGTGTCCCGCGATGCCCTCCTGCGAGGTGGGCGACGGCGTGAACCGAAGGTCGAGGTCGCCCTGCTTGGCGGCGAATTCGCACAGGGCACGAACGGCGATGGTGTAGCTCGGCTCGCCGGTCACGTCGTCTCTTCGATCCAGATTCCGGATGTCCGAGGCAGCGGACTCGCGCAGCACGAGGTATCGACCGCGCGCGGCGGCCCTCTGAACGCGCTCATTGGCGGACTCCTCAAACGACTTTGGCCATTGCGGCCAGCGCGATGATACTGTGCGTCCATACAGTGGGCCGCCGCTCGTGCACATCATCGACGCCAGCGCCGTCACGCCGCCTCGTCGCGCACGGCTCAGCGTCACGCCGCCACAGCCCGGAAAGGTTCACCTCATCCTGTTGAGCGGACACCTCGCCGTCGTTGCAAGGCGCCCTCGAAAAGCGCGTTGAGCTCGGACTGGGGGATCTGCTGCGCCGCATACGATACGGTGCCATGCTCGCGCAGTTCTCGGGCGCTTTGGCGCACAAGAGCAAGCGCGGCACGGGCGATCGAGCCGCCGACGCTGATGCGCTTGACTCCCGCGTCGATCAGCGCAGTTGCACTCGACGCAGCCTCGTTCAACCCGATCACCAGATTGAGCGGCCCCGCGATCTCCCGGGCCAGGACCCGCGCGCGAGCGACGTCTGCGACGCCAGGCGTGAAGACGCAGTCGGCCCCGGCTTCGAGGTAGCGGTTGCCGCGTTCAATGGCCATCCGCATGCCCTGCGTACTGCCGAGCAGAACCGCATCGGTCCGCGCGTTGAGCACAAACGTTCGGCCGGAACGATCGATGGCCTGTCGGGAGGCCGCGATCCGATCTGCAGCCGCAGGCGCATCAAGCAGCTTGCCCGTTGCGCGGTCGACGTCTTCGATGTTGCAGCCCGCCGCTCCTGCGGCGATGGCGAGCCCGACCGTTTCCGCCACCTCGCCCGGCGTATCGCCATACCCGGCTTCGAGGTCGGCGCTGACGGGGATGTCAACAGCACCGGCAATGCGGCCGACCGCGTCGAGCATCTCCGAGCGGGATACGGCCAGTCGGGGATCTCGCACGTCGCAGTCGGGTCTTCCGAGAGAAAACGCGATCCCTGCACTGGTCGTGCCGATCGCTGCGAAGCCCTCGCTTGCAAGAACGATGGCCGAGCCGATGTCCCAGGCGTTCGGCATCACGAAGCCGCGCTCAGCACGATGAAGATCGAGAAAGGTCCGCCCGCCGCCATCACGGCCCATTGACTGTTCCATGCACTTGCTCCATGCGGAAAGCGCGATCCTCGAACGGCGTCGCCGATGCGTCAAACTCATAATTCCGATCATCAGCATCAGCCATCTGCATGGATGGATCGAAGCATGGACTCCGACGCGCTGGCGACTTTTCTGACCATCCACCGGCAAGGTGGGATATCCGCCGCGGCGGACTCACTGGCACGAACGCAATCCGCGATCAGTCGGCGGCTTGCACTGCTGGAAGAGGAGATCGGCGTGCCGTTGTTCGAGCGAATCGGTCGCAGGCTCGTGTTGAGCGATGCCGGGGCGGCGCTTCTTCCATACGCCGAACGGGTGGTTGCTGCGCTGGACGACGCGCTGGCGGCGGTCACGGCGACCAAGTCTGGCGGCGCCGGAACCGCTCGCGTCGTCGCCGTGGGTACGCTGGCAGGCGCAAACCTGTCGGCAGCGCTCAAGCGCGTCAAGGCCAGGTTGCCGGGCCTTGACGTGCGGATCGGAACCGCGACGAGCGCCGAGGTCAGCGCCAAGGTGCGCGCCGGCGAGGCGACGATCGGGCTGAGGTACTTCGAAGACCGATCGCCAGACCTCGACTGCAAGGTCGTGCACGAAGAGCGATTGGTGGTGGCATGCTCGACCGAGCACCCGCTCGCGGGAAGGCGGGTCCGGTCGCTTTCTCGCCTGGCAGGCGAACGTTGGCTGTCATTCCCGGTGCAAGAGCGCCGCGGCGAAGCCTTTGCCGCTTCGGTCTTCGCGCACTTTCTCGCGCGCGGCATCGACGAGATCGACTGGACCGCCGTCGACAGTCTGACGGCACAGAAGCGCCTTGTCGAAGGGGGGTTCGGCCTGGCGCTGCTGCAAGCCGGTGCGATCGAGGAAGAGTTGGCCCATGGACAGATGGCGGTGATTCGCGTCGGCGATCTGGACGCACGAATCCCCGTGGCGGTGCTGCTTCGCCGAGGCGCTTACCTCGGCGAAGGAGCAGCCGCTCTGCTTCACGAGATTCACCGGCTCAGGCCAGCGGGCAGGCGCGCAACCTGACTTCCGGCCGCAACTGGCTGGCAGACGAGGCCGGGCGTCCCTTGGCAGTCCGTCAGCGTCGATACGGAGGAGCGCGTCGGCGCCACGCCACGAGCGCAAGCATCCCGGCACTCAGCAAGAGCAGCGTCGAAGGCTCGGGGACCGGCGTCGCAACGATCGGCGTTTGACGCAGCGTGAACCGATTGAGCTGGTCGGGATGGAAGGTCGAGAGGTTGTCCGGCACATCGATCGAGAACGCGAAGGTCACGGGGCCGGGAGTCGATACGCCGCCGCCCGACCATTCGATGCGGTCGTCGAGGTGGACCGATGTCGTGAACAGCGAGGCGGACGGCGCAGGATCGGCGCCTGGCGTGTCGAAATCCAGCCCATCGGCGACCCCCGACGGTGTGAACCCCAGGTTCATCCTGTAGCCGAGTTCGAACGTGAAGCCGGTCCATGCCTGGCCGGTGTTGTTGACGAAGGTCTGCGTGAACGTGTACTCGGTCGTGCCACCGGACGCAGCAGTCATGAAGTCCACCTCCAGCGGCCCGGACGAGTTGAAGACCACGTTGTATGCAACGACATTCGGGCTCGCGGCGATGGCGTTGTCGTTGTTCGGCGCCGGCGTGGCCCCGACCGGCCCGATCGTGCCCGTCGACGACCCGGGAAAGGACGAATCGGCGATGGCCGAAATGGTTGCTGCCTGCGCCCCACAAGTGAACACGGCGACAAAGAGGGCCGCCGTCGCGGCTGCATGACGCTTCTGCTGGATGCGCATGTTTTCTCCGTTTTCAGTGGACGCCGGCCACGGGGAGTTCACTCTAGCCATCATCTCGAGAGCGCGCCTCCTACGAACAAGGGGGGCCACGCCAGGCTGCCGATCCCGCAGTCTTTCGTTCGTCTCGATACATCGACGGGTTCACGGGGGGCTCGAGGGGCCAGATGGTGAATGCGCCCCTGCCGCTCAGGGGACGGTCCGCACGCTCCCCACCGACGCCGCATGCGCGGCCAGCCGCTCGCACCTCGCCGCGTCGAGCGGATGACCGGCACTGCGAAAGCGCATCGTGGCGGCGGCGAAATGCGCCGCCGTCTCCTCCTCGGGAGCGCCACGCGCCGCGGCGATGTGGCCGCGGACCTCGTCGTGCGCCGCGTACCAGGCGGGCAGGCGCATCACGACGTTGGCCAGGTAGGCGCATTGCGCCTCGTGCTGCTCGGCGAGTTCGACCTCGCCGGCGCGCGCGGCAGCGATGGCCGCCGGCACCGCGAACGTGATGCGGCATCCGGGGCAGGTCTCCAGCGGCCCGCGCACCGATTCGGCCGCGTCCTGCATCACGTGCAGCGCGGATTGCGGGTCGTCGGAATGCAACGCGATGCGTGTACCGTAGATGCGGTCCAGCAAGTGGAAGCCGATGTCGGTCTGGCGTGCGAGGTCGAGCGCCTCGTCGATCAGCGCGCGCGCTTCGTCGCGCCGGCCTTCCTGGAGCGAGACCTCCGCCAGGCGCTGGAGCGACAGCGCTTCGCCGACGTTGCCGCCGATCGCACGATGCAGCCGCGCGCCTTCGCGCAGATCGCGACGCGCCCCGGCGAGGTCGCCGGCGAGCCACTGCGCCTCGCCACGCAAGGTGGTGCCGAAGGCGTGGCCGCGGGCCGCTCCAAGGCGCTGCGCCTCGGTGGCCAGCGCCGTGGCGAAGGCGATCACGTCGGGATACGGCCGCGCTCCGTAGAGAAAACGCTGCGTGATGCACAGGTGGCCGTCGAACACGCGCACCGCCAGGTGCGGCACGTGGCTCGTCTCCTGCAGGTCCGCCCACACGCTCTGGTGCAGCTCGCCGCGCGCGTGCGCGGCCGCCGCCTGCGCCCACGACGCCACCACGATCGACGCGGTATCGCCCGACTGCAGCGCCAGGCGGCGCGCCGCCGCCGCCTTGACCGTGCCGATGGCCGGATCGGCCGCACCCAGCGCCGCGGCGCCGCTGTGGGCCAAGGCCTCGCACAGCCGGCCTTCCACGCTGGTCGGCTGCAGCCCCTGCAGCAGCACCAGCGCCCCCTTCGGATCGCCCTGCTTCACCTGTGCCAGGGCCGCCTTCGCCAGCAGATCGTCGGCACCCGGCTGGCCGGCCGCGTCGGCGGCGAGGTGATAGGCCGCGAGCGTCGCCGGATCGCCGAGCGCGTCCAGCGATTCGGCGCGCAGCCGCAACCCTTCGCGGTGGCCGGGTTCGCTCGCGAGCAGGAGGTCGAGGTGCCGCAGCGCGTCGCTGAACGCGGCCAGGCGCACCGCGTCGCGTGCCGCGGCGAGCAGCCAGGCCACGGCGTCGCGCGGCTTGCCGGCCGCGAGCCAATGCCCGGCGATCTCGGCCGGTGCGGCCTCCTGCTCGGTGAGCAGCTCGGCGATGCGGCGATGCATCTTGACGCTGCGGTGCGGCGGCACCTGGTCGACCAGTGCCTGGCGCACGAGTTCGTGCCGGAAACGGTAGTGGCTGCCGGAAGGCATCAGCACCCCTTCCACCAGGCTGGCGTCGAGCGCCGCCATCGGCGAGGCCTGCGCCTCGCCGGCGAGCGCCTCGATCGTCGCCATGTCGACGCGGTCGCCGCACAGCGCGAGCCACTGGAGCAGCGCGAGCGCGGCGTCGGGCACGTCGCACAGGCGAGCGAGGATCGCATCGGCCGTGCTGCCGGGCAGCCGGCGCTCGCCGGTCGCCGCAGCGCACTGCGCCAGTTCGATCGCCGCGAACGGATTGCCTTCGGCGGCGCGCATCACGCCGTCGACGACGCCGGCGTCCAGCGGCGCCGCCGCCACCCGAAGCACCAGCCGCCGGCACTCGTCGTCGTCGAGCGGCGCCACGTCGAGCATGCGCAGCACGCCCAGGCGCTGCAGCCGCGCGATGCCGCGTGCCAGCGCGCTGCCCGCGGCGGGCGCTCGCGCCG
>DASWVR010000066.1:0-2326 GCA_036401155.1 Piscinibacter sp. | reverse complement strand
GTGCTGCCCTACGTGTATCAGGGCGCGGTTACCTACTACGGCTGGCTGACACCGACACAGATGATCGACGGCCTGGCGCTGGGCGAGACGACGCCGGGGCCGCTGATCATGGTGGTGGCGTTCGTCGGCTTCGTCGGCGGCTACGTGAAATCGGTGTTCGGGCCCGACAGCCTGTTCCTCGCCGGCGCGGTCGCGGCGTCGCTGGTGACGTGGTTCACCTTCCTGCCGTCCTTCATCTTCATCCTGCTCGGCGGGCCGCTGGTCGAGACGACGCACAACGACCTGAAGTTCACGGCGCCCCTCACCGCGATCACGGCCGCCGTGGTCGGCGTGGTGCTGAACTTGGCGCTGTTCTTCGGCTACCACGTGCTGTGGCCGCAGGGGCTCGATGGCGACTTCGACATGGTGTCGGCGCTCATCGCGCTCGGCGCGGCTGTCGCACTGTTCCGCTTCAAGGCGAACGTCATCCACGTGATCGCCGCGTGTGCGGTGGTCGGATTTGCGCTGCGGATGTTCGTGGTCTGACCATCTGAAACACTCCCGCTGCCGTTCTTGCTGTATGGTGCAGTGCAGCAGAAGTTTTTCTGCGCATGGAAGGGAGTGGAACATGCTGCGCAAACGATGGTGGTCGGGCAGGCGTGAAGCGCTGCCCGCAATCAGCCTCGCGCTGCAGGGGGGCGGGGCGCACGGCGCCTACACATGGGGCGTGCTGGACCGGCTGCTGGAGGAGGGCTGGAGGCTCGACGGCATCAGCGGCACCAGCGCAGGTGCGATGAACGCGGTGGCGCTGGCGCAGGGATGGACGCGCGGCGGCGGCGAGGGCGCGCGCGCGAGCCTGTCCGACTTCTGGGAGGCGGTTGCGGCGAGCGCGCCGCTGGAGCTTGACCTGCTGCACAGCATGAACCCCAACGGCAACGGCGCACTACCCAATCCCCTCGGCATGATGCTGGGGATGACGCGGCTGCTGTCGCCCTACCAGTTCAATCCGTTCGAGCTGAACCCGTTGCGCGAGGTCGTGCGTGCGCAGTTCGATTTCGAGTTCCTGCGTCGCGAGTGCCGCCTGCGCCTGTTCATCGCCGCGACGCGCGTGCAGACGGGCAAGGTGCGCCTGTTCCGCACCGCCGAACTCACCGAGGACATGCTGCTGGCGTCGGCATGCCTGCCGACCATCCACCACGCAGTCGAGATCGACGGCGAGGCCTACTGGGACGGCGGTTTCAGCGCCAATCCGGCGGTCTACCCGCTGATGTACGAATGCGAGACGCCGGACATCCTGCTCGTGCTCCTCAATCCGCTGCGCATTGCCGCGGCACCGCGCAGCGCCGGCGCGATCGCCGACCGCACGGTGGAGATGGGCTTCTCGGCGACCTTCCTGCGCGAGATGCGCATGATCGCGCACGCCCGCGCCTATCTGGAGGCGGGCAGCGGCTGGGTGCCGCACGGGCGTCTCGAGCGCAAGCTGCTAGGCCTGCGCTTTCACATGATCGAGGCGCAGGAACTGGCCGAGAGCGGCAGCGGCAGCAAGCTCAACGCGGCGCGCGCCTTCCTGCACGAACTGCGCGACCTCGGGCGTGTCCGCGCCGCGCGCTGGATCCGCAACCAGCGTCAGCATGTCGGCAGCCGGGGGACGGTGAATCTCGGCGAGCTATTCACCTGAACGAAAAAGGCAGCCCCGGGCGAGGGGGCTGCCGGTTCTGGCCGGCTTCAGGCGCGATTGAACGCGGTGCGCGGGAGGATCGCAGCGTCCTTGCCGGTCTGCCCGCCCTGCGAGGCGGCCGATTCCTCGTCGACCGCGGCGAGGTGCGCGACGTGGGTGCGGTCGGTGAGGAAAAGGGCGGAGACGAAGCCAAGCGCGGCCGCGAACATGACATAAAACACCGGGGCGATCGCGACGCCGGTGGTGTGGATCAGCCAGGTGACGATGAACTGCGCGAAGCCGCCGAACACCATCACCGCGACGTTGTAGGCGAGGGCGAGGCCGGTGGAGCGCACGCCGGCCGGGAACTGCTCCGCCATCACCGCCGAAATCGGCCCGAAGAAGACCGCGAGCAGGATGCACAGCACGATCTGCATCGTGACGAGCCGTTCGAACGAGGGGGCGGCATGGACCCACGAGAGCAGGGGGTAGGAGGCGACGAGCAGGCCTGCAGCGGCGAGGATGACGAGGATCTTGCGGCCGACGCGGTCGGACAGCGCGCCAAACACCGGCATCAGGATCGTCATCAGCGCGACCGCGATGACCTGCGCGGTGAAGGCATCCGACAGCACCATGCCGAGCTGCTTGGTTGCGAAGGTCGGCATGTAGACCAGGATCACGTAGAAGCCG
>DASWVR010000065.1:0-18475 GCA_036401155.1 Piscinibacter sp. | reverse complement strand
CTGATCGCGACGACCGACTTCTTCATGCCGATCGTCGACGACCCCTTCGACTTCGGCCGCATCGCCGCCACGAACGCGATCAGCGACGTCTACGCGATGGGCGGCACGCCGATCATGGCGCTCGCGCTGGTGGCGATGCCGATCAACCAACTGCCGGTGGAGGTGATCGGCGAGATCATCCGCGGCGGCCAGGCGGTGTGCCAGGAGGCCGGCATTCCGATCGCCGGCGGCCACACCATCGATTCGGTGGAGCCGATCTACGGCCTGGTCGTGCTGGGCCTGGTGCACCCGAAGAAAGTGCGGCGCAACGCCGACGCGAAGCCCGGCGACCTGCTGGTGTTGGGCAAGCCGCTCGGCGTGGGCGTGCTGTCGGCGGCGCTCAAGAAGGGCAAGCTCGGCGATGCCGGCTACGCGCAGCTGATCAAGAACACGACCATGCTCAACAAGCCCGGCGCGCAGTTCGCCGACCTGCCCGGCGTGCATGCCATCACCGACATCACCGGCTTCGGCCTTGCCGGCCACACCCTGGAACTGGCACGTGGAGCCCAGCTCGCCGCGACCATCGAGTGGAGCCGCGTGCCGCTGCTCGAGGGCGTGGCCGCGATGGCCGCCGACGGTTTCGTCACCGGCGCGTCGGGGCGCAATTGGGCCGGCTACGGCGCCGAGGTGCAGCTCGACGCCGGCCTGCCCAAGGTCGTGCAGGACCTCGCGACCGATCCGCAGACCTCCGGCGGCCTGCTCGTCAGCTGTGCGGCCGACACGGTCGACGAGGTGTTGCGCATCTTTGCGAGCCAGGGCTTCGCGCAGGCCGCCGTGATCGGGCGCGTCGACGCCGGCGCGCCCGGCCTCAGGATCGTCGCCTGACCGCGCCGGGAACACGTCGATGACCCAGCGGTTCGACGCCATCGTCATCGGCGCCGGCCAGGCCGGCCCGCCGCTCGCCGTGCGGCTGGCCCGGTCGGGCCTGCGCACCGCGCTCATCGAACGCGAACACTACGGCGGCACCTGCGTCAACGACGGTTGCATTCCCACCAAGACGATGGTGGCGAGCGCCCGCGCGGCCCACATGGCGCGCCGCGCGGCCGACTTCGGCGTGGTGATCGGCGCGCCCGTGCGTGTCGACATGAAGGCCGTCAAGGCGCGCAAGGACGCGGTCGTCGCCGAGTCGCTCGCGAACCTGCGGAAGTGGCTTGAAGGCACGCCCAACCTGAGCGTCGTCTGGGGCCACGCGCGCTTCGTCGGTCCGCATGCGGTCGAGTTGAGCGGCAGGCGGCTCGAGGCCCCGAAGATCTTCATCAACACGGGCGGCCGGGCGACCGTGCCCGACTGGCCCGGCCTCGACCAGGTGCCCTTCCTCACCAACACTTCGATGATGGCGCTCGACGTGCTCCCCGAGCATCTGATCGTCGTCGGCGGCAGCTACGTCGGCCTCGAGTTCGCGCAGATGTTCGTGCGCTTCGGCTCGCAGGTGACGGTGATCGAACACGGCGACAGCATCATCGCCCGCGAGGACCCCGAGGTGTCGGCCGAGGTGCAGGCGATCCTGCAGCGCGAGGGTGTGCAGTTCCTGCTCGGCGCACGCGATCTGGCCGTGTCGAGCATCGACGAAGGGCCGATTCGCGTGTCGGCGAACGTGCGCGAGCAGCCGCATCTGGTGAGCGGCAGCCACCTGCTCGTCGCCGTCGGCCGCCAGCCGAACACCGACGATCTCGGCCTCGCGCGCGCCGGCATCGAGGTCGATGCGCGCGGCCACATCGTGGTCGACGAACAGCTGCGAACCAGCGTCGAGGGTGTCTGGGCGCTGGGCGACGCCAACGGCCGCGGCGCCTTCACGCACACCAGCTACAACGACCACGAGATCGTCGCCGCCAACCTGCTCGACGGCGAATCGCGGCGCGTCAGCGATCGCATCCCCGCCTACGCGCTGTTCACCGATCCGCCGCTCGGGCGCATCGGCATGAACGAATCGCAGGTGCGCGCCACGGGGCGGCCGGCGCTGGTCGCGACGATGCCGATGACCCGCGTGGGCCGCGCCCGCGAACGCGGCGAGACGCAAGGCTTCATGAAGGTGCTGGTCGACGCGCAGACCAAGCAGATCCTCGGCGCCGCGCTGCTGTGCATCGAAGGCGACGAGATCGTGCACTCGCTGCTCGACGTGATGGCCGCGGGCGCGCCCTGCTCGGTGATCCAGCGCTGCATGCACATCCACCCGACCGTGAGCGAGCTGATCCCGACGCTGCTCGCCGGCTTGAAGCCGCTCGACTGACGACCACGGCATGACGGCGCCGCGCTTCGACCCGCTGCCCTTCGTCCAGACCCAGGCACCCCGGCTCGCCGCATGCGCGCTCGAGGTGCTGCAGCGCGCCTATCCGCACAAGCTCGACCACATGATCCTGCATGAGCAGGACCAGCCGTTGCCGCGCGAGGTCCACCCGGTGTTCGACGGCTGCTACGACTGGCATTCGAGCGTGCACATGCACTGGTCGCTGCTGCGCCTCGCCAGCGCGGCACCGCTCGGTCCCTTGGGCGAGCGCATCGAGGCGCATTTCGACGCGCACTTCAGCGAGCCGCTGGTCGCGCGCGAGCGCGCCTACGCCGCCGAGCCGGGCCGCGCGAGCTTCGAGCGGCCCTACGGCTGGGCCTGGCTGATGAAGTTGCAGATCGAACTCGACCGGCAGGCGCAAGCGCAGCCCGCATGGCGCGGGGCGCCGCGCTGGGCCGACGCCTTGCGGCCCTTCGCCGAGGAGACGGCGGCGCGGCTCGCCGGCTTCTTCGGCCGCAGCCACTACCCGGTGCGCGCCGGCACGCATGCGAACTCGGCCTTTGCGATGCTCTTCGCGCTCGACTGGGCCGAGGCGCGCGGCGACGCCGCCATGCGCCATGCCATCGACACCCAGGCGCGCCGCTGGTTCGCCGGCGATCGCCGCTACCCCGCCGACTACGAGCCGGGCGGGTCGGACTTCCTGTCGCCCGGCCTGTGCGAAGCCTTGCTGATGCGGCGACTGCTCGGCGACGGCTTCGCGGCCTGGTGGAGCGAGTTCGAACCCTCGTCGGTGTCGCGCTGGCTCGCGCCCGCCGTCGTGAGCGACCGTGTCGATCCGCAACTCGTGCACCTCGACGGCCTCAACCTCTCGCGGGCCTGGTGCCTGGCGGCGCTCGCGCGGGCGTTGCCGGCGAGTCGCGCCGCGTCGTTCGAGACCGCCGCCGTGGCGCACTGGAACGCCGCATCACCCCACATCGCCGAAGGCGACTTCGCGGCGACCCACTGGCTGCTCAGCTTCGCCCTGCTCTGCCTCGATCCGCGGTGACGCTGCCGATGCGGGCGGCGGCATTCGAATCGAGGCGGGAATCGACCCCGCCTGTCGCAAAGCGGACAGCCGCGATGCCGCCGGCCTGCCGACACTACGGCGTCTTGCTGCAGGAGCGTTCATGTCGCATTCGTTCGAAGGAAAAGTGGTCATCGTCACGGGCGCCGCCGGAGGCATCGGCCGCGTTGCCTCGCTCGCGTTCGCAGCGGCAGGTGCCGCGCTTGTGCTGGCCGATCGCGACGAAGCGGCCGGCCGCGACCTCGCCGGCGAGATCGAGCGCAGCGGCGGCCGGGCCGCATTCGCCCGGACCGACGTCGCGAAGGCGGCCGACGTCGAGCGCATGGTGGCGCTGGCGGTGAGCCGCTTCGGCCGCCTCGACGTGGCGTTCAACAACGCGGGCATCGAGCTGGAGAACCGCGCCACGGCCGACTGCGACGAGGCCACCTTCGACCGCGTCGTCGATGTCAACCTGAAAGGCGTGTGGCTGTGCATGAAGCACGAGATCGCCCAGATGATGAAACAGGGCGACGGCGGCGCGATCGTCAACACCGCGTCGGTGGCGGGGCTGGTCGGTGCGCCGTTCATGCCGGCCTACTGCGCGAGCAAACACGGTGTGGTCGGGCTCACCAAGGCGGCGGCGGCCGAGTACGGGCGACACAGGATCCGCGTCAATGCGGTGTGCCCGGGCGTGATCGACACGCCGATGATGGAGCGCGCCTTCGCCGCCGATCCGCGGCGGCGCCCGCGGGTGGAGCGCGCGCATCTGCTCAAGCGCGTGGGCGAACCGCAGGAGGTGGCGAACGCCGTGTTGTGGCTCGCCTCCGACGCGGCGAGTTTCGTGACCGGCCACCCGATGGCGGTCGACGGCGGGATGGTCGCGATCTAGAGCAGATAGAGCGCAGCCAGCGCGGCCAAGGCCGGCACGGCCTGCACGAAGAAGATCTTGCGGTTGACCGTCATCGCGCCGTAGACGCCGGCGACCACGACGCAGGCGAGAAAGAACACCTTCACCGAGCCGCCCGCCGGTCCGAGGCTGAGGCCCCACAGCAGGCCGGCGGCGAGAAAGCCGTTGTAGAGCCCCTGATTGGCCGCGAGCGTCTTCGACGCCGTGGCGAACTCGGCCGTCAGGCCGAAGGTGCGGCGGCCGAACGGCTTGTCCCAGAGGAACATCTCGAGCACGAGGAAGTACAGGTGCAGCAAGGCCACCAGGGCAATGAGGATGTCGGCAAGCATGGATGTCTCCGGAAACAGCCCTGCATTCGATTGGCAAGGCTTGCAGCGATGGAAAGGCGGACGTTCGGCAGGCATGACTGTAGCCGGCCGGCATGCCCACGCAGCTGTGCCCGCGGGTCCTGCAGGGCCGAACGGATGCACCCGGCGCCGAGCCGGGGCATGATGCGCGCCATGCCGACGCTGGCCGACGCCCTGCGATTGCTGAACGAGCATGCCCGCCCCGCCGAACTCGACGGCATGGCGCGCTACGGCATGGCCGTGGATCGGCGGTTAGGCGTCTCCGTGCCCGCGCTGCGCCGCATCGGCAGGCAGCTCGGCCGCGACCATGCGCTCGCGCTGGCCTTGTGGGACACGGGCATTCCCGACGCGCAGATCCTCGCGGGGCTGGTGGCCGAGCCGCAGCGCTTCGGCTCGGGCGAGATGGATGCCTGGGCCCGGAGCATGCGCTCCTGGGACGTCTGCGACGGCGCCTGCCTGAACGCCTTTGCCGCTTCGCCGCTCGCCTGGGACAAGGTGGCGGCGTGGGCGGGCCAGCGCGACGAGTTCGTGCGTCGAGCCGGCTTCTCCTTGCTCGCGGTGCTCGCCGTGCACGACAAGGCCGCGCCGGATGCGCGCTTCGTCGACGCGCTGCGCTTGATCGAAGCGGCAGCCGCCGACGAGCGCAACTTCGTCAAGAAGGCCGTCAACTGGGCGCTGCGAGGCATCGGCAAGCGCAATGCCGCGCTCAACGCCGCCGCGATCGGCTGTGCCGAACGCCTGCAACGGCTCGACGCGCGGTCGGCACGCTGGATCGCCTGCGACGCGCTGCGCGAACTGCGCAGCGACGCGGTGCGCCGCCGCCTGGGACTGGCCGGATGAGCAGGGTCGCCGCGGTGAGCCGCAATGCCATCCACGGCTTCAGCAAGGCCAGCGAGCTCGGCATCCGGCTGCTCGCCGGTCTCGGCGTGGAAGGCGATGCGCACCTCGGGCGCACGGTCCAGCACCGCTCGCGCGCCGCACGTGACGCGTCGCAGCCCAACCTGCGCCAGCTCCACCTTCTGCATGGCGAGTTGTTCGACGAACTGCGCGCCGCCGGCTTCACGGTCGGCGCCGGCCAGCTCGGCGAGAACGTGACCACGCAGGGCATCGAGCTGCTCGCCTTGCCTGCGGGCACGCGGCTGCGCCTGGGCGAGCATGCCGTGGTCGAAGTGACCGGCCTGCGCAATCCCTGCGTGCAGCTCGACCGGTTCAAGCCCGGCCTGATGAAAGCCCTGCTCGACCGCGACGCCGACGGGCGGCTGGTGCGCAAGGCCGGCGTGATGGCGGTGGTGATCGCCGGGGGCGACGTCTATCCCGGCGACCCGATCGCGGCCGAGCTTCCGCCGCTGCCGCATCGCCGCCTCGAACCGGTGTGAGGCATGGAGAAGCCCTGTCGTTCGCTGGCCGACGCACGTGCGCGCGCAAGGTGGCAACATGCGGCGATGAGCTGGCGCACCCTTGCCTTGACCGATTCCTGCCCCGGCCGGCTCTGGCTGGGGCCGATGCCCGGGCGCTTCGAGCGCTGGCCGGTGTTCCTTGCCGAGGCGCGCAGGCATCGGCTCGACCTGGTCGTCTGCCTCACGCCGCAGGACGAACTCGCGTCGCTGTCGCCCGCGTATTGGCAGGCGGTGGCCGAAGGCTCGCTCGACTTCCGCTTCATCAACCTGCCGATGCAGAACTACGGGCTGCCGCGCGACCCGGCCGCCTTTCGTGCCGGCATCGAGCAGATCGCCGGCAGCCTCTGCGCCGGCGACAAGGTCTTCATGCATTGCGCTGCCGGCATCGGCCGCACCGGCACGGTCGCCGCCTGCCTGCTCAAGCGCCTGGGCCTGAGCACCTCGGAGGCCGTGCAGCGCGTGCGCGACGCCGGGTCCAACCCCGAGACTGCACTGCAGTCCGGGCTCGTGGATCGCTTTTGAGCCTCGCGCTGCTCCACGTCGACGAGCACATCGTCGCCGTCGACAAGCCGGCCGGGCTGCTCTCCGTGCCCGGCCGCGGCGAGCAGGATTGCGCTGCCGCACGCGTGGCCGCCCTGGTGGCCGACGCGCTGATCGTGCATCGGCTCGACATGGCCACCTCCGGCCTGCTGCTGTTTGCACGCGGCGCCGCCGTGCAGCGCCGCCTGAGCATCGCCTTCGCGCAGCGCGAGGTCGACAAGCGCTATGTGGCGGTCGTGCACGGCCGGCTGGAATCGGCGTGTGGAAGCATCGAACTGCCGCTGATCGCCGACTGGCCGCAGCGGCCTCGCCAGAAGGTCGACGCCGCTCACGGCAAGCCCTCGGTGACGCACTACCGCGTGCTGACCCACGACGCCGCCGGCAACACCTCGCGGCTGGAACTGCAGCCGGTCACCGGCCGCGCCCACCAGTTGCGCGTGCACCTGATGGCGCTCGGCCACCCGATCGTCGGCGACACGCTGTATGGCCGCGCAGACGACGCCGCACCGCGCCTGCTGCTGCATGCCTGCTCGTTGCAGCTGGTTCACCCGGGCAGCGGATCGCCGCTTCGGCTGCGCAGCGACCCGCCGTTCTGAGAGCCTGCCCGTTCACGCGTACTCGCGCAGCACGCGGTAGGCCGAGCTGGGCGTCGATTCGATCAGCGCGTGGCCGCGCACGGACCAGCGAACCGGCGGCTTCGCGTCGCAGGGCACGGCCCAGCGGGCCTTGCGCGCCAACGTGAGATGCGGCTGCCAGCGTTCGCGCGGCGGCGCCATTCCGATCTCCGCCAATGCCTCATGCAGTCGGCCGTGCAGCGACTGGAGCCCGGGCGGCACGGCGAGCGGCCGCAGCACGGCCACCTCGCTGGGCCAGACCTCGGCGTGCTGCAGGTGAAGCTCGAAGCCGTTCACCGGGACCGCGAGCGCCTGCTCCAGCACAGCCACTCGCTCGCGCGGCACCGCACCGAGGAAGAACAGGGTCAGGTGCAGCTTGTTGCGCGGCACGCGACGCGCGCCGGGCGGCCAGGTCCAGCGCTCGGCGCAGGCAATCAAGGCCTCGCGCACGCCCTCGTCGGGCCACAGGCCGATGAAAAGCCGCGCCGGCGATGTACCGGCGGAGGGGTCCGTCTGCATCGTCCTGCGAGCATACGGCGGGAGCCGTGGGCGGGGGGGTTGCCGTTGCTTCTGCGTACACTCGCCAGCCCATGCGCCGCGCCGTCGAACTGCCCCGTGCCTACCGCCTGCTCAACCACGGCCCGACGGTGCTCGTCAGCTCCGCGCACGCCGGCCGGCGCAACCTCATGGCGGCGTCGTGGTCGATGGCGCTCGACTTTGCGCCGCCCAAGGTGGCGGTCGTCATCGACAAGAGCACCTACACGCGCGGCCTGGTCGAGGCGTCGGGCTCGTTTGCCCTCAACGTGCCCTGCCGCGCCCAGGCCGCCGCGACGCTGGCGGTCGGCAGCGCGTCGGGCCGCGACCTGCCGGCGGACGAGGACAAGTTCGCCGCCTTCGGCCTGCAGAGCTTCGCCGGCGGCGTGCTCGACCTGCCGCTGCTCGAAGGCTGCGTCGCCTGGCTCGAATGCCGCGTGCTCGACGAAGCGCACAACCAGCAACGCTACGATCTCTTCATCGGCGAGGTGGTCGCCGCCTGGGCCGACACGCGTGTGTTCGCCGACGGCCGCTGGATCACCGATCCGGCGCCGGACCCGGCGCTGCGCACCATCCACTACGTCGCCGGCGGCCAGTTCTTCGCCACCGGCGAGGCTTTCGAGACCCCTGCTGCGCCGCGCCTGCGCGGCTGAAGAGGAGACCCATGCGAATCGCCTTGCTCTGCTGGATGTTCGCCGCCACCCTGGGCGGGGGCTGCGCAAGCGCGCCGGCGCCGCAGCCCGCCGACCGCGCCGCGATCGAGCGGCAGGTCGCCGACACCGAACGCGCCTTTGCCAAGACGATGGCCGATCGCGACCTGGCCGGCTTCGGCAGCTTCTTGTCCGAGGAGACCATCTTCTTCTCGGGGCCCGAGCCGCTGCGTGGCAAGGCAGCCGTGCTGGCCTTCTGGAAGCGCTTCTACGAGAAGCCCGCGGCGCCCTTCTCGTGGCAGCCCGACCGTGTCGAAGCGCTCGACTCGGGCACGCTGGCGCTGAGCACCGGACCGGTGCTCGATCCGGCCGGCAAATGCGTCGGCCGCTTCACCTCGATCTGGCGGCTGGAAGCGCCGGGGGTGTGGCGCATCGTGTTCGACAAGGGCGGGCCTTGCTCCGAGCAGTGAACGAGCGGCCTGGTCCCGTGGCCGCACACGCCCTCAGGCTTCCCCACGCTTGACCTTCATCCACGCGCGCGCCGCCTTGCCGCGCGCGCGCCACACCGACATCTGCTGCTGGCGCTCGAGCACCGTCATCGTGTCGCGGCGCGCCTCGCGCATCAGCTTGTGGTAGTTGCGCAGCCGGTCGCCGCCGACGCCCTCGCGCACCGCGCAGCCGGGCTCCTGCTCATGCCGGCAATCGCGAAACCGGCACTGCAGCGCGAGCCGCCCGATGTCGTCGAAGAGCCACGCGAGCGTCGCCTCGTCGACGTCCGGTCGCAGTGCGCGCAGCCCCGGCGTGTCGATGACGCAGGCGCCGCCGGGGAGACGGTGCAGCGAGCGCGAGGTCGTCGTGTGCTTGCCGCGGCCGTCATGCTCGCGCACCTCGCCGGTGTCCTGCAGCGCCACGCCGGCCAGCGTGTTGGTCAGCGTGCTCTTGCCCGCGCCCGACGAGCCCATCAGCACCACCGTCTGCCCGGCGTTCAGGTAGGGCGCGAGCGCATGCGCGGCCGTCGGGTGCGTGCCGTTGACGGCGATGATGTCGACGCTTTGGCCCAAGCGTTCGCGCAGCTCCTGCAGGCGCGGCGCGAGCAGCTCGGGCGTCGGCGCGGCGACGTCCACCTTGGTCAGCACGATCACGGCCTGCACGCCGCTGCCCTGCACCAGCGCGAGATAGCGTTCGAGCCGCCGAAGGTTGTAGTCGTCGTCCAGGCCCATCACGAGCAGCGCGGTGTCGACGTTGCTGACCACCGGGTGGCGGCTGCCGTCGGCGTCGCGCCGCGCGATGTGCGTGAGCGGGGGCACTTGCAGGTGCACCCACCAGTCGCCGTGTTCGTCGCGCGCGGCGAGCACCCAGTCGCCCACGGCGAGCGCGGTGTCCAGTTCGTCCAGGCCGCGCGTGACACGCGGCATGGGCCGCGCCGAGACCTCGGCGTGCCCATTGTGCAGCCGCAGCGTTTCGCGGTGCACTTCGGTGATGCGCATCAGCGCATGCGGCCCGCCCTCGGGCGCTTCATGCAGGGCCAGGTGCTGCGCCATGGCCGGGGTGAGGCCCATGCAGCGCAGGTGTTCGAAGTCGATGTCGATCATGGTGTCTTGAATCAATCCGGTGTGATGCGCCGGCGCCAAGGCGCGGCGCGACGCCGCATGCGAGGCACGCGGTGGCGTGAAAGGCGAATGGGGGTCGGCCGGGCCTGTTCAGGCGGGCACGTGGCGTCGGAAGGCGGGATTCAGGACACGCGTGACGCAACGGTCACGGTGGCCAGCGCAAGTCGCGCAGAAAAGATGCTCGGAGGGAGAAAGCTCGCGAACCCTGCCGTCAGGCGGCCGACACAGGAGCAATGGTTTGCTTGGACATCTCACGTCTCCTTCAGTCTGGGGTTGAGGTGTGCGGCAGGTGCTGCCGCGCGAGAGGGCGAAGTGTGCCGCGTTCGCACACGAGCGTCAATGCCCAACGCATACTTGACACCACAGCTCGGAGGCCACGCATGAACAACCAATCGCTTTACATCGTCACCGGCGCGTCGCGCGGCATGGGCGCCGCGATCGCCGCGCAGTTGCTGCAGCCCGCGCATGTGCTGCTGGGCATTTCGCGTTCCACCAACGCCGACCTCGAAGCCGAGGCGGCGCGGCTGCAGGCAAGCTTCGAGCAGTGGCCGCGCGACCTCGCGCAGCCGGTGCCCGTCGCCGACGAACTCGACGCCTGGCTGCGCCGCTTCGACCCCTCGCGCTTCGACGAGGCGGTGCTGATCAACAACGCCGGCGTCATCACGCGGGCCGGGCCGCTCGACGGGTGCAGCAACGCCGAGCTGTCGTCGGCGCTGCGCGTGGGCCTGGAGGCCGCGATGCTGCTGAGCGCGTCTTTCCTGCGTGCGACGCGCGGCTGGCGGGCGCAGTCGCAGCGCCGCCTCAAGATCCTGAACATCTCGTCGGGGCTCGGCCGCCGCGCGATGGCGGGCGCCGCGCCGTACTGCGCCGCCAAGGCCGGCATGGACCACTTCTCTCGCGCCGCGGCGCTCGACGAAGCACACCGCGACTCGGGCACACGCATCGTGTCGCTCGCGCCCGGGGTCATCGATACCGACATGCAAGTGCAATTGCGCGCCGCCGACCGTGCAGGCTTTCCAGACCAGGGGAATTTCGTGCAACTGCAGGCCAGCGGCCAGCTCAGCTCGCCGCACGACGCCGCCGCCCGTGTGCTGGCATTTCTGCGCAGGCCCGATTTCGGCACCAACCCGATTGCCGACGTGCGCGAGGCTTGAGCACGCGCCAAGGCACGACGGTTGCCGGCAGGGGTGGGACGGCCCGCGTCCGGGCCGCAAAGGATCACGCCATGCCCAATGCCAATCGCCCCTCGGGTCCCGGAAAGCCGATCAACGAGCGCCGCGACGCTGCGGTGGAAAGCGAAGAGATGGACGAACTGGGCGGCGAGGCCCAGGCCGACGAAGCCTCCAGCCGGGTTCGGCAGGCCGAGCGCGACGCGCACGACAAGTCCAAGGACGTGCGCTCCGGCAGCGGCACCAGCCGCGATCGCCGGCCGTAGTTCGACATCGCCCGCTGCCGCTCAGCGTTGTGCCACCAGCACGACGCGCGGCAGGGGCGTGGCATCGCGGCGCGCCTGCTGCGTGTCGCGGTCGGCTTGCCGGCCGGTCACCGTCACGCGCGGCAGCACGACCAGGTCCGCCGCCGGCGCTGCCGGCGCGCGCTTGCCGATCACCGTCACGCGAGGCAGCGTGACCACCGGCGTCGTCTCGGCCGGTGCGGCGTGGACGGTGGCGGTCATGAACATGGCGGCCACGGCGGCGGCGATCATCACGGTGTGGGTCAGGCGGGTGGTCGTGATGGTGTTCATGGCGGCTCCTTGAATGGCGGGCTGTGTTCGTCGATGGAGCCAGTATCGGCAGGCGCGCCGTCGTGCGCGAGCCGCTTGCGATGAACTGCAGCCGGCGAGGAGCGAACTGCACAGCAAGGCGACGAAGCCGAGGCGGGGCACAATCGCGCGCTTCAGCCCACGCAGGAAGACCGCCGCCCATGAAGCTCCTTGCCTGTCTCGCACTCGCCGCGTTGCTCGCCGCCTGCGCCCTGCTGCCGACCGTCGACCCTGCCGCCGCACCGGGGTCGCCTGGCGCCGACACGGCCGCCGCGCCCGCGGTGCTCGAGCCCAACCCCAACCTCCTGGTCCAGGGCATTCCGCCGGTTCCGCAGAGCCTCGTGAGCGAAGTGGCGAAGTACACCGATTTCCGCGGCCACGGCTTCGTCGACTGGCATCCGACGCGGCGCGAGATGCTGGTGGCGCACCGCCAGGCGGGCGCCAACACCGTGCAGCTGTTCCGGCTGGACACGCCGATGGGCGCCTTGCAGCCGCTGACCGACTTCGCCGATCCGGTGACGGTCGGCAGCTACGAGCCGCAGGAAGGCAAGTACATCGTGTTCGAGCGCAGCACCGGCGGCAACGAGGCGAGCCAGCTGTACCGGCTCGACCTGCAGACACAGGCCGTCGCGCTGCTGACCGAACCGAGCGAACGCCACGGCATGGAAGCCTGGCTGCACAAGAGCAGCCGGCTGCTCTATTCGTCGGTGCCGCTGGATCGCACCGCGCAAGGCGGCACCCGCGCGAAGGTCACGCAGACCCTGAGCCTGATGGACCCGGCCAGGCCGGCGGGCCGGCGCAAGCTCGTCGAACTGCCCGGCACCGGCTGGGGCGTGGGCGGCGTCTCCTGGGACGACAGGCAGGTCGCGCTCAGCCGCTACATCTCGGCCACCGAGTCGCAGGTGTGGCTGCTCAATCTCGCCAACGGCAAGCTGCGCCAGGTGCTGCCGGCGCCGGGCAGCAATCAGCGCGGCGTCCATCTCGTCGGGCCATTCAAGCGCGACAACTCGGGCCTGTTCGTGCTGAGCGACCGCGACGGCGAGTTCCGCGAGCTGATGTTCTACCGCTTCGCGAACCGGCGCATGACGCCGATCACGCGCCACATCCCGTGGGACGTGGACGCCGGCGCCATCACCGAGGACGGCAAGCTGATCGCCGCGCGCGCCAACGTCGACGGCCGCGACGAGTTGCGGCTGTTCGACGGCCGCAGCCTGAAAGAGCTGCCGCCGCCGCAGCTGCCGCCGGGCAGCGTGACGGCCACCGGCTTCCACCGCAAGCTGGGCGACCTCGCCTTCTCGCTCAACAGCGCCAAAGGGCCGAACCAGATCTTCACGCTGAATCCGGGCAGCGGCCAGGTCGAGCAATGGACGCGCGCCTACGCGCCGCCCGGCGTCGACATGGCGAGCTTCGACGACCAGATCATCGTGCGCTGGCGCAACTTCGACGGCCGCACGATCTCAGGCCTGCTGAACCTGCCGCCCGCGCGATTCACCGGGCGCCGCCCGGTGCTGATCCTGATCCACGGCGGGCCCGAGGCGCAGGCCAAGATGGGCTTCATGGGCCGCTACAACTACATGATCAACGAGCTGGGCATCGCCACCATCGAGCCCAACGTGCGCGGCTCCTCGGGCTACGGCAAGACCTTCGTCGCGCTCGACAACGGCACCAAGCGCGAAGACTCGGTGCGCGACATCGGCGCCCTGCTCGACTGGATCGCCACCCAGCCGCAGCTCGATGCGAGCCGCGTCGTCGTCAGCGGCGGCAGCTACGGCGGCTACATGAGCCTGGCGGTGGCGACGCACTATGCCGACCGCATCGCCGGCGCGATCGACATCGTTGGAATCTCCAACTTCGTGACCTTCCTGCAGAACACCGAGAGCTACCGGCGCGATCTGCGGCGGGTCGAATACGGCGACGAACGCGACCCCGCGATGCGCGATTTCCTGCACAAGATCTCGCCATTGACCAACGCCCACCGCATCACCAAGCCGTTGTTCGTCGTGCAGGGCAAGAACGACCCGCGCGTGCCCTACACCGAGGCCGAGCAGATCGTCGCCAGGGCGCGCGAGAACAACACGCCCGTGTGGTACCTGCGCGCCGAGAACGAAGGGCACGGCTTCGCGCGCAAGGAAAACGCCGACTTCCACTTCTACTCGACGATCCTGTTCCTGCAGCAGACGCTGTTGAAGGCCGACAGGTAGCAGCCGAGGCGTCAGCCCGCCGCCGGCCCCTGGAATCCCCCGGCGCGAAACGTCAGCACCAGCGTGTCGCGGTGCCCGCCGGGCGCGGCCGCATCGATGGGCTGGATCGGCGTCGTCTCGTGGATGACGCGTTCGTCGTCGAGCATCAGCGTCGTCCACGGTTCGCTCATCGTGAAGCGGATGCCGCTCGGCCCCGCGGCATCGAAGATGCGCGTCTCGCCGCCCTTGACGGCCACACGGTCGACCAGTGCGACGACCACGAAGTCGACGCCGTCGCGGTGCGCGCCTTCGGGCGTCGGGCGGCCGATGCCGTCGGCGGTATCGATGCGGAACTGGTGCGCCTCGACGTACCAGGGCTGCGCGCCCTTGAGCGCCGAGCACACGCCGGCGAACCGGCTCAGCAGTTGCTCCCACACCGGCTGCGCCACGAGCGCCGGGTCGATCGCTTCGAACCAGCGTTCGAGCCCGCCGTGCAAGGCGTTGTACTCCACCGGTTGCCAGTGCGCGCGGTGCGGCGCCTGCACGACCACGCCGCCCTCGACGACGAAGCAGGAATGGCGGCGCCGCCGGTAGCGCCCGCCATCGCGCAGGTAGGCGTCGGGCGGCAGCTCGTTCCAGCTGGGGCGCAAGGCCATCAAGGCCTGTGGATCGGCGTCGACCAACTGGCTCAAGCCGGGCGGGCTGAGCGCCGCGTGGCCGCTGCGGCGCAGCGTGTCTGCGAGCTGCGCGGGATCGATGAAGGGAGGAGTCAGGGGCGCGGTCATGGTGCGATCATGCCAGCGCCGAATCGCGTCAGGCGTATGCTTGCTGGCGCCCCCGAAGGAAACTCCAATGACCATCTGCCCGATCGCGATTGCCGTGGGCTGCAAGAAGTGCCCTGCGTTTTCGATCTGCCCGCTGAAGTCGAAGCTCGGCGACTTCAAGAAAGACGTGCCGCTTGCGCCACCGGTGGCACCTCCGACCTCCGCACGCGCCAGGCGCAAACGCACCAAGTAGAGCAAGAGAACCCGCGCGACATGGACACCCGCTTGTGCCCGCGCGCCGCCGAGCTGGTGGCGACCCTGCAGTTGGAGCCTCATCCCGAAGGCGGCCACTACCGCGAAGTGTTCCGCTCGCCTCACGAGGTGCAGCCCGCCGACGGGCGCGGCCCGCGCAGCGCCATCACGACGATCGACTTCCTGCTCGCTGCCGGGGAGTTCAGCGCCTGGCATCGTGTCGCATCGGACGAGGTGTGGCATCTGCTCGAAGGCGGCGTCTTGCGCCTGTGGCTGATGCCGCCCGCGCTCGACCGCATCGAACAGGTGACCCTCGGGCCGGTGGATCGCCGGCACCTGCCCAGGCATGTCGTGCCGGCGCATTGGTGGCAGGCGTCGGAGCCGCTGGGCGACTACGCCTATGTGGCCGCCACCGTCGGGCCGGGCTTCGACTTCGCCGACTTCGATTTCCTGCGCGACGACGCTGCCGCCTCGGCAGCCGTGCAGCAGCTGCAGCCCGAGCTCGCCCGCCTGTTCTGACGCACACCCTGGCGCGCGCAGGGCTTGTGGCGCCTGCGCATCAGTGCCAGTGCCCACGCAACGCCGGCGCCTTCGAACGCGTCGAGCCGCCGCAGTTCCCCCATGCACCCCCCGCGCAACCGCTGTGACCTTGGGTTACCTGCTGGGACATCGAGACACCATCCGTGGGCGACTTCGCCGCCGCGCGCCGGCAAGGTAAGGGGTGTCGGCGGCGTCCACGCCAACGGCATCCATCCAAAAAAGGAGTACCCAAAATGAAAGTCATCGCCAAAGCACTCATCTCGGCGGCCGCGCTGGCCGCGTTCGCGGCGCAGGCCCAGGGGCCTTACGTCGGCGGCTCGCTCGGCCAGTCGCGCTACAAGGGACCCGACATCGGCGGGCTGCCCACCGATCGCAGCGACACCGGCGGCAAGATCTATGGCGGCTACGGCATCACGCCGAACGTCGGCGTGGAACTCGGTTATGCCGAACTCGGCAAGGCCGACAGCGACGCCGGCAGCGTGAGGGGCCGCGGCCTCTTCGTCGACCTGGTCGGCACCGTGCCGATCACCGACAGCTTCTCGGCGATCGGCCGCGTGGGCGCGTTCAATGGCAAGGCCAAGACCAGCCTGGGCAACAGCGACAGCAGCACCAATGCCAAGTACGGCCTCGGCGTGCAGTACGACTTCACCAAGCAGACGGGCCTGCGCGCCGAGTGGGAACGCTACCGCTTCGAACCCTTCGGCACCAAGGCCAACGCCGACCTGTTCTCGATCGGCGTGAACCACAAGTTCTGACCTGGCCGCGCCGTGGCGTCATCCCGGCGAAAGCCGGGATCCATGACGCGTGGTGCGGCCGCCGCACCCCGGCTTTCGCCGGGGCGACGGGCACGCCGGCGCACTTCACCTCATTCGTCTGCGCCCGCGGCGGCCCGCACGTGGATCCGGGCGCCGCGCACGCTCACCACCTGGCCGACGCGGATCTTGCAAGTCTTGCGCAGTTCGTCGCGGCCGTCGACCTGTACGACGCCCTCGGCCACCATCGCCTTGGCCGCGCCGCCGCTGCCCGCGAGGCCCGTGGCCTTGAGCAGGTTGTCGAGCGTGATGTACTCGCCGCGCAGTTCGAAGTCGATGCGTTTCACGTCAGCTCGAACTCCCGCGCCAGCAGATCGTAGGAGTGTCGCCGCACCGCCGGGGCGTGGGCCCAGGTGTTGACGACGATTTCGTCGAGCGAGAACGCTGCCGCGAGGGCGCGCAGCTTGGCGCCCACCTGCGCCGCGCTGCCCACGAAGGCCTTGCGGCGCATGCTCTCGACGATCGGCCGATCGGCGGCGTCGAAGCCGCGGGCGGCCACGTCGACCGGCGACTGCAGCGGACCGAACACCCCGCGCTGGCGGTCGACGCGCCAGCGCTCGCGGCTCAGGGCGTGGTGCAGCGCCTCGTCCTCGCTGTCGGCCGCCAGCGCCCAGACACACAGCGTGGCCTGCGGCAGCGGGTGGCGCTCGCTTGGCCGGTAGAGGTCGCGGTACAGCGCCATCGCCTGCTCGGCGCCCTGCCCGTCGGTGAAGAAGTAGGCGAAGGCATACGGCAGCCCGAACTGCGCGGCCAGCTGCGCGCCGTAGTCGGAGCTGCCCAGCACCCAGATCTCCGGCGATTGCGGCGTCAGCGGGTGCGCCGTGATGCCGCGGTGGCGCGGCAGCGAGGTCCAGGCCTGCAGGTCGCGCACCTGCTGCGGGAACGCCTCGGCCGCCAAGTGCGCATTCGGGTTCAGCGCCTGCGCCGTGCGCATGTCGCCGCCGGGCGCCCGGCCGACGCCCAGGTCGATGCGCCCAGGCGCCAGCGACTCCAGCACGCGGAACTGCTCGGCCACCTTCAGCGCCGAGTAATGCGGCAGCATCACGCCGGCGCTGCCGATGCGGATGCGAGGCGTGCGCGCTGCGATCGCCGCCATCAGGATCTCGGGCGCGCTGCCGACGATGGTGGCCAGGCCGTGGTGTTCGCTGAGCCAGAAGCGGTGGTAGCCGAGCGTGTCGGCGTGTTGCGCGAGCGCGAGCGTGTCGCGAATGGCTTCGTCCTCGCCGCGCCCGGCGAGCGACACCGACTGGTCGAGCACCGACAGGCGCAGGCCAGCGCCGCCGGCGGTGGCGCGAAGGGAAGGGTCGTCTTGCATGGGGGTCTCTCGTGGCGACTCGTAGGAGGCGCCGGCACGGTAGCACCAAGGCGCCGCCGTGCCGCTGCGTGTGGGCTTGCGCCATGTCAACGCGAGGGGTGGGCACCGGGTCTACGCTGAGCCATCGCCAAAGCCGTAGCGGAGACCCAAATGATGACTCACGCCAGCGACCCGTCGAGCAGCCACGCCCGCCGCGCCCACGATGGCTTCGACACGCTCGACGCCTGCCACCACGAGATGCTGCAGCGAGTCGAGGAACTCGAGCGGCTGGTGACCCAGCTGGAGGCCCAAGGCATCGACCCGGCCACCCGCGCCAGCGCCCTCGACATCGTGCGCTTCTTCGCCACCACCGCGCGCGAGCACCATGAAGACGAGGAACGCCACGTGTTCCCGCCGCTGGTGCGAAGCGGCGACCCCGAGGTCGTGCAGGCGGTGCTGCGCCTGCAGCAGGACCACAGCTGGCTCGAGGAGGACTGGCTGGAGCTGTCGCCCCACGTGCAGTCGGTGGCCGCAGGCTACAACGGCTACGACATCGACGTGCTGCGCGAGGGCTGCACCATCTTCGCCGCGCTCGTGCGCGACCACATCGCGCTCGAAGAAGCCTACATCTACCCGCAGGCGCGCAATCGCATGCCGGTCAACGACCGCCGCGAGATGGGGCGCGAAATGGCCGCACGCCGCCGCGCCGAACGCGCCGCACGTCACACACGCTGAGGAGCCAACTGAGGTATAGTGCGCCCCACAGGTATGCCCAAGACTTGTAGTTGTGAGTGATCTGCTGCTCTGCTGCTCCGGTTCCGGAACGGTTCTGTTGGAAATCCCCGAATAACGTTTCTTGAGTGTCTCTGCATGCGGAGCATGTGCTGCGCATTACTTTGTTTGAAAGATAGGAATCGTCCATGACGACTCAAACCGGTACCGTGAAGTGGTTCAACGAGAGCAAGGG
>DASWVR010000064.1:0-5175 GCA_036401155.1 Piscinibacter sp. | reverse complement strand
GTGGCTGTTCGAGCACCTCGACACGCGCGAGGCGGAGTCGAAGTGGAGCAACGTGCGCGACTTCGTCGGCTGGCTGGGCCGCAAGGGCGAGGCGGACGGCAAGAACCTGATCGAGCTCACCCAGACGATCGCGCTGATCTCCATGCTGGACAAGGACGACGCCGAGTTCGACGGGGTGCAGCTGGCGACGCTGCACGCGTCGAAGGGGCTGGAGTTCAAGCACGTGTTCCTGGTCGGCGTCGAGGAAGGCCTGCTGCCGCACCAGTCGTCGATCGACGAGGACAAGGTGGATGAGGAGCGGCGCCTGATGTACGTGGGCATCACGCGCGCGCAGCGCACGCTCAACATCACGTGGTGCGAGCGGCGCAAGGCGGGCAAGGAGACGCGCACCTGCGAGCCGTCGCGCTTCATCGCCGAGATGGGGGGCGACATCAAGATGAGCGACCGCAAGACCAATGCACCGGTGTCGAAGGAAGAGGGGCGAGCGCGCGTCGCCAACCTGATGGCGATGCTGGAAGGGCGCTGAGGGGCGCTGGAACCGTGAATGCATCCGGCGCTCGAGTGTGTAAGGGTCTTCCCTAGCGTTGCTAAAGTTTTGCCGGGGAGGGACGACAATGGTCGAAAACACATAATGAGAACCATTCCCCGACATGAAGACACAGAGCAAGCGCATTCCCTTCGAGCTCGCGGCGGCAGCGTTCCTGATCGTCGCCGCCGTGATGAGCCTCTTGACCGTCGTCGTGACGCGCGAGCTGATGCGTTCGACCGAGGAACGTCATCTCGGCGAACTCGCCACGCGCACGGAGATGATCGTCCGGCAGCTGGAAAACTTTTCCGGGACGCTGAAACAGTCGGCTGACCAGCTCGGCAATGTGTTCGAGTCGCAGTTTGCGCGGGGCCTGGAGATCGACGCGGCCCGCAGCGTTGACATCGGCTCGGTCGCGACCCCCGTGCTGACCGCCGAGGGCCGCGTCATGAACCTGGCATTCCAGCAGGTTGACGACTTTCATCGCATGACGGGCGGCAATGCGACGATCTTCGCCCGTCTCGGCGACGACTTCGTGCGGGTGACGACCTCGGTCAAGAAGGAGGACGGCAGCCGCGCGGTCGGCACCTTCCTCGGCAAGAGCCACCCGGCCTACGCCAAGATGATGAAGGGCGAGCCCTATGTCGGCCGCGCAACGCTGTTCGGCAAGGACTTCATGACCAAGTACACCCCGGTCCGCGACGCCCGCGGCGAGGTCTTTGCCATCCTCTACGTGGGCCTCGACTACGGCGCGCCGCTGGCGGCGATGAAGGATTACCTGCGCAAGCTGAAGATCGGTGAGCGCGGGTATTTCTGGCTCGTGGATGCGGCCGAGGGCCAGAATCGCGGCAAGGTGCTGCTCCACCCGGCGCACGAGGGCAGCACGGTGCTGGATCAGGGCGCAAGCGGGCGCGCAGCGTTTGCGGAGATGCTCGATCGCAATGCCGGGACGGTGCTGTACGCCGATGGCGGCGGCGAGCACGGACTGGCCTATACGCGTTTCGCCGACTGGAACTGGGTGGTCGCCGCGAGCAGCGATCTGGAGGAGTTCCAGGCGGATGCACGCACCATGCGCAACTGGCTCGTGCTCGGGGGCACGGGCGCGGTGGTCGTGATCGGCGTGCTGCTCTACCTGCTGATCGCGCGCCGGCTCGCGCCGTTAGACGAATTCATCGAGGATGCGAACCGGCTTGGCGCCGGCGACCTCGCCGTGCGCGTCGGCTACAGCCGCGCCGACGAGATCGGCGAACTCGCGCGCGCGTTCAATCACATGGCCGATCAGCTTGCGGCGGTGATCCACGGCGTACGCGATGCGGTCGTGATCGTTCGTGACGGCGCACTCGCTGTGGCGCAGACGGCGGAGCGGACGCTGGATGGCGCGAGGCGCCAGTCCGATGCGTCGGCGGCCACGGCCAGTGCGGTCGAAGAGCTCACGGTGAGCATCCACCACATCGCGGAGCGCAGCCAGGACGCGGAGGCCATTTCCCATTCCGCGAGCGAGGAGGCGGGACGGGGCGGCGAAGTCGCGAGCCAGGCCGCCGAGGAGATGACGGAGATCGCGCGGGATGTGGGGCGCAGCGCCGAGGCGGTGCGCAACCTGGGGATGCGTTCGCAGGAAATCGGCGGCATCGTCGGGGTGATCAAGGAGATTGCCGATCAGACCAACCTGCTCGCACTCAATGCGGCGATCGAGGCGGCGCGTGCGGGCGACCACGGTCGCGGTTTTTCGGTGGTCGCGGACGAAGTACGCAAGCTGGCCGAGCGCACGGCCGGCGCCACGGCGCAGATCGCCGACCTGATCGTGGCCATCCAGGCAGAAATCGGCGGCGCGGTGAAGCGCATGGATGACGGCAACGCCCGCGTCGCACATGGCGAGGAGCTCGCGCGCCGGGCGGCGTCGGCGCTGGCGACGATCCACGACGGCGCCATCCGCTCGCAGCAGACGGTGAGCGACATCGCGCTGGCGACGCGCGAGCAGAGCGCAGCCGGAACCTCGATCGCGCAGCACGTGGAGGACATCGCGAACATGACCGAAGCGAATGCGCGCGCGGCCGACGACGTCGCGCGCGCCGCGGGCGAGCTGCGCCAGGTGGCCGAGCAGCTCGACGCCGCCATCCGCCATTTCAACTGAGTATCACGAGGTGGGCAGGGCGCGGCCGCCCGCGCGCTGTTTTATCCGTTCGGCATGATGTTGCCGGACGGAATTGGGGAATCTTCCCCGCGGCAATAGGGAAAAGCGTCTAGCGCGCTTCCTGATCCCTCCAATTTCGGTCCTTTCCCTGCGGTCTTAGAGTGGCATCGACTCCCAACCCCTTGGAGCGTTGTCATGAAAGAGCAAGATCCGCGTGAAGTGTCGGCCTCCCGCCGCGCCTTCCTGCGCGGCATCCCCGTGCTCACCGCCGCGGCGGCCGCCCTGCCCGCGCCGGCGCTCGCGGCGCACGGCCGGCACCACTGGGCGATGCTCGTCGATGTGCGCAAGTGCATCGGCTGCCAGGCCTGCACGGTCGCGTGCATCCAGGAAAACGCGCTGCCCGAGGGCAGCTTCCGCACCGTGGTGTCGACGTACAGCGTGAAGCTGGCGGATGTTGGCCAGGCGGCTGAGCATGCGGCCGCTCAGCCGGCCGGCACCTACATGCTGCCGCGCCTGTGCAACCACTGCGAAGAGCCGCCGTGCATCCCGGTGTGCCCGGTCGGCGCGACCTTCAAGCGCGAGGACGGCATCGTCGCCGTCGACGGCGCACGCTGCGTGGGCTGCGCCTACTGCGTGCAGGTCTGCCCGTACGACGCGCGCTTCATCAATCATGCGACCAACACGGCCGACAAATGCACCTTCTGTGCGCACCGCGTGGATGCGGGGCTGCTGCCGGCCTGCGTCGAGACCTGCGTCGGCGGCGCGCGCATCTTCGGTGACCTTAACGACCCGCAGGGCGAGCTGCGCCGCCGCCTCGACGCCGCCAAGGCCGAGGTGAAGGTGCTGAAACCCGAGCAGGGCACCGAGCCGCGCGTGTTCTACATCGGGCTCGACGAGCGTTTCCAGGGCAAGGTCGAGGGCCAGGGCACGCTGTGGCTGCCGCGCAAGGCGCACGCGTGAGACGAACAGGAGAACGATCATGACCCCGGATATCGTCGAAACCGTCAACGTCGCACGCGAAGTCGCATGGCTGCCCTGGGCGGTGCAGTACTTCTTCCTCATCGGCCTGTCCTACGGCGCCTATCTCGTGTCGCTGCCCGGGCTGGTGTTCCGCCGCCGCGGCTGGGAGGGGATCTCGCGCCTGGCGCTGCTCGCGGCGCTGCTGTGCGGGCTGACCGCGCCGGTCGCGCTGCTCGCCGACCTGCACCAGCCGGGCCGCTTCTGGCACTTCTACGCCTACTTCACGCCGAGTTCGTGGATGTCGTGGGGAGCGTTCTTCATCCCCGTGTATCTCACGGGGCTGATCCTGTACGCGTGGCTCGCCTTCCGGCCGACGCTCGCGCGGCACGCCGACGAGGGCGGTCGGCTCGGGGGCCTCGCGCGCCGGCTCGCCTACGGCGGGCACGAGAGCCGCAAAGCGCTGGTCGCGGCGGCGCTGCTCGCCTTTATCGGCGCGGCGCTGGTGGCGCTGTACACCGGCGTCGAGGTGATGCTGGTGCGCGCGCGCCCGCTGTGGCACACGCCGCTGCTGCCGGTGCAGTTCTTCGTCACCGCGGTGGCGGGCGGGCTGGGTCTCGCACTGGTGTTCAACCGCGCCCTGCCCGGCGGCGGCGATCCGGCGGCGGCCCGGCGCATGGCGATCGCGCTGGCGCTCACGCAGCTGGCGGCGCTGCTGGTCGGCGCGGTGTGGCTCACCCTGGGCCTGAGCGGGATGTCGCCGGAGCATGCGCAGGCGCTCGCCGAGGTCGCCACCTCGGCGAATTGGAGGCTGAGCGCGCTGTGGGCAGTCGCCGCGGCGGTCGTGACGCTCGCGCTCGCGCTGTCGCGCTCCGGCTCGGGCCTGGCGATCGGCCTGCTGGCGCTGCATTCGGCGTGGATGATGCGCTGGACGATCTTCATCGGCGGGCAGGAACTGCCCAAGACCGGCGCCGGCTACTACAGCTACCAGCTGCCGCTCGGCCCCGAGGGCCTGCTGGGCATCGTCGGTACGGCCGGGCTGTGGATCTTCCTCTTCGTCGCGCTGACGACGCTGCTGCCGCTGGAGCGCATCGGGCGGCCCGATCGCGCCGGTGCGTGAATCGAATCAAGGGAACCAGATCATGAAAATCGAACGTCGCGAACTGATTGCGGCCGGGGGGCTGGCCGCCTTCGCTGCCGGATTCTCCCAGACCCTGGGCCGCATGGCGTCCGGCCTCGTCGGGAGCGAGGCGCACGCGCAAGGCATTCATGGACGCTCCGCGGAGCCGGAGTTCAGCGTGGACCACGTGACCGGCGAGCTGCGCCCGAATCCCGGCCAGCAGGTGAGCTACACCGCCTGCCTCGGCTGCACGACGCAGTGCGGCGTGCGCGTGCGCGTCGACAAGGCGAGCGGCAAGGTGATCCGCGTCGCCGGCAACCCCTACAGCCCGCTGTCGACCGAACCGCACCTGCCGATGAAGGCCTCGGTGAAGGAGAGCTTCGTCGCGCTGTCGCGCTTCCAGGACAAGGGGCTGGCGGGGCGCTCGACCGCCTGCGGGCG
>DASWVR010000063.1:0-6909 GCA_036401155.1 Piscinibacter sp. | reverse complement strand
GGGCACCTTCCGCACCGCCGACGTGGTGGGCATCGACACGATGGCGCACGTCATCAAGACGCTGCAGGACAACCTCGCCGACGACCCGTTCTTCCCGTCATACGCCACGCCGGCGGTGGTGAAGGCGCTGATCGACAAGGGCGCGCTGGGCCAGAAGAGCGGCGCAGGCTTCTACAAGAAAGTCGGCAAGGACATCCTGCACCTGGACCCCGCGACCGGCGACTACGTGCCCGGCGGCAAGAAGGCCGACGACATCGTGGCGCGCATGCTGAAGAAGTCGCCCGCCGAGCGGCTCAAGCTGCTGCGTGAGTCGAGCAACCCGCAGGCGCAGTTCATCTGGGCGATCCTGCGCGACAGCTTCCACTACGCGGCCGTGCACCTGGGCGACATCGCCGAGTCGGCGCGCGAAGTCGACCTCGCGATGCGCTGGGGCTTCGGCACCAGCCAGGGGCCGTTCGAGCTGTGGCAGGAAGCCGGCTGGAAGCAGGTGGCCGAGTGGGTCAAGGCCGACATCGACGCCGGCAAGGCCTTGAGCAAGGCGCCGCTGCCCGCCTGGGTGTTCGACGGCCGCGAGGGTGTGCACACGCCCGAAGGATCGTGGAGCCCGTCGCAGAACAAGTACGTGCCGCGCAGCACGCTGCCGGTGTACCAGCGCCAGCACTTCCGCGAAAGCCTGGCCGGCGACGGTTCGCCCGCGGCGCTCAAGGCCGGCACCGAACTGTTCAAGAACGACGAGGTGCGCGTGTGGACGCTCGACGACGAAGTCGTCATCGCGAGCATCACCGCCAAGCTGCACCTCATTAGCCCGACGGTGACCGAAGGCCTGCTGAAGGCGCTGGAGATCGCCGAGGCGAAGTACAAGGGCCTGGTGATCTGGTCGCCGGACGACGTGTTCTCGGCCGGCGCCAACCTCGAGGCGCTGATGCCGGTGTTCATGAAGAGCGGCGGCAAGGGCATCGCGCCGGAGGAGAAGAAGCTGCAGGACGCGATGCTGCGCATCCGCTATGCCCAGGTGCCGGTGATCTCGGCCATCCGCGGCATTGCACTGGGCGGCGGCTGCGAGCTGGCGGTGCACTCGGCCAAGCGCGTCGCGGCGATGGAAAGCTACGTCGGCCTGGTCGAAGTGGGCGTCGGCCTGATCCCCGGCGGCGGCGGTCTCGCCTACATCGCGCGCCGCGCGGCCGAGATGGCCGCGGCGGGCAACGCCAATGCGGACATCTTCGCCTTCCTGAAGGATGGTTTCACCAACGCCGCGATGGCCAAGGTGGGCACCAGCGCGATCGAGTCGCGCAAGCTGGGCTACCTGCTCGACAGCGACACCATCGTGCCGAACAAGGACGAACTGCTGCACGTGGCGTTGACCGAAGCCCGCGCGATGTTCGAAGCCGGCTACCGCCCGCCGCTCAAGCGCACGTTCGCCGTGGCCGGCCGCAACGCCAAGGCGACGATCCAGGCGCAGTTGGCCAACATGCGCGACGGTGGCTTCATCAGCCAGCACGACTTCCACATCAGCTCGCTGATCGCCGACGTGGTGACGGGCGGTGACGTGGACGCCGGCTCGCAGGTGACGGAGGAATACCTGATGGCGCTGGAGCGCAAGCACTTCTGTGCGCTGCTCGACCACCCGAAGACTCAGGAACGGATCATGGGCATGCTGCAGACGGGCAAGCCGGTCCGGAACTGAACAGCTTTCGAAGGACGCCATGACGCAGCAAGAAGGCACGGCCGGTCCCCTCTCCCGCTTGCGGGAGAGGGTTAGGGTGAGGGCGCGCGATTTGCGCCAGTCCTCTCCCGATGCCGAGCGCGCCGTCTGGCAGCGTCTTCGCAACCGTCAGCTGGGCGGCTACAAGTTTCGGCGCCAGCATCCGGTCGGCGGCTACTTCGCCGATTTTGCGTGTGTCGAAGCGGGCCTCGTCGTCGAACTCGACGGCAGCCAGCATTGCACTGCTGAAGCAGCCGAGAACGACCGGCTGCGTACGGCAAGACTGCATGAGTCTGGCTTCCACGTTCTGCGATTCACAGACCGCGAAGCACTGGTCGAACGCGACAGTGTTCTGACAAGCATCCTCCAATGGTTGACCGCCCACCACCCTCACCCCAACCCTCTCCCGCAAGCGGGAGAGGGAGTCCCACCACCAAGGACTGACAAATGAGCAAGCAAGTTCAAGACGCCTACATCGTTGCCGCCACCCGCACGCCGATCGGGCGCTCGGGTCGGGGCTATTTCAAGAACACCCGGCCCGACGACCTGCTGGTCGCGGCGATCCGCAGCGCGATGGCGCAAGTGCCGTCGCTCGATTCGAAGGCGATCGAGGACGCCATCATCGGCTGCTCGTTCCCCGAGGGCGAGCAGGGCATGAACATGGCGCGCATCGCGGTCGCGCTCGCCTTCCCGCACCCGGTCGGCGGCGTCACGGTGAACCGCTTCTGCGCCTCGGGCGTGACGGCGATCCAGATGGCGGCCGACCGGATCCGCGTCGGCGAGGCCGATGTGCTGATCGCCGGCGGCGCCGAGTCGATGAGCCTGGTGCCGATGGGCGGCAACAAGCCCTCGTTCAACCCCGAGGTGTTCGCCAAGGACGAAAACGTCGGCATCGCCTACGGCATGGGCCTCACGGCCGAGAAAGTCGCCGCGCAGTGGAAGGTCACGCGCGAAGCGCAGGACGCTTTTGCGCTCGAATCGCACATGCGCGCGCTGAAGGCGCAGGCAGCCGGCGAGTTCACCGACGAGATCACGCCGATCGAGGTGGTCGACCGCTTCCCGAACCTCGAGACTGGCGAGCAGGGCATCAAGACCCGCACCGTCAACCTCGACGAAGGTCCGCGCAAGGACACCTCGATCGAAGGCCTCGCGAAGCTCAAGCCGGTGTTCGCCGCCAAGGGCAGCGTCACCGCCGGCAACAGCTCCCAGACGAGCGACGGCGCAGGCGCGCTGATCCTCGCGAGCGAGCGCGCCATCAAGCAGTACGACCTCAAGCCGCTGGCGCGCTTCGTCAGCTTCGCCGCGCGCGGCGTGCCGCCCGAGATCATGGGCATCGGCCCGGTCGAGGCCATCCCGGCGGCGCTCAAGTACGCCGGGCTGACCCAGGACCAGATCGACTGGATCGAACTGAACGAAGCCTTCGCCGCCCAGTCGCTGGCGGTGATCAACAGCCTTGGGCTGGACGCCGCCAAGGTGAACCCGATGGGTGGCGCGATCGCGCTGGGCCACCCGCTCGGCGCCACCGGTGCGATCCGCGCGGCCACCGTGGTTCACGCGCTGCGCCGCCACAACCTCAAGTACGGCATGGTGACGATGTGCGTGGGCACCGGCCAAGGGGCCGCAGGCATCTTCGAGCGCGTCTGAACGCCATTTCCCGATAAGAAGAGGCCGCCACAAGCGGTCCTTCCTCGCCGCCACAAGCGGCACCTATTCCCCCGGGGGCCTGTTCGCAGGCCCCCGTCCGTTCAGGAAGAGGAGACAGCCATGCAGTCATGTGACCTGGTTTCGACCGGCGGCGCCGCCGTCGCGGCGCGTTTCTACGAGCCGCCCGGCGCCGCACGAGGGGCCGTCGTCATCGGCGGCGCGATGGGCGTCAGGCAGGACTACTACGCCGCCTTCGCGCAGTGGCTCGCCGGCGAGGGTTACCTCGTCGCGAGCTTCGACTACCGCGGCATGGGCGATTCGCAGCGCGGCCCGCTGCGCGAGCTGCGTGCCGACCTGTTCGACTGGACGGACGACTTCGACACCGTGATCGCCGAGGCGCTGCGGCGCAGCGGCGGCGCGCCGCTGTACATCGTCGGCCACAGCCTCGGCGCCCAGCTTCCCGGCCTGCTCAAGCACCGCGACCGCATCGCCGGCCTGGTCTCGGTGGCGGCGGGCAGCGGCTACTGGCGCGACAACGCGCCGCAGCTCAAGCGCATGGTGCCGTACTTCTGGCATGTGCTGGTGCCGCTGGCGACGAAGCTGTGCGGCTACTTCCCGGGCCGCAAGCTGCGCAAGGTCGGCGACTTGCCCGCCGGCGTGATCCTGCAGTGGCGCAAGTGGTGCCTGAACCCGCGCTACCACGTCGGCGCCGAGGGCCATGCGGTGCGCGAGCGCTTCGAGGCCGCGCGCTTTCCGCTGGTGGCCCTGTCGATCACCGACGACGAGCTGATGACCGAACGCGGCACCCGCGTGCTGGTCGACTGCTATGCCAACGCGCCGCGGCGGGTCGAGCGCATCGCGCCGGCCGACGTGCAGGCGCGCCACATCGGCCATTTCGGCTTCTTTCGCGATCAGTTCAAGACCTCCTTGTGGCGGCGCACGGCGCTGCTGCTGCAGGGATTCCAGATTTCACAGGAGACAGCAGCATGAGCATCAAGACCGCGACCCTGAACGGCGTAGCGAGCATCGAAATCGCCCGGCCCGAGAAGAAGAACGCGATCACCGTCGACATGTACGCCGCGATGGCGCAGGCGCTGCGCGACGCCAACGCCGATCCGGCCGTGCGCTCGGTGCTGATCACCGGCCAGCCGGGCATCTTCACCTCGGGCAACGACCTCGAGGACTTCATCCAGCGGCCCAAGCAGACGATGGACTCGCCGGTGTTCCAGTTCATGAAGGCGCTGTCGACCAGCGAGAAGCCGGTCATCGCCGCGGTGACGGGGGCGGCGATCGGCATCGGCACCACGCTGCTGCTGCATTGCGACCTGGTCTACGTGTCCGACGAGGCGCGGCTCGCGATGCCGTTCACGAGCCTCGGCCTCGTGCCCGAGTTCGCCTCCAGCCTGATCCTGCCGCAGCTGATGGGCCACGTGCGGGCGGCCGAGAAGCTGCTGCTCGGCGACCCGTTCAGCCCGCAGGACGCGGTGGACTTCGGCATCGCCAACGCCGTGCTGCCGGCTGGCGAGGTGGTGAACCACGCACGCCGCGTGGCCGAGCGCTTCAATGCGCTGCCGCCGGCGGCGGTGCGCGAGAGCAAGCGCTTGATGCGCCGTGCCGGCGGCGACAAGGTGCTCGAGACCATCGCGGTCGAAGGCGGCATCTTTGCCGAGAGGCTCACCAGCCCGGAGGCGCGCGAGGCGTTCAGCGCGTTTTTCCAGAAGCGCAAGCCGGACTTCGCGCAGTTCAGCTGAACGCGCTTTCCATGAGCCTCGTCGCCAAGCTTGTCTTGTCGCCCTTGCTGGTGGCGCAGGCGCTGGCGACGCGGCGGCGCGCGCTGCTGCTGCCCGAGGCCGGGGGCGAGCGCCGTGGCAGCGTGGGCAGCGGACAGCGCCGGCTGCGGCTGCTGATCGTTGGCGACTCGTCGGGCGCCGGTGTCGGCGTGCCGACGCAGGACATCGCGCTCGCGGGCTACCTGTCGCGCACGCTGGCCGAGGCGGCGCAGGCGACGGTGCGCTGGCAGCTCGTCGCGCAAAGCGGCGTCACCTCGTCCCAGGCGCTCGCGCTGGTGCAGCGGGAGCGGCCGGACCGTGCCGACGTGGCCGTGGTCGTGCTGGGCGTCAACGACGTCATCGACCAGGTGCCGTCGCAGCGCGCGGTCCAGCACCGCGCCGCCCTGGCCGACTGGCTGCGCGACCACGCGGCGGTGCGGCACGTGGTGTTCGCGCCGCTGCCGCCGGTGCACTTGTTCCCCTTGCTGCCGCAGCCGCTGCGCTGGGTCATGGGCCGCGACGCGCGGCGCCACGACGCGGCCGTGGCGCGCTGGGCGGCGTCCCGCGACGACGTGTCGCACGTGCCGATCGACATGCAGCTCGACGCGAGCTGCATGGCGGCCGACGGTTTTCATCCCGGCGAACCGGTGTACCGGGTGTGCGGCGAAACGCTCGGCCGCCACGTCGCCATGCTGCCCTTCCCATCCGAGGAGACGACATGACACTCGAAGGCAAGACCCTCTTCATCACCGGCGCCTCGCGCGGCATCGGTCTCGCGATCGCCAAACGTGCTGCGCAGGACGGCGCCAACATCGTCATCGCGGCCAAGACCGCGGAAACCAACCCCAAGCTGCCGGGCACCATCTACTCGGCCGCGGCCGAGGTGGTGCAGGCCGGCGGCCGGGCGCTGCCGGTGCAGACCGACATCCGCGACGAGGCCAGCGTGCTGCACGCCGTCGAGCAGGCGGTGCAGGAGTTCGGCGGCATCGACATCCTCGTCAACAACGCCAGCGCGATCAGCCTCACGTCGACGCCCGACACGCCGATGAAGCGCTTCGACCTGATGTTCGGCGTCAACGTACGCGGCACCTACCTTTGCACGCAAGCCTGCCTGCCGCAGCTCGTGAAGTCGGCGCAGGCTGGGCGCAACCCGCATGTGCTGAACATGTCGCCGCCGCTGTCGATGAAGCCGCACTGGTTCAAGAACCACGTCGCCTACACGATGGCCAAGTACGGCATGAGCGAATGCACGCTGGGGCATTCGGCCGAGTTCCAGCCGCTGGGCATCGCGGTGAACAGCCTGTGGCCGCGTACCGCGATCGCCACCGCGGCGCTTCAGATGATCCCCGGCGTCGACGTGAACAAGTGCCGCACGCCGGAGATCCTGTCCGACGCGGCCTACTTGATTCTCACGAGCGACGCGCGCACGACCACCGGCAACTTCTTCATCGACGACGAGCTGCTGGCGCGGCACGGCGTCACCGATCTCGACAAGTACAGCGTGACGCCGGGAACGACGGAGTTCATTCCTGATTTCTTCGTGGATTGAATACCCCGCGAAGCAGGCTCTCGAACACACCAACCCCGTTCGGGCTGAGCTTGCCCTTCGACAAGCTCAGGGTGATCGGAATACCAACCCGTTCGGGCTGAGCTTGCCCTTCGACAGGCTTGTATGGTCTGTCGAATGATTCAGAAGATGCTGGTGGAGCCTGTGGGGATGTGGGCCAAGCGGGCGAAGGTGGGCAACGCGCAGCGTTGTCCATGTTCGCCCGCGGTGCGCCGCAGGCGCATGGT
>DASWVR010000062.1:0-31142 GCA_036401155.1 Piscinibacter sp. | reverse complement strand
CCGGGCACGATTCCGGTGCTGCAATGGTTCGCCTCGGAGCGTGGATTCGCCGGCGCGACGCACCGGGGCTGAGTCGACGAAGCGAAGCACCTATGCAATTGTGCAGCGCAGTCGGCTCACTCAGAGGCCATCCGACGGCTGTGAGGCAGCCACGGCCCCGCAGCCTCTGACTCAGAACGCACATCGCATCGAAGCCGCTGCCTGCAGCGGCTATTTTCATTCCGGACTCCGCCGAAGCGAAAAGGGCTTGAGCTTCCCACGGGGGTAAGGTCGATACTGGACGCCATCACTGCCGACCCAAGGAGCGACACCATGATCGAACTGACCCTTCCGACGATGACCTGCGGGCACTGCGTGCGCACCGTCACCGAGACCGTGCGCCAGGTCGACGCGCAGGCGCAGGTGGACATCGACCTGCCGCAGCAGCGCGTGCGGATCGACTCGCAGCGCCCGGCCGAAGACTTCCGCCGGGCGCTCGCCGAAGAGGGCTACGCGGCGGCCTGAGCGGGCGCCCGCGACGCATCGTTTCCCCTCGGTGGCGCTGCCGCGGGCGCTCCTACACTCGGCGCTTTCGAAACAACCCTCCGGAGTTGCGATGAAGCGTTCGCTTGCCGTTCTAACGCTGGCTGCCGCACTGGCGGCCACCGCCCAGGCCCAGACCTTCCGCTGGGCCAGCCAGGGCGACGTGCAGACCCTCGACCCCGTGTCGCAGAACGAGTCGTTCACCAACGCGATGAACGGCCAGATCTACGAGTTCCTTGTCGCGCGCGACAAGAAGCTGAACATCGTGCCCTCGCTCGCCACCGAGTGGAAGCAGGACGGCCCGATGAAGTGGACCTTCAAGCTGCGCCAGGGCGTGAAGTTCCACGACGGCCGGCCGTTCACCGCCGACGACGTGGTGTTCTCGATCAACCGCGCGCGCGAGAAGACTTCGCAGATCTCCAACTACGCCAATGCGCTGGGCGAGCCGAAGAAGATCGACGACTTCACCGTCGAATTCAACCTCGCGCAGTTCAACCCGATCTTCCTCGAGCACCTGAACACGGTCTACATCATGAGCAAGTCATGGTGCGAGGAAAACAAGGTCACCAAGCCGCAGGACTTCACCAACAAGGAAGAGACCTACGCCGCGCGCAACGCCAACGGCACCGGCCCGTTCATGCTGGTGAGCCGCCAGCCCGACGTGAAGACGGTGCTCAAGCGCAACCCCAACTACTGGGGCAAGATCGAGGGCAACGTGCAGGAGGTGGTCTACACGCCGATCGCCAGCGCGCCGACGCGCGTGGCGGCGCTCGTGTCGGGCGAGGTCGACTTCATCCTCGACCCGCCGCCGCCCGACCTGGAGCGGCTGCGCAAGACGCCGGGCGTGAAGGTGATCGAAGGGGTCGAGAACCGCGTCATCTTCATCGGCATGGACCAGGCGCGCGACGAGCTGCTCTACGGCAGCGTCAAGGGCAAGAACCCGTTCAAGGACCTGCGGGTGCGCCGCGCCATGTACCAGGCGATCGACATCGACACCATCAAGACCCGCCTGATGAACGGCCAGGCGCTGCCCACCGGCGCGGTGGTGCCGTCGCCGCTGGGCAGCTTCAACGACCCCGATGTCGAAAAGCGCCTGCCCTTCGACCTCGCGACGGCGCGCAAGCTGATGGCCGAGGCCGGCTACCCCGACGGCTTCGAGGTGACGCTGGACTGCCCGAACAACCGCTACATCAACGACGAGCGCATCTGCATCGCGCTAGCCAACATGTGGGCGCAGCTCAAGATCCGGGTCAAGGTCAACGCGATGCCCAAGAGCACCTACTTTCCCAAGCAGGAGAAGCTCGACACCTCGCTGTACATGCTGGGCTGGGGCGGCTCGATCACCGACCCGGAAACGACGTTCACGCCGATCTACCGCAACCGCGGCGAGAAGGGTGTCGGCGAATACAACCGCGGCAACTTCAAGGACGACGAACTCGATGCACTGGCGGCGGCGTCGAGCAAGGAGGCCGATCCGGCGAAGCGGCGCGAGCTGATCAAGAAGGTGTTCCTGCGGCACAACGAGCAGGTGCACCACATTCCGCTGCACCGGCAGTTCATCCCCTGGGCCTCACGGGCAAACGTGAACGTGGTGCACCGGCCGGACAACTGGATGGAGATTCAGTGGGTGACGGTGAAGGACGGGAGGTGATTTAGCGCGGTCGTGCTACGGCAGCCGGTGCAAACTTCGCGGTCGGGCATCGAGCCCGACCGCTCGCCCGCGCCCTTCGCTGGTCGATCCCCGTGAACGGGGTTGCGCCGGAACGTCCGCGTTGCGCAGAGAGCAGTGGAGGCGCAACACGATCGCGCTCGCCTGCCTCACTCCGTCGGGCGGACGGCTCGCGCGATCCTACGCCCCTCGCTTCGGGCGCTCCTGCAGTTTGAACGCGATCATCGCCCGCAGCTTGTTCGGCACCACCGGCTTGATCAGCAGGTGGAAGTTCTTCTCCTGCGCTTCCTGGTCGTGGCCGGTCATCGTGCTGCCGGTCACCATGATCGCCGGCACGGTCTCGCCGAAGCGCCCGCGCAGCACGCTGATCGCGTCGATGCCCGTCTTGCCGTTCTCCAGCCGGTAGTCGACGATCAGCAGGTCGGGCTTGACCACCGCGGGGTCGGCGGTCTCGGCCCAGGCGCTGCAAGCGGCGACGCTGTCGAAGGAGAGCATCGTCGCGCCCCAGCCGCGCAGCAGCGCTTCGAGCCCGCTGCGCACCGCCGGTTCGTCTTCGACGACGACGATGGTGCGCCCGTCCAGCGTCAGGCCCACCGGCCCTTTTTTCGACATGCTGCCCAGCGGCGCCGCCAGCGCCTTGCCGATCGGCAGCTCGAGCGTGAACACCGTGCCGCGGCCCGGCTCGGAGCGCAGCGACAGCGGGGCGTCCATCAGGTCGGCCAGGCGCTTGACGATCGCGAGCCCCAGGCCCAGGCCCTTGCGTTCGTGCGCGGCCCGTGCGGTCGTGCCCGGCACCTGGTAGAACTCCTCGAAGACGTGCGCCTGCTCGGCCGGGCTGATGCCCACGCCCGTGTCCCACACCTGCAGCAGCAGCCGGCCGCCGCGCTGGCGGCAGCTCACCAGCACCGACCCGTCCTGCGTGTAGCGGATGGCGTTGGAGACGAGGTTGCGCAGGATGCGCTCGACCAGCAGCGGGTCGGCGAACACCTTGTGCTTGGCGCCGCGCAGGCGCAGCGCAAGGCCCTTCTCGAAGGCCGTCGGCTCGAAGTGCAGCCGCAGCTTACGGAAGATGTCGCCGATCTCGAAATGCTGCGGATGCGCGGCGACGCCGCCGCTGTCGATGCGCGTGATGTCGAGCAGTTCGGAGAACAGCTCCTCGAGCGCGTCGACCGAGGCATTGATGCTGTTGACGAGCTGCGCCACCTCGTCGTCGTGGCTCTTCTGCCGCAGCGCCTCGGCGAACAGCCCCATCGCATGCAGCGGCTGGCGCAGGTCGTGGCTGGCGGCGGTGAAGAACTGGGTCTTGGCGCGGTTCGCCACTTCGGCTTCGCGCCGCGCGGCGTCGGCCGCCTGCTTCTCCACGCTCAGACGCGCGAGCAGTTCGTCGGCGTGCAGCTTGAGCTCCAGCACGCGCTCCAGCGCCTGCCGGTAGCGGCGCGTCAGCACGGTGGTCAGGCTGATGATGATCAGCAGGATGCCGATCAGCTCGAAGGCGTAGGCGCGCCCCTCCATCGCGATGCGCGCGGCCAGCGGCGCAAAACACAGCGTCGCGAAGACGAGGTAGATGCGCGGCTGCGTCGCCAGCACCGGCACGCCGGCGACGCAGAAGCTGTAGATGACGATCAGCAGGCCGATCTCCTGGATGCGGTCGCCCATCGGGTAGAAGATCCAGCCGGTCAGCCCCCACAAGGCCCCCGACGCCAGGGTGCCGGCGTTGCACCAGGTGCGCCAGCGTTCCCATTGCACGCCGGTTGGCGGCGGCAGCCGCTTGAAGCGGTGCGCGCTCCAGGCGCGTGCGAGCCACACCACGCCGAACAGGCCGAGCCACGACAGCGTCACCGCCGCCGGGGCCTCGCCCCAGTACAGAAGCACGACGATGCCGATGCCGGCCAGGTAGCCGGCGAGCGTGGCGGGCATGAAGTCGAAGGTGCCCTGCACGATGTCGGACACAGGGAACACCGGCGCGGGCGCTCGCGCCGGCGAAGGGACGTGGGCCGATGGGGCCGGCTCGGTCAGGACGTTCGCTTCCATGGCCGCGTCACGACGTGCGGCGCCAGGCGGTGTTGCCACCGGGCTGCGACATCTGGCCCACGGCCAGCACCGCCTGCGTGCGCGAGCTGACGTTCAGCGCCCGCAGCACGGCGGCCACATGGTCCTTCACGGTTTCGACGGACAAGCCCAGTTCGCGGGCGATCAGCTTGTTGGGCTGGCCCTTGAGCAGCAGGCCCAGCACCTCTGTCTGGCGCGGCGTGAGGCCGAGCGCGGCGACGCTCGGCTGCGTCTGGAAGCCGGCATCCTCGGCGCTCTCGCGCACGACCCGCAGCACGCTCGGCACCGTGTCGCCGTCGTGGTGCTCGACCGGCCGCTCCGAACCCATCGTCATCGGCGGCACGTAGATGCCGCCGGACATCACCATGTGCAGCGCCTCGAACAGCGTTTCGTTGGAGGCGCGCTTGGGCACGAAGCCCATGGCCCCCAGGTCAATGGCGCGGATCACGTCGCTCGCGCGGTCGCTGGCGGAGACCACGACCACCGGCAGGGCGGGGTAGGCGGCGCGGAACTCGGTCAGCACGTCGAAACCGTCGGCGTCCCCGAGCGCCAGGTCGAGCAGCACGAGGTCGAAGTCGCACTCCGCCTTGAGCGCGTCGCGCGCCGCGCGGGCGCTCGACGCGCCGACGACCGTGACGTTGTCGCCCAGGCCCTGGATCACCGTCTGCAGCGCCGACAGGATCAACGGATGGTCGTCGATCAGCAGGACCTTCATTTTTTCGCTCCCTGTTGCATCCCAGGGCCGGATCGTAAGCGAGCGGGCCGGCGCGCAGAGCACCCCAAGGAAGGGGATTACGGCCGGCGGCGAGGCCGATTAGCGGGTTGTTTGAGGTTTGTTTGCACCTACGCAAAGCGCCGCGCGATCGATTCGGCCACGCACACCGGCTTGGGCGAGCCTTCGCGCTCCATCGTCACCTCGACCACCATCTGCGCGCCGCCGGGAATCGCCTCGTACGACAGCAGCTTGAAGCGCCCCCGCAGGCGGCTGTTCACGGGCACCGGCGCCGGAAAGCGCACGCGGTTCAGACCGTAGTTGACGCCCATCTTGGCCTCGTCGATGGCGAAGGCCGAGGCCGACATCTCGGGCAGCAGGCTCAGCGTCAGGAAGCCGTGCGCCACCGTCGTGCCGAAGGGCCCCGCCGCGGCGCGCACCGGGTCGACGTGGATCCACTGGTGGTCGCCGGTCGCCTCGGCGAAGCGGTCGATGCGCTGCTGGTCGACGGTGATCCAGTCGCTCTCGCCGATGTCATGGCCGACCAGGGGCTGCAGTTCGTCGAGCGTGGCAAAACGTCTCATCGGGATCCTCGGTGTGCATGGGAAGGAAGGCGCAGCATGGCTCACCCGCGCGCGATGCGCTTTCACGCGGGAGACAGCGCCGCGCGCTACGAATCGATCCAGCGCAGCAGCGGCTGCCACTGCTCGAGGTCGCGCTGCGAGCGGCTGGGCGCCACGTCCCACAGTGTGAGGCCGCGCGCGGCGAGCTGCACGTAGTTCTGGGTGTCGCGCAGGTAGCCGATCACCGGCACGTCGAGCGTGCCGAGAAAGTGGCGCAGCTGGTCGGCGGAGATCGTGCCCTCTTTCGTGCGCATGCCGACGATGCCGATCTGCACGTGCGCATGGCGCTTCTTGGCCAGGATCTCGCGCAGGAAGTCGTGCGTGGCGTGGATGTCGAAGATGCTGGGCTGCAGCGGCACGATCACCTTGTCGGCCAGCTTCATCACCGCTTCGAGGCGCTGGTCGTGCAGCCCGGCGGGCGTGTCGAGCACCACATGGGTCGTGCCCTTGGGCGGGCGAACCACGTGGTCGCGGTCGACTTCCCACGGCTGGATGCGCGGCAGGGTGGGCGGGCGCAGCGACAGCCAGATGCGCGACGACTGCTGGCGGTCGACGTCGCCCAGCATCACCGCATGCCCCTTGGACGCGAGGTATCCGGCGATCTGCGTCGACAGCGTGCTCTTGCCGACGCCGCCCTTCGGGTTGGCCACCACGATCACCGGCATGTCGTCTCCTTGTGTGCCCCCAAGACGCCTGCGGCATCGGTCCCCCGGGGGAGGGCGCCGCCTCGGACGGCCCGGCGGCGACGCTCAGTGCTGTCGGATTATTCAGGTTATGTTACCGGCCCCGGCCCGCAGGTCGCCATTCGAACTAACCACAGCATGTCCGAGACCGCTTCGTCGCAGCCCGCCGGCGCGGGCGTGCTCGTCATCGCCGCCCATCCATCGATCGCGCAGTCGCACGTCAACCGCCCGCTGCTCAAGGCCGCGCAATCGCTGCAGGCGGCGCCGTCCGCCTCGCGCGTCGACGTGCGCGACCTGTACCGCCTGTACCCCGACTACCTGATCGACGTGGCCGCTGAGCAGGCGGCGCTCGCGCGCGCCCGGCTGATCGTCTGGCAGCACCCGATCCACTGGTACAGCATGCCGCCGCTGATGAAGCTGTGGCTCGACGAGGTGCTCGCCTTCGGCTGGGCCTACGGTCCCGGCGGCACCGCGCTGCGCGGCAAGGACCTGTGGCTGGTCGCGTCGACCGGCGGTCCGTCGGAGTCCTACCGCCCCGACAGCTACAACCGCTATTTCTTCGATGCCTTCGTGCCGCCGTACGAGCAGACCGCGGCGCTGTGCGGCATGCGCTTCCTGCCGCCGATGCTGCTGCACGGCGCCCACCGGGCGACGCCGCAGCAGGTGGCCGATCATGTGCGCACCTACGCCGAGCGGCTCGCACGCTATCCCGACTGGCCTGAACTGGACGACATGGACCCGTGCCCCGAATGCGACGTGCCCGCCGACGTGCGGCCGCTCCCCGACGACGCACCGGCCGAGGCGGCGTGATGGAGCACGGCGGCTGGATCAACGCCACGCTGCTCTACCTGGCGGCCGCCGTCGTGGCGGTGCCGCTGGCGCGGCTGCTCGGCTTGAGCGCGATCATCGGCTACCTCGGCGCGGGCATCCTGATCGGCCCCTTCGGCCTGCGCTTCGTCAGCGAGCCGTCGCAGATCCTGCATTTCGCCGAGTTCGGCGTCGTGCTGATGCTGTTCCTCGTCGGCCTCGAGCTCGAACCGCGCCGGCTGTGGGCCATGCGGCGGCCGATCTTCGGCTGGGGCAGCGTGCAGCTGCTCGGCTCGGCGGCGTTGATGGCCGCGCTGGCCATGCTGGCGGGTGTCGACTGGCGCCTCGCGCTGGTCGGCGCGCTCGGCCTCGGCATGTCGTCGACGGCGATCGGCCTCGGGGTGCTGGCCGAGCGCAACCTGATGGCGACGAGCTCCGGCCAGAGCGTGCTGAGCGTCGCGCTGTTGCAGGACGTGGCCGCGATTCCGATCCTGGCGCTGGTGCCGCTGCTGGCGCTGGCCGGCGGTGTGCATCCGGACTCGGGCGCGGGCGCCTGGGGGGTCGCCAAGGTGGTCGCCGTCATCGCGGCGATCGTGCTCGGAGGACGGCTGCTGCTGCGCCCGACGCTGCGCTGGATCGCGGGCAGCAAGACGCCCGAGATCTTCACCGCCGCGTCGCTGCTGCTCGTGGTGGCGACGGCGGCGCTGATGCAGTGGGTGGGGCTGTCGATGGCGCTCGGCGCCTTTCTCGCCGGCGTGCTGCTGGCCGAAAGCGAATTCCGGCGCGAGCTCGAAACCGACCTCGAGCCGTTCAAGGGCCTGCTGCTGGGCCTGTTCTTCATCGCGGTGGGCATGAGCATCGACTTTGCCGTGGTGCTGCAGCGCCCGGGCCTCGTCGCCCTGCTGGTCGGCGGCTTCCTGCTCGTGAAGGCGGGCGTGCTGTGGGGCATGGCGCGTGCCATGCCGCTGCCGCGGCCCGAGCGGCCGGTGTTCATCATCCTGCTTGCGCAAGGCGGCGAGTTCGGCTTCGTCGTGTTCCAGACGGCGGCGCAGGCCGGCAGCATCGCCGCGCCGGTGAGTTCGCTGCTGGTCGCGGTGGTGGCGATCTCGATGCTGCTGTCGCCGCTGCTGCTGCTCGCGGCCGACCGCTGGTGGATTCCGCGGCTGGCCGACGGGCGCCGCGCGGTGGTGCCCGAGATCGACGAGCCGCAGAACGAGTCGGTGATCATCGCGGGCTTCGGCCGCTACGGGCAGATCGTCGGCCGCCTGCTCTACGCCAACGGGGTGACGCCCACCGTGCTGGACCACGACGCCGAGCAGATCGAGGCGATGCGCCGCTTCGGCTGGCGCGTGTTCTACGGCGACGCGACGCGGCTGGACCTGATGCGCACCGCCGGTGCCGAACGGGCGCGCGTGCTGGTGCTGGCGATCGACGACGTCGAGCAGAGCGTCGCCGTCGCCCGCATGGCGCGCGAGCACTTTCCGCAGCTCAGCGTGGTTGCGCGCGCGCGCAACGTGCAGCACTTCTACGCGCTGCGCGACGCCGGGGTCACCCTGATCGAGCGCGAGACGCTCGACTCCGCGCTGATGAGCGCGCGCAGCGTGCTGGAGACGCTCGGCTGGGAGCCGCACCACGCGCGCACGCTCGCGCTGCGCTTTCGCCGCCACAACGTCGAGCAGGTGATCGCGATGGCGCCGCACTGGAAGGACCCGGCGCGCCTGATCACCGCCGCCAAACAGGGGCGCCGCCAGCTCGAGGAGCAGTTCGCGCAGGAACGCCAAGAAGCAAGGCGGCGGCAGCGGCGCGGGGGCTGGGACCCGCAGCAGGATCCGGCGAAGGAAGGCGACGACGGCACATAGCAGGTTCGAACGCGGCAACGCTGCGGATGCGCGCCTCGTGCGTGCGGCGGACGCCCTGTCGCAACACCTGATTGCAGCCCCCACGGGGCCGAGCTATCGTGTGGTCGACTGACGCACAACCACAGGTCTGCACGAGCTGGCGCATCGGGCGCCGGCGCTGGGTTCGGGCTCGCCACGGGAGGGTCTGCCCTTCGCGAACGACCATGGACAGGTCGATGCCACGCCGCCAGCCGTCAGCCGGTCACCGCATGGACAAGGCCCAATGGGCGCAGCTGAGCCCGCTGCTCGACGAATTGCTGGACCTCGAGCCGGCGGCACGCGAGCGGCGCCTGACGGCGCTGCGCACGCAAGACGAGGCCGCCGCCGCGGCGCTGGCGCCCTTTCTCGAGCAGATGACCGCGATCGAACGCGATGCCTTCCTGGAAGGAACGCCCACCCTCGGCGACGGCGTGCCCGACGAGGAGCGGCTGGCGGGGCTCGTCATCGGGCCCTACACGGTCGAGCGCGAGATCGGCCAGGGCGGCATGGGCAGCGTCTGGCTCGCCCGCCGCACCGACGGACGCTATGAAGGCAGCGTCGCGATCAAGTTCCTCCACGGCGGCCTGGGCGGGCGCGGCGGCGCCGAACGCTTCGCCCGCGAGGGCAGCATCCTCGCGCGGCTGGCGCATCCGCACATCGCGCGGCTGATCGACGCCGGCGTCGCGCGTGCCGGCCAGCCCTACCTGGTGCTCGAGTACATCGATGGCGAGACGATCGACCGCTACTGCGAGCGGCACGCGCTCGACGTCGCGGCGCGGGTGCGGCTGTTCCTCGACGTGCTCGGCGCGGTGGCGCATGCGCACAACCGGCTGATCCTGCACCGCGACATCAAGCCGTCGAACATCCTCGTCACCGGCGCGGGCGACGTGAAGCTGCTCGATTTCGGCATCGCCAAGCTGATGGACGACGCGACGGTGCCGGCCCAGGCGACCGAGCTCACGCAGATGGCCGGCCGCGCCTTCACCCCGCAGTACGCGGCGCCCGAGCAACTGCAGGGCGGTGACGTCACCACCGCCACCGACGTCTATGCCCTGGGGGTGTTGCTCTACGGTCTGTTGAGCGGCGTGCATCCGACCACGCAAGGCACGAGCGCGCCGCTGGATCAGATGCGCGCCGTGCTCGACGTCGAACCGCGGCGGCTGTCGGACGCCGCGGCGCGCCAGCACGCCGACCGGGCGATCGGTGCGAAGCTGGCGCGCGAGCTGCGCGGCGACCTCGACAACATCGTCGCCAAGGCCTTGAAGAAGGCGCCCGCCGAGCGTTACGCCGATGCGGCGCGCTTCGCGGACGACCTGCACCGCTATTTGGCCAACGAGCCGGTCACCGCACGACCCGATGCAGCGTCCTATCGATTGACGAAGTTCGTGCGGCGGCACCGGCTGGGTGTCGCGGCCGGCGGCGTCATCGCGGTGGCGCTCGCGGTCGGGCTCAGCACGACGCTGTGGCAGGCGCACGAGGCGCGCCGCCAGCGTGTGCAGGCCGAGGGACTGATCGAGTTCATGCTCGGCGACCTGCGCAAGAAGCTGCAACCGGTGGGGCGCCTGGACGTGCTCGACGCGGTGGGCGAAAAGGCGCTCGCGTACTACGCCGCGCAGGACGCCGACCAGCTCGACGCCGCTTCGCTGGGTCGGCGCGCGCGGGCGCTGCACCTGATCGGCGAGATCCACGAGAAGCGAGGCCGGCTCGACGATGCCTCCGACGCCTTCCAGCAGGCCTCCAGCACGACGGCGCGCCTGTTGCTCAAGGCGCCCGGCGACGGGCAGCGGGTGTTCGACCATGCCCAGAGCGTCTACTGGGTGGGGTACATCGCCCGACGGCGGGGCCAGAGCGAGGAGGCCGAGGCCGCCTTTCGCACCTATGGCGACCTCGCGCAGCGCCTCGCCACGCTGGACGCCAACAATCTCGATTGGCGGCTGGAGTCGGCCTACGCCGCCAACAACCTGGGCGTGCTGTATCTCGAGACCGGGCGCGCTGCCGATGCACTGGTCTCCTTCAAAGAGGCGCGCCGTGCGCTGTCTGCGTTGGCCCAGGCCCGACCCGAACTCAACTTCGATCTGGCGCATGCCGATGGCTGGGTTGCCAAGACGCTGGAGGTGCAAGGCGACTACGAGGCGGCCTTGTCGGCCCAGCGCGCCAAGCTGGAACTGCTGCGCCTGGTGCCCGATGCCCCCAACAACCGCGATGTGCAGCGTCTGATCGCGAACGCGCATTCCGAGGCGAGCAGCCTGCATCTGGCGCGCGGACAGGCGGCTGCGGCTCTGGTCGAGGCGAACAAGGCGCTGCACGAGTTCGATACGTTGCTGAAGCTCGATCCCGCCAATCGACAGTGGCTCGACGACGCCAGTTTCGCGCGGCTTCGTGCGGCCGAGATCGAGCTGACGCTCGGCCGCAAGGAGGCGGCCATCGGCTTGCTGGAGACCACCGCGAAAGACGTGGGACCATGGTCTCCGGCCGACACCTCGACAGGGCCGCGACGAACCCGCTTGATCGGTCTGTTGCTGGCTCAGCGGGCACGCCTGGAGCTGGCGGGCGGCCCGCCGTCGCCTCGGGGACTGCTGAAGACCTTTGTTGACAACGCGGCGCCGCCCGCTTCCTCGGGCTTGCTCGGGGATGCGGAACTCGCTCGCGTCGTTGCCGCGGTGGAACTTCTCCTGGGCGACCTGCTGGCCCGCGAAGGGCTGCGCGATACGGCCGGCGGACACTGGGACGCCGTCGCCAGGCGTCTTCGTCCGTTGGCCGCCAGGGGCGATCCGCACCTGTTGACGCTGCTCTCGCTCGCCGAGTTGCGACTGGGCCGAGTCGCCGAAGCCCGCGGGCTCGCGCTCCAGATCGAGTCATCGCAGTACCGGCACCCCGAGCATGCCGTACTCATCGACGAACTTGCCCGTGGCACGGGGGCCGGGCAGCACTTGATTCACCAACGGAGATAACCATGTCTAGAGTCGAGGTATCGATCGTCAACGGGTATGTCACGGTCGATCGCGAAACGCTGTCGATGGTCGGAAAAGGGCGCAATGCGCCGATCCAGTGGAACCTGACCACGCCAGGTTGGACGTTCCCTTCGAACGGCATCGAGATCGAAGGCAACGACGGCGAGTTCACGCAGCTGAGGCCCACCGACGAGGGGACGAAGTTCAAGTGCATGGACCGCAACACCGGCGGCAAGGCCTACAAGTACAACATCAACGTCACCAACGGAAAGACCACGCTGTCGCTCGATCCGATCATTCAGAACGAGCCCTGACGAACGCGGAGCGCTTTACTTCACGCCGTCCCACAGCAGCTTCGCCCCCGTCAGGAACATCCCGCTGTACGCCAGGCGGTAGAACCAGGTCGAGGCGATGCGCCGGGTGAGCCACACGCCCAGCCACACGCCGACCGGCGCGAGCGGGAGCAGCACGAGCGAGGTCGACATGTTCCTCACGTCGATCAGCCCGAGCCACGCGTAAGGCACCCACTTCGACAGGTTCACCGCGGCGAAGAACACCGCTATCGTCGCGGCGAACCTGATCGGCGGCAGGCGCAGCGGCAGCACGTAGGCGCTGATCGGCGGGCTGCCGGCGTGCGCGACGAAGCTCGTGAAACCCGAGGCGATGCCGAGCACGAAGCCGAGCCGCTTCGACGGCGGCGGCGCGTCCGCGTGCGGCGGGAACACGAGCCGCTGCGCGAGGAACAGCAGCGTGAGCCCGCCGACCACGGCGGCCACCGTCTTCGCCGACAGCACGCCGAACAACACGGTCCCGACGACGGTGCCGATCAGCCCTGCCGGCAGCAGCAGCCGAAGCAGCTCGCGGTCGCGCTGCCGCCACAGCTGCTGCAGGCCGGCCGCGTCCATCACCAGCAGCAGCGGCAGCATGATCGCGGCGGCCTGCGGCACCGGCACCGTGAGCGCCATCAGCGGCACCGCCAGCGAGCCGAAGCCGCCGAGGAAGCCGCTCTTCGCGAGCCCCATCAGCAGGACCGCCGGCACGGCGACGAGGTAGAAGGATGGATCGGGGATGAGGGAGAGGTTCAAGCGTGCTCGCGGTCGGAGGGAGGGTTCTTCGGTGTTCGGCTGTGCTGAGTGGATGCCGGCTTTCGCCGGGATGACGGGGTTGGAGCACGTCATCCCGGCGAAAGCCGGGATCCATGCAGGCCGCCGGCTTGGCGACGACAATCAGCGCATGTTCGCACCCTCGCAAACCGACGTCCGGCGCTTCTTCTGCGACGCCTACCGCAAGCAGCGCGAAGGCATGCCGATGACGCCGCTGGAGCTGCTGGCGGCCGACTGGATCAGCCAGCACCCCGAGTACCACGGCGACCTGGGCGACGTGGACGCGGCACTCGCCGCGGTGTTCGACGTCGAGGCCGGCCGCACCAACCCGTTCCTGCATCTGTCGATGCACCTTTCGATCACCGAGCAGGTCAGCATCGACCAGCCGCGCGGCATCAAGCAGGCCTTCGAGCTGCTGGCTGCGCGGCGCGGATCGATGCACGACGCGCAGCACGAGGTGATGGAGTGCCTGGGCGAGATGATGTGGGCCTCGCAGCGCAGCGGCCTGCCGCCGGACGGCGAGAAGTACATCGACTGCGTGCGCCGCCGCGCCACGCGTGGTTAGTCGACCTCAGAACTCGAGGTTGTCGATCAAGCGCGTGTTGGCGAGCTTGGCGGCGCCGAGTGCCACGAGCGGCGCATCGCCCGCAGCGGGGCTGGCGAGATCGCTGCGCCGGCGCACCGTCAGGTAGTCAGGCGCCCAGCCTTGCGCCGCCAGTTCCTGCATCGCCTGTGCCTCCAGCTCCGCCAGCCGTGACGGGGCCTCCTGATACCGCTGGGCCAGCTGCCGCAGCGCAGCGACGAGTTCGGTCGCCTTGGTTCGTTGTTCCTCGTTGAGATAGCCGTTGCGCGAGGACAGCGCCAGCCCGCTCTTTGCACGGCAGGTCTCGCCCGCCTCGATGGCGATCGGCAGCGCGAACTGTTCGACCATGCGGCGGATCACCATCAGCTGCTGGTAGTCCTTCTTGCCGAACACGGCGAGCTTGGGCCGCACGCAGCCGAAGAGTTTCATCACGACGGTGCACACGCCGGTGAAGAAGCCGGGGCGGAAGTGGCCCTCGAGGACGTCGGCCAGCGCCGGGTCGGGCAGCACCTTGAAGGTCTGCGGCTGCGGGTAGAGCTCCTGTTCGTCGGGCGCGAAGACGATGTCGCAGCCGGCCGCGTCGAGCAGCTCGCAGTCGCGCGCGAGCGTGCGCGGGTAGCGGTCGAAATCCTCGTGCGGCGCGAACTGCAGCCGGTTGACGAAGATGCTCGCCACCACCGGCATGCCGTGGCCCGCGGCCTGGCGCACGAGGCTCAGGTGCCCGTCGTGCAGGTTGCCCATCGTCGGCACGAAGGCGCAATTGCCGGCCTCGGGCAGCAGCCGGCGCAGCTCGGCCAGCGTGTGGATGGTCTTCATCGTCAGTACCCGTGCAAGGCGTCGTTGGGGAAGCGGCGTGACTTCACCTCGCCGACGAAGCTGCGAATCGCAGCCTCGATCGACGGCGCGCCTTCCATGAAGTTGCGCACGAAGCGCGGCAGCTTGCCCCGTGTCAGGCCCAGCATGTCGTGCAGCACCAGCACCTGGCCCGAACACCCCGTGCCGGCACCGATGCCGATCACCGGAATGGCGAGGCTTTGCGTGATCCCGCTCGCCACGGCGCTGGGCATCAGCTCGAGCACCAGCATCGCCGCGCCCGCCTCGGCGAGTTCGAGCGCGTGCCGCTTCAGCGTGGCGGCCGCGGCGTCGTCGCGGCCTTGAATGCGGTAGCCGCCGAGCGCGTGCACCGACTGCGGCGTGAGGCCCAGGTGCGCACACACCGGAATGCCGCGCTCGCTGAGGAAGCGCACCGTGTCGGCGGTCCAGCCGCCGCCTTCGAGCTTGACCATCTGCGCGCCGGCCTGCATCAGCGTCGTCGCGCTGCGCAGCGTCTGCGCCGGCGACTCCTGGTAGCTGCCGAACGGCAGGTCGCCGATCAGCCAGGCGCTGCGGTTGCCGCGGGCGACGCAGCGCAGGTGATAGGCCGTCTCCTCCAGCGTGACCGGTAGCGTGCTCGATTGCCCCTGCACCACCATGCCGAGCGAGTCGCCGACCAGCAGGCAGTCGACGCCGGCGTCGTCCGCGACCCGCGCGAACGAGGCGTCGTAGCAGGTCAGCATCGCGATCGGCTCGCCGGCCGCGTGCATCTCGCGCAGCCGATGCAATGTCATCGGCTTGCGCGGGCCGGCGCTCGGCGCCGAACCATACAGGCCCTCGCTCATGCGGCCCTCATACCCAGCTTGACCATCAGCGACCGGTCGGCCTGCACGTCGGGGTTGCCGGTCGTGAGCAGCTTGTCGCCGTAGAACATCGAGTTGGCGCCGGCCAGGAAACACAGCGCCTGCACCGCCTCGCCGAGCTGCTGGCGGCCGGCGGACAGGCGCACCATCGCCTGCGGCATCGTGATGCGCGCCGCGGCGATCGTGCGCACGAATTCGAACGGGTCCAGCGCCTCCTGCGCGGCCAGCGGCGTGCCTTCGACGGGCACCAGGTGGTTGATCGGCACCGACTCCGGGTACGGAGCCATGTTGGCGAGCGTGGCGATCAGCGCGGCGCGCTGCTCGCGCGATTCGCCCATGCCGACGATGCCGCCGCAGCACACCTTGACGCCGGCGTTGCGCACCTTGTCGAGCGTGTCCAGCCGGTCCTCGAAGTGGCGCGTGGTGATGATGTCGACGTACTTGTCGGGCGCGCTGTCGATGTTGTGGTTGTAGTAGTCCAGGCCCGCGTCGCGCAGCCGTTCGGCGTGGCCCTCGCCGAGCAGGCCCAGCGTGGCGCAGGTTTCCATGCCGAGCGACTTCACGCCGCTCACCAGCGCGGCGACCTTGTCGATGTCCCGGTCCTTCGGCCCGCGCCAGGCGGCGCCCATGCAGAAGCGCGTCGCGCCGGCTTCCTTGGCGCGCTTCGCGGCGTCGAGCACGGCGTCGATCTGCATCAGCGCGGAGGCTTCGACGCCGGTGTCGAAGTGCACCGATTGCGGGCAGTAGCCGCAGTCCTCGGGGCAGCCGCCGGTCTTGACCGACAGCAGCGACGACAGCTGCACCTCGCTCGGGTCGAAATGCTCACGGTGCACCGTTTGCGCGCGAAACAGCAGCTCGTTGAAGGGCAGCTCGAACAGCGCGGCCACGTCGGCAACACGCCAGCGCTGCGGCTTGCTGCGCACGGCGGGACGATGGAATTCCACAGGGGCTTCTTGCATGTCGAGACTCCCGCCCGCGCGGGGCGCTTGAAGTGCCGTCAGGACGGCTGGTAGGCCAGGCGCACGTAGATCGGCGCGAAGGCTTCGGCCTGGGTGATTTCGAGCAGGTGTTCGCGCGCGAGCTCGAGCAGCGCGATGAAGGTGACGACCAGCACCGGCGTGCCGCGGCCGACGTCGAACAGGTCTTCGAACTCGACGAACTTGCGGCCTTGCAGCGTTCGCAGGACGATGCTCATGTGCTCGCGCACCGACAGCTGCTCGCGCGTGATCGTGTGGTGCTGGGTCAGCTTGGCGCGCTTGAGGATGTCGGCCCACGCGGCACGCAGCTCGTCGGCGGCGACGTCGGGAAAACGCGGCGCGAGCGATTGCTCGATGACCACCTGGGCGCGCAGGAAGTCGCGGCCGAGCACCGGCAGCGCGTCGATGCGTGCCGCGGCCAGTTTCATCTGCTCGTACTCGATCAGGCGGCGCACCAGCTCGGCGCGCGGGTCTTCGGGCTCCTGGCCGTCGGCCGACTTCTTCGGCGGCAGCAGCATGCGCGACTTGATCTCGATGAGCATGGCCGCCATCAGCAGGTATTCGCTGGCCAGCTCGAGGTTGGTCTTGCGGATCTGCTCGACGTAGGCGAGGTACTGGCGCGTCACGTCGGCCAGCGGGATGTCGAGGATGTTGAAGTTCTGCTTGCGGATCAGGTACAGCAGCAGGTCCAGCGGCCCTTCGAAGGCTTCGAGAAAGACCTCCAGCGCATCGGGCGGGATGTACAGGTCGGTCGGCAGCGAAAACAGCGGCTCGCCGTACAGGCGCGCCATCGCGACACGGTCCACCGCCTCGGGCAGCACGTCGGCGGCGGGCGGGGGCATGTCGGGCACCGCAGGCGAATGCGCCTGCGCGGCGATCACGTCGTCACTCACGGGTGTATCAAAACTCGGAAGAACTCGGGAGAACTCAGCCGCCGCCGAGCCGCCTCAAGGCGGCTGGGCGCCCCCTCGGGGGGCAGGAGCGAAGCGACATGGAGGCGAACATTCCTAGCTCTTCGTCTGATACACGTAAGGCTGCTGCGGCACGTTGGCTGCGCGCCATTCTTCCAGCGCCTCGCGATCCACGCGCTTGTCCCACAGCAGGGCGCGTCCCGCGCGCTGCTCCTCGTCGAGCGTGGGTTTCTTGGCCTTGAGTTCCTCGATGAACGACGTGACGTCGGACTTGTAGTGCTTCCAGAACAGCGGCATGGCGGGGGGCCCGGCCGGAGACGGGCGCTGAAGTGCGATTGCCGGCGATTTTAGCGGCCGGCGGCGGCCACGGGGTGGCGCGGCCTTGACCCAGGTCACCGCGGCGGCATCGAATCGCCTCTCATGCCTCGATGCGCCGCAGGTTCTCGGCCCCCTGCAGGAACCGGTGCGGGTGCCCCGCCAGCCAGCGCGCGAGTTCGTCCAGGCGCGCGCTGCCGACCTCGATCGCCGGCAGCTCGAACGACAGCGACTCGAAGCCGTCGAGGTTGTGCAGCATGAAATGCAGGCGCGCGCTGTCGTGCTGCGGCGTGATGCGCACGCTGCCGACGAAGTCGGCGACGAAGCTGTAGCGCCGGGCCAGCAGCTTGCCGTTGTCGGGGTTGCGCACGGCCTCGTTGTCGACCAGCGCGCCGCTTTGCCGCAGCCGCGACTCGAGCTTGTCCATGTCGGGCAGGAAGTCCTTGGTCAGCTGCAGCGCGCGGCCCGACTTGAGCTGCCAGTGCAGCACGAGGTAGTCGCAGACATCCTCGTTGCGCAGCTGCTTTCGCCGCGCATCGAGCCGGAAGTCCGACAGCGGCAGGCCCTCGAAGACGTTCTGCCGGTCCAGCGCGAAGCGCGCCGGGCTGGCGGGACGCAGCACCTCGAGCTGGGGCGCGAGGCTCACCAGGTAGCTGAAGGCGCTCTTGCACGCGGCCTCCGTGAGCGCGGCGTTGCGCGCGAGCGCCGCCGTGTCGCCGCTTTGCCGGGCCCGCAGCGAGTCGGCCTGGCGTTTGAGGTCGTCGAGAAAGCTCACGGGGTTCGGTCGCTGTCGAAAAGGGGGAAGGGTAACGCACACGCTGTGCGGCAAACGGCACGGTAGTTTCCTGCCCCCCGGACTCGGGGATTGAAAGCACAGCTACGGGTAATGTCCGAGGCGCGGCGCCATCGCCGCGGGGTCAAATCGCGCCTCGACCGGCGACCACCCCCGTGAGCGCAGGTCAACCCCTTCGGTGTGCTGCGCCCACGAGGCCGGATCACCTCCTTCGATCCACGAACTCTCGAGGATGTTTATGCAACAGTCCAAGTGGCCAGGGCGATACGCAACGTCCGCCGCTATCGTCATCGGCGTGGCTTGCGCCGCGCCAGCGCTGGCGGCATCCGGCAAGGGCGCGCCGGCGGCGTCCAACAACGCCTACATCGTGCAGATGGCCGATCAGCCCGTCACCGCCTACCGCGGAGGCGTCGCGGGTTATGCCGCGACCAAGCCCGCCAAGGGGCAGAAGATCAACCCGAATGCGCCGGCGGTCGTGCGCTACAAGGACTACCTGGCTGCGCGCCAGGATGCCGCGTTGGCCAGCGTCGGCGGCGGCAAGAAGCTCTACAACTACGGCTACGTGTTCAACGGCTTCGCGGCCGAGCTGACGCCGGCGCAGGCGCAGAAGCTGGCGCAGACGCGTGGCGTGCTGGCGGTGACGAAGGACGAAATCCGCCAGATGGACACGAGCAGCACGCCGGCCTTTCTGGGCTTGAGCGGTGCGGGCGGCTTCTGGGCCACCAAGGCGACCGGCGAAGGCGTTGTCATCGGCATCGTCGACAGCGGCATCTGGCCGGAGCACCCGAGCTTCTCGGACCGCACGGGCGTCAACGGCGATGGCAGCAAGGACGGCAAGCTCGGCTACCGGCAGCTTCCCGGCTGGCACGGCAAGTGCGTTCCAGGCACGGCCTTCACGGCCAGCCACTGCAACCAGAAGCTGATCGGCGCGCAGTACTTCAACGCCGGCTTCGGCGGCAACGCCGGCATCGCCGAGGCGTTCCCCTATGAATTCAACTCCGCACGCGACGCCGATGGCCACGGTTCGCACACCGCCTCGACGGCGGGCGGCAACGCCGGCGTGCCGGCCACGGGCGCGGCTGCCGCCTACGGCGCCATCAGCGGCATCGCGCCGCGCGCGCGCATCGCCGCCTACAAGGTCTGCTGGGGCAACGGCGACGACGGCGGCTGCGCCGGCGTCGACAGCGTCGCGGCCATCGACCAGGCGGTGGCCGACGGCGTGGACGTCATCAACTTCTCGATCAGCGGCACACGCACCAATTTCCGCGACCCGGTGGAAATCGCCTTCCTGTTCGCCGCCGACGCCGGCGTGTTCGTGGCCGCTTCGGCAGGCAACAGCGGACCGGCCAGCAGCACGGTGGCCCACCCCAGCCCGTGGATCACCACCGTGGCGGCCGGCACCCACAACCGCGGACTCGAAGGCGGCTCGCTGACGCTCGGCAACGGGGCGACCTACAACGGGCTCGCGACCATCATGGGCATCGGCCCGCTGCCCCTGGCCGACGCCGCACTCTCGGGCCTCGCCGGCGCGGACGCCGGCAACCTGGCGCTGTGCTTCGGCGCCGCCGACGGTGTCGGCGGCCTGCTCGACCCGGCCAAGGTCAGCGGCAAGATCGTGGTGTGCGAGCGCGGCGGCAACGTGCTGGTCAACAAGGCGCAGGCCGTCAAGGATGCCGGCGGCGTGGGCATGGTGCTGGTCAACACGCCCACGAGCGCGAACACCTTGCCGGCGGTGTCGTACGCCATCCCGGCGGTGCATCTGCCGGTGTCGGCCTATGCGGGCGTCAAGGCCTACGCGGCGACGGCCGGTGCGACCGGCACGATCCATGGCGCCACCATCAACAACAACCTCGCGGCGCCGTTCACCGCGTCGTTCTCGTCGCGCGGCCCGCTGCTGGCAGGCAACGGCGACCTGTTGAAGCCGGACCTGATCGCGCCCGGCCAGGACATCCTCGCCGCCGTCTCGCCGGTGGGTTACGACGGTCGGCTGTTCGACCTGATCAGCGGCACGTCGATGTCCAGCCCGCACGTGGCCGGCCTCGCCGCGCTGATGAAGCAGCTCAAGCCGGGCTGGTCGCCGATGGCGATCAAGTCGGCGCTGATGACGACCGGCACCGATGTGCTCGACGGCGGCGCACCGCCCGCCGCCGAGACGAACCCGGTGCTGATCTTCCGCCAAGGCGCGGGCCATGTTCAACCCAATGCCGCCGCCGACCCGGGCCTGGTCTTCGACTCCGGCTTCAACGACTGGCTGGGCTTCCTGTGCGGCACGCAGCTGCCCGCCTCGTTCTGCACGTCGGCTGGCATTCCCGTGCTCGATCCGAGCAACATGAACGTGCCGTCGATCGCCATCGGCGACCTGGCGGGGGTGCAGACGGTCACGCGCCGCGTCACCAACGTGAGCGGCAATCCGGCCACCTACACGCCGTCGTTCAACGGGCCGGCCGGCCTCACCGCCGAGTTCACGCCGGCGTCGCTGAGCCTGGCTGCGGGCGAGACCAAGTCCTTCAGCGTCAAGTTCACCCGCACGTCGGCAACACTGAACGCCTACGCCGGCGGCCAGCTGCGCCTGAGCGACGGCACACGCACCGCGCGCATCCCGGTGGTCGTGCGGCCGGTGGCCCTGGCGGCGCCGACCGAAGTCAGCGGTTCGTACAACGTGACCTTCGGCTACGACGGGGCGTTCGGCGCCACCGCACGTGGCCTGGTGGCCGCCGCGCTGACCTCCGACACGGTGGCCGACGATCCGACCGACGGCGCGTGCAGCCTGACCGCTCCCAACGCGAAGCTGATTCCGGTGACGATCCCCGCCGGCACGACCTACGCGCGCTTCTCCCTGTTCGACGCGGACGTGGCGCCGGGCGCGGACATCGACCTGTGTGTCTTCCGTGGCACGACCCTGGTCGGCAGCAGCGGCAGCGGCAGCTCGGCCGAAGAGGTGAACCTGCTCAGCCCGGCGGCCGACAGCTACACCGTCGTCGTGCAAGGTTGGGGCGTGGTGGGTTCGAGCCCCTTCAAGCTGCACACCTGGCTGCTGGATTCGGCGGCCGCCGGCAACTTGACCGTGTCGGCGCCCGCGACCGCGGTGACCGGCCAGACCGGCGCCATCACGATCACGACGAACGGCCTGGCTTCGGGCACCAAGTACCTCGGCTCCGTCGCCTACAGCGGCGCGCCGGGCTTGCCCAATCCGACCATCGTGCGCATCGATCAGCCATGAGCGATCAGCCCTGAGGCTTGCCCCTCGATCCCGAGCGCCCAAGGGCGCTCGGTCAGACGCCCCGCGGAGAAATCCCCGGGGCGTTTTGCTGCTCCGGCGTGCGGCAGCGCCGAACGGCGCTCAGGATGCCGCGCAGGATGTCGAGCGGCGGCGGCGGGCAGCCCGGCACGGTCACGTCCACCGGAATCACGTTCGACACGCCCCCGCAGCTCGCGTAGCTCTCGCCGAAGATGCCGCCGCAGGCGCCGCAGTCGCCCACCGCGACAACCAGCTTGGGCGCCGGCGTGGCGTCGTAGGTGCGCCGCAGCGCGAGCGCCATGTTGCGCGACACCGGGCCGGTGACGAGCAGCATGTCGGCATGCCGCGGGCTCGCGACGAACCTGATGCCAAGGCCTTCGAGGTTGTAGTAGGGGTTGTTGAGCGCGTGGATCTCGAGCTCGCAGCCGTTGCACGAGCCGGCGTCCACGTGCCGGATGGCGAGTGCCTGGCCGAGGATCGACAGCAGTTCGCGCTGGATCTGCTCGCTTGCCGCTGGCAGGCCGTCCTGCGGCGCCGGCTCGGTGGGACGCCCGCTGCGCGCGATCTGGGTCAGGATCTTCCACATCAGAGGTCGTGCCCCGCGTAGCTCAGGTTGAAGGACTTGTTGATGAGCGGGAAGTCCGGAACGATGTTGCCGATCACCGCATGTTCGAGCACCGGCCAGTTGTGCCACGAGGGGTCGTGCGTATGGCAGCGGCTGATCGCCGCGTCGGCGCCGAGTTCGAGCGCGACGAACACTTCGCCGCGCCAGCCCTCGACCCAGCCGGCGCCGATCGTGTTGGCCGGCACCGGCACCGGCTCGTGCAGCGCGCCGCCGGGGAGTTCGGCGCAGATCGCGCGGATCAGGCGCAGCGACTCGAAGACCTCGTCGAAGCGCACTGCCACCCGCGCGGCGACGTCGCCGTTGAGCTGCGTGCCGCGCTGCACGGCCAGGCGGTCCCACGGTGCATGGGGATGGTCGCAGCGCAGGTCGGCCGGCTGTCCGCTCGCGCGGCCGGCCAGTCCGGTGAGGCCGAGTTGCAGCGCCAGCGTGGGCTCGACGCGTCCGGTGGTGATGAAGCGGTCCTGCAGGCCGGCGTGTTCGTCGTAGATCGCGCGCAGCCGGCGCACGTCGTCCTCGATCGCGCGGCATTGTTCGGCGAGGCGCTGCAGGAGCGGCGCGTCCACGTCCGCCGCCACGCCGCCGGGCACGACGGCATCCATCATCAGGCGGTGGCCGAAAGCCTGCATCGACAGCCTCAGCCAGTCTTCGCGCAGGCGCGAGAACTGGGCCAGCCCGAAGCCGAGCGCGGCGTCGTTGCCGAGCGCACCGAGGTCGCCCAGGTGGTTGGCGACGCGCTCGCGTTCGAGCATCAGCGCACGCAGCCAGGCCGCTCGCGGCGCAATGTTCACTCGTGCCGCGCTCTCCAGCGCCATGCAGTAGGCCCAGGCATGGGCCACCGTCGAGTCGCCCGAGACGCGGCCGGCCAGGCGGTGGGCCTGCAGCGGGTCGAGCTGCGTGAAGCGGCGCGCGATGCCCTTGTGCACGTAGCCGAGCCGCTGCTCCAGCCGCAGCACCTTCTCGCCGACCACCGAGAAGCGGAAGTGGCCCGGCTCGATGGTGCCCGCGTGCACCGGGCCGACGGGGATCTCGTGCACGCCATCGCCTTCGACGCGCACGAAGGGATAGTCCTCGAGCGGTGTCGGCGGCACATGCTCGGGCGCGTCATGCCGCAGTGGATGGTGATCGCGCGGCCAGGCGCCGTGGTTGAGCCAAGGGCGGCGATCCTCGGCGCCGAGGGCTTCGATGCCGAGCAGGTCGGCGCTGGCCCGCTGCATGCGTGCGGCGGCCGGAAAGACCGCCGACACGTCGGGGTACCGCGTGCCCGCGAGCGTCAGGTCCACCCATTGCAGGCCGCTCGGGAGGGCGTAGGCGGCGTTCACCGCCAGCCCGCCGGCGCCGCGGTCGCTGCCCCACAGCGAAACCAGGCGGCCGCCTGCCGCGTGCACGGATCGCGCGGCGGCGACCCAGTGCTCGTCGTCGACGTTGCCGTGCCACATCGGCAGCGGCGCGGGCAGTCGCACCAGATCCAAAGCCGTGGGGGTCGGGGTCACCTTCAGCCTCCGATCATCCGCGCCGCCTGGCGGAACCAGGCGTCCAGGTAGGGCGGCACGTACAAGCCGAGCATCAGCCCCAGGCCCAGGTGAACGAACACCGGGATCGACGCCGGGGGATGCGCGAGCGGCTTGACCGTGGTCTCGCCGAAGACCATCGCCTGCACGCGTGCGAACACCGACGCAAACGCCACGCCGAGCGCCACCAGCAGGAAGGGCGTGGCCCACGGCTGCTCGCGCATCGCCGTCGTGATGATGAGGAACTCGCTCGCGAACACGCCGAAGGGCGGCATGCCGAGGATGGCCAGCGAGCCGAGCATCAGCCCCCAGCCCACCATCGGGCTGATCTTGATCAGGCCGCGGATCTGGTCCATCACCTGGGTGCCGGCCTTCTGCGCCGCGTGCCCGACGGCGAAGAAGATGGCCGACTTGATCAGCGAGTGCACCGTCATGTGCAGCAGGCCCGCGTAGTTGGCGATCGGCCCGCCGAGCCCGAAGGCGAAGGTCATCAGCCCCATGTGCTCGATCGACGAGTACGCGAACATGCGCTTCACGTCCTTCTGCCGCGTCAGCAGGAAGGCGGCGGCGACGACGGAGAGCAGGCCGAAGCCCATCATCATCTGACCGGCGAGCGCGCTGCCGAGCGCGCCGTCGGTCAGCACCTTGCAGCGCAGGATGGCGTACAGCGCGACGTTCAGCAGCAGCCCCGAGAGCACGGCCGACACCGGCGTCGGGCCTTCGGCGTGCGCGTCGGGCAGCCAGTTGTGCACCGGCACCAGGCCGACCTTGGTGCCGTAGCCGATGAACAGGAAGGCGAAGGCGAGCGTGATGATCTTCGGATCGAGCTGGCCCTTCACGGCGTCGAGGTTGGTCCACAGCAGCGCGCCGCCTTCCGAGCCGATGACACGCTCGGCCGCCATGTACAGCAGCACGGTGCCGAACAGCGCCTGCGCGATGCCCACGCCGCACAGGATGAAGTACTTCCACGCCGCCTCCAGGCTCGCGGCGGTGCGGTAGACGCTGACCAGCAGCACGGTGGTCAGCGTGGCGGCCTCCATCGCGACCCACAGGATGCCCATGTTGTTGGTCGTGAGCGCCAGCAGCATCGTGAAGCTGAACAGCTGGTACATGCTGTGGTACAGCCGCAGGCGCGGCGGCGTCATCTTGCCGTGGTCGCGCTCGATGCGCATGTACGGCCGAGAGAACAGCGCGGTGGTCAGCCCCACGAAGGCCGTCAGCGTGACCAGGAAGACGTTCAGCGCGTCGATGAAGAACTCGCGTTCCCAGGCGAACAGCGGCCCGCCGGCCACCACCTGCGCCGTCAGCGCGCAGGCGGCGAGGAAGGTGCCGAAGCTGAAGGCGACATTGAGCTCCATCGCGACGTTGCGGTGGCCCCACAGCGCCAGCACCAGGCTGCCCGTCAGAGGAATGCCGAGGACGAACAAGAGGCTGTCCACGTCACTCTTCCTTCAGCTTTTCGAGGTGGTGGATGTCGAGGCTGTCGAACTTCTCGCGGATCTGGAACATGAACACGCCGAGGATCAAGACGCCGATCAGCACGTCCAGCGCGATGCCGAGCTCGACCACCATCGGCATGCCGTAGGTGGCCGAGGTGGCCGCGAAGAAGAGGCCGTTTTCCATCGACAGGAAGGCGATCACCTGCGGCACGGCCTTGGCGCGCGTGATCATCATCAGGAACGACAGCAGCACGCAGGCGAGCGCGATGCCGAGCGAGCCGCGTGCGATAGACGGCGACAGCTGGGCGATCGGCAGCGCGAGGTTGAACGAGAAGATCACGAGCAGGATGCCGATCAGCATGGTGGTCGGGATGTTGATCAGCGTCTCGATGTCCCAGCGCACGTTCAGCCGATCGATGACCCGGTGCAGCAGCACCGGGATCAGCACCACCTTGAGCGCGAAGGTGATGGCCGCCGACACGTAGAGGTGGGGCTGCTGCGTCACGTAGCCGACGACGGCGGTGGCGGTGACGAGCGTGATGCCCTGCATCGTGAACAGGTGGATCAGCGAGAGGATGCGCCGCTGCGAAATCATCGCGAACGCGAGCAGCAGCAGGACCGCGCCGAGCAGGTTGACGAACTGGGTGAACAAGGGACTCATCGCGCTCAGGTCCCCAGCAGGATGTGCACCAGCAGGCCGATGACGGCGAGCAGGAAGGCGGTGGCGAGGAACTCGGGCACGCGGAAGATGCGCATCTTGGCGCTCAGCGTCTCCAGCACGGCGAGCGCGAAGCCGCCGATGGCGAGCTTGCCGACCAGCACCGGCAGCGCGAGCAGCAGCTCGAGCGGCGCCTGCGCCTCGGCGACGCCCCAGGGCGCGAACAGCGCCAGCCCGATGCACGAGTAGGCGAACAGCTTGAGGCTCGCCGCCCATTCGATCAGCGCCAGGTGGCGCCCCGAGTACTCGAGGATCATCGCCTCGTGGATCATCGTGAGTTCGAGGTGCGTGGCCGGGTTGTCCACCGGCACGCGTGCGTTCTCGGCCAGCGAGACCATCGTGAAGGCGACGCCGGCGAACGCGAGCGCCGGATGGATGGCGAGGTCGCGGTGCGCCAGCGTCTCGACCATCGTCGTGAGCGAGGTGGAGCCCGAGATCAGCGAGGCCGAGAACAGCACCATCAGGAGCGCCGGTTCGGCCAGGAAGCCGATCAGCATCTCGCGCCTGGCGCCGAGCGTGCCGAAAGAGGTGCCGATGTCCATTGCCGCGAGCGAGATGAACACCCGCGCCAGCGCGAACAGGCCGACCAGCGCGATCGCATCGGCCGCGCGCGACAGCGGCAGGTCGGTCGACAGCGTGGGGATGATCGAACTTGCGAGCGCCATGCAGCCGAACACGACGTAGGGCGCCGCGCGGAACAGCGTCGAGGCGTGTTCGGCCACCACCGATTCCTTGTAGAACAGCTTGTGCAGCAGGCGGTAGGGCTGCAGCAGGCAGGGCGCCGTCCGGTTCTGCAGCCGGGCGCGCCACTGGTTGACCCAGCCGGTCAAGAGCGGCGCGAGCGCGAGCGCCGTCAGGATCTCCAGCAGTTGCGCGAACAGGCCGTGGATCGTCATCGCGACACCGCCAGCAACATGGCGATCAGCGTCAGGAAGCTGTACAGCAGGTAGATCGCGATGCGGCCCTGCTGCAGCAGGCCCACCAGCCGCGCCACCCTGGTCACCAGCGCCGCGATCGGCAGGTACAGCGCGTGCCACAGCGGGTCTTCCACCGTGACGCGGTAGTGCGGTTTGGCGTCGAAGGGGGTCGGCAGCTCGCGCTGCATGCGGAAGAAGGGCTCGAAGATCTGGCGGATCGGCTGGCCGAAACCTTCGGCGGTGTCCTGCATGCGCGCGGTTTGCCAAGGGTGGCCGCAGTCCCAGGGCGCGGCCCGGCGCAGCCGCCCGTGGTAGAGGCGGCGCACCAGCAGAAAGGCCAGCGCGCAGCTCGCCGCCACGCCGAGCAGGAAGATCACCGGCCCGTAGCTCGCCCGCTCGAGCGAGGTCGGTGCCAGCAGCCAGCCGTTGGCCGCCACTGTCTCGCCCAGCCCTGCACCCACCAGCACCTGCGTGACCGGGTCGATCAACTGGATGAACTGGATCGGGAACAGGCCCAGCGCGATGCCGCCCGCGGCGAGCCACAGCATGCCGGCGCGCTCCCAGCGGCCGGCATCGTGCGCCTGCACCAGCCGATCTTCGCGCGGCTGGCCGAGGAAGATGACGCCGAAGAACTTCACCATCGTGTAGCCCGCCAGCGCCGCCACCAGCGCGATCAGCGCGGCGACGACCGGGATCGACATGTTGAGCACCGAATCGGGCAGCCCGGGCGTGAAGAGAAAACTCTGCAGCAGCAGCCACTCGGACACGAAGCCCGAGAACGGCGGCAGCCCGGCACTCGCCAGCACGCCGACGAGCGTCGCCCACGCCACCCACGGCATGGAGCGGATCAGGCCCCCGAGCTTGCCGAGGTTGCGCTGGCCGGTGGCGTGCAGCACCGAGCCGGTGCCGACGAACAGCAGGCTCTTGAACAGGGCGTGGCTCGCCACGTGGAACAGCGTGGCGGTGAGCGCCAGCGCCGCCAGCGGCCGCATGCCGTAGGCGGTGAAGATGACCGTCATGCCGATGCCGGCGAAGACGAGGCCGATGTTCTCGATCGACGAGTAGGCGAGCAGGCGCTTCATGTCGACCTGCACCGCGGCGAAGACGACGCCGAACAAGGCGGTGGCCAACCCCAGCACCAGCAGCACGCCGCCCCACCACCACAGCGGCGTGTCCAGCAGATCGAACAGGACGCGCATGACGCCGTAGACGGCGGTCTTGAGCATCACGCCGCTCATCAGCGCCGACACGGGCGACGGCGCGGCCGGGTGCGCCTCGGGCAGCCACACGTGCAGCGGCAGCAGGCCCGCCTTGGCGCCGAAGCCGAACAGCGCCAGCCCGAAGGCGGCCGAGGCCCAGAACGGCGACAGCTGCTGGGCGCGCATGTTGGCGAAGGTGTAGTCGCCGGTGTTGGCCTGCAGCACGCCGAAGCACATCAGGATGCCGATGGCGCCGATGTGCGCCACCAGCAGGTACAAGTAGCCGGCGCGGCGGATCTCGGGGATGCGGTGGTTGGCGGTGACGAGGAAGAACGACGACAGCGCCATCGTCTCCCACATCACCATGAACGCGTAGGCGTCGTCGGCCAGCACCACGCCGGCCATGCTGGCGAGAAAGAGGTGGTACTCGAAACACAGCAGCCCCGGCGGCGTGCCCTCGCCCTGGCGGAAGTAGCCGGCGGCGAAGATCGACACGCCGGCCGAGGCGGCGCCGATGACCATCAGGAAGAACGCGGACAGCGCATCCAGCCGCAGGTGGAAGGGCAGGGTCGGCAGGCCGATCGGCAGCACGGCGGTCTGCGCCGGCGCGAACAGCGCCGCCAGGGCGACCGCGAAGAGCGCAAAGCCGATTGCGCCGCCCAGGGGGAAGAGGATGCGCGAGACGACGCGGAAGCGCCGCAGCGCGAACACGCCGGCGATGCCCACCAGCAGCCACGCCGCCATGACGAGCAGCGCCCAGTCCAGGTGCAGCCAGGGCACCAGCTCGGCGCGGCCGTTCATTCGTTCCCGGGCGGCAAGGCAGGTGCCGTCATGTCGGTGTCAGCCGCGCCGGCGAGGCTTCGCCGGCGCGGCGGCGGTGCGGCGTGCGGCCGGGCCTGCGGTGGGCTTGCCCGCCTTCTTGTCGGCGCCGCCGCCGCTCGGAACGAAGTCGACGCCGTGCGCGGCGAGGTAGTCGCGAATGAGCTGGCGCACGACTTGCGATGGCGTCAGGTCCTGTTGCGCGCACAGGCGGTCGAAGGCGGCCTTCTTCGCCGGATCGATCAGCAGCGTGAGCCTTGCGGTTTTCAGTTCCATGCGGACCGTATGTTAATGCAATGTGTGTCTCAACAACATGCAACGCACATAGAATGTGAACTGCAAGACACACGTGCGCGCCCCCGCCGCCCCGACAACCGTCCGCGTCATGTTCAACGACTTCGTTCCGATCGACCCGCACCGGGTGAAGCCCTTCGTCTACGAGGACGAGCGCACGGTGTCGATGCACTTCGACATCTCGGCCACCCAGAGCAGCATGCGCCGCGGCGACCCGTCGCGGCTGGAGCTGGCCTACACGCGCACGATGATGGGCTTCCTGCTGGTCGAGCCCGAGCCGGAGTCGATGCTGATGATCGGCCTGGGCGGCGGCTCGCTGCCGAAGTACTGCCGCGAGCACCTGCCGCGGGCGGACGTGACGGTGGTCGAGGTCAATCCGCACGTCATCGCCATGCGCGACGCCTTCTTCGTCCCGCCCGACGGCGAGCGCTTTCGGGTGGTGCACGACGACGGCGCGGCGTTCGTCGAGCGCACGCACGAGCGCTACGACGTGGTGATGGTGGACGGCTTCAGCTACGACGGGCAGCCGCCCGAGCTGTGCACGCCGGCCTTCTACGTCCGCTGCCGCCGCGTGCTGCGCGAGCCGGGCGTGCTGGTTGTGAACCTGCACGACGAGGAGCCCGCCTGCCGCAGCTACTTCGAGCGCATCGCCCGCGCCTTCGAGGGCGATGCGCTGGAGGTGCCGGCCGAGTCGGGCAACCGCATCGTGTTCGCCGGCCGTTCGGCCGATTTCGAGCGCCTCGCGACCGACTTCGACGCCCGCTGGGGCGCCTTGCCCGACGTGCACCGGCGCACCCTGCGAGGCAGCGTGCCGCGCATCGCGCGTGCGGCGCGTTCGCCGCTGCCGCTGGCGCCCGGCTGATCAGCGCACGCGCAGGCCCGGCGTCGCGCCGGGCCAGGGCTCGAGGATGTAGAGCCCCGGATTGGTCTTTTCGTCGGCATGGCTCGCGGCCAGCACCATGCCTTCGCTGACGCCGAACTTCATCTTGCGCGGCGCCAGGTTGGCCACCAGCACCGTGAACTTGCCGACCAGCTGCTCGGGCGTGTAGGCGCTCTTGATGCCGCTGAAGACGTTGCGGGTGCGCCCCTCGCCGGCGTCTAGCGTCAGGCGCAGCAGCTTGTCGGAGCCCTCGACGAGCGCGGCGTCGACGATCTTGGCGATGCGCAGGTCGACCTTGGCGAAGTCGCCGATCGCGATCGTCTCGGCGATCGTCTCGCCGCCGGGTTCGTCGGACTCGTCGTCCTCCTCGGGCGGCGCCGCGGCCGGCTCGAGCAAGGCGACCAGCAGCTGCGGGTCCACGCGCTGCATCAGGTGCCTGTACTCGCCGATCACATGCGGCGCGAGCAGCCGGTCGGCGTCGGCGAAGACGAGCGGCGGCACGCGCAGGAAGGCCTCGACCTGCCGCGCGAGCGCCGGCAGCACGGGCTTGAGGTAGATCGTCAGCAGGCGGAACGCCTCGATGCACACGCTGCAGACTTCGTGCAGCCGCGCGTCGGTGCCCGACTTTTTCGCCAGATCCCACGGCTTGTTCTGGTCGACGTATTCGTTGACGCGGTCGGCCAGCAGCATGGCCTCGCGCAGCGCCTTGCCGAACTCGCGCTCCTCGTACAGCTGCTGCACGTCGCGCGAGCTCGACATCAGCGTGTCGAGCAGCTGCCTGCCGTCGGCGCCCTGCACGGGCGCCAGCGTGCCGTCGAAGCGCTTGCTGAGAAAGCCCGCCGCGCGGCTGGCGATGTTGATGTACTTGCCGATGAGGTCGCTGTTGACCCGCGCCACGAAGTCGTCGGGCGTGAACTCGATGTCCTCCACCTTGCCGTTGAGCTTGGCCGCGATGTAGTAGCGCAGCCACTCGGGGTTCATGCCCAGGTCGAGGTACTTCAGCGGCGAGATGCCGGTGCCGCGGCTCTTGCTCATCTTGTCGCCGCCGAGCGTGATGAAGCCGTGCACGTAGACGTGGTTGGGCACCTTGCGGCCACTGAAGTGCAGCATCGCCGGCCAGAACAGCGTGTGGAAGGTGATGATGTCCTTGCCGATGATGTGGATCTGCTCCACCTCGGGGTCGGCCATGAAGGCGTCGTAGTCGCGCCCGGTCTTGTCGAAGTAGTTCTTCAGCGAGGCGAGGTAGCCCACCGG
>DASWVR010000061.1:0-6054 GCA_036401155.1 Piscinibacter sp. | reverse complement strand
TTCTGCTCGATGCGCTCGGCGATCTTGAGCAGGATGTTGGCGCGTTCGGCCGCCGGCGTGCGGCCCCATTTGTCGGCGGCGGCGTGCGCGGCGTCCAGCGCGAGCTCGATGTCCTCGGCGCCCGAGCGCGCCGCGCGCGTGAACACCTGGCCGCTGATCGGCGTGATGACGTCGAAGTACTGGCCCTTGAGCGGCGGCACGAACCGGCCTCCGATGAAGTTGTCGTAGTGGGGCTTGAACCTGAGCTTGGCATCAGGGGTGCCGGGAGCGGCATAGATCATGGACTTGTCTCCTGGTGACGGAACGACGAGGTGGGACACCCGGTTCACGGCGATCTCGCCCGACCGGTTCGCGAACCCCAGACCGCAAGCGCCGTGCCATCCGCCTCCACCCATGAAAAGTGGCGCGCGCGTCCGGCAAAACCCGCATCGACCTGGCCGAACGACGCAGCTGCGGCGCCGCGCTGGAACAGCTGTCACAGAGTGGAGCAACCGGGCCGCCGCGCGTGTGCCAGCCGACACGCGGGTCGGCGAAAATGCCCGCCCCGGCCTGTCCCCATGATCGTCAAACGTCGGAGAGCCCACACATGCCCCTTGCCAAGATCGAAGTCCGCAGAAGCCGCCCCGACACCGAGGTGCGCGCACTCATGGAGGCCGTCCATGAAGCGCTGCGCGAGGCACTGAAGGTGCCCGAAGGCGATCGACAGATCAGGTACGTCGAGCACAAGCCGGAGCACTTCGCCGTTGCGCCCGGCAAGACCGAGAACTACACGCTCGTCGAGATCACCATGTTTCCCGGCCGCTCCGTAGAAGCCAAGCGAAACCTGCACCACGCGGTCGTCCGGCGCTTCGGGGAGCTGGGCATCGAACCCGCGGACGTGCTCGTCGTCCTGCACGAGCCGCCGCTCGACAACTGGGGGCTGGGGGGCGTGCCCGCGTCGCAGGCGAGGCTCGGCGTCGATCTCAACGTGTAAAGAGGATCGTTGGCGGCCGCACGGGAGCGTTCCACCCGAAGCGTGCCCTCTGTTCGACAAGGCTCTTCAGGTTCTGGCATGAATGCTCCCTGCGAAGAGGCGCCCGGTGCCGCCACCGGGCGTTCGCATCGACCCCAGGAGTCACGGCATGGAACAGCACCCCAGAAGAACGATCTGCTGGATTCCCACGTGGAACGAGGCGCACGAAGGCATCGGGCTTGAACACCTGCTGCTGACGGAGGACACCGCCGACAGCGTGGTGCTGGCCATCGATGAAGAACGCGGGCCGCTTCGCCTTGTCTACCGCCTCGGCTGGAACACGCAATGGCAGCTCCGACATGCCGAGCTTTCCGTCGCGACGCAACGGACTTCTCGTTCGATCGTGTTGCATACGGATGGCGAAGGCCGCTGGGAAGACGGCCATGGCCGTCGGCTCGCCGAACTCGACGGATGCCAACACATCGACATCTGGCCCACGCCGTTCACCAACAGCTTTCCGATTCGCCGGCGGCCGCTGGCAGTGGGCGAACGGCAGGACTTCCGCATGGCCTGGGTCTTCGGACCCGACCTGACGGTGCGGCCTCAGCCGCAGGCCTACACCCGGCTCGCGGAAAGGCTGTACCTCTTCGAGAGCCTGGACGGGAGCGGCTTCAAGGCCGAGCTGCCGGTGGATGAGGACGGCATCGTGCTGGACTATCCCGGCTTGTTCCAGCGTGTGGCCATGGTGTGACTCGAGCTGTTTGCCCGCCGCTTGACCACGACGCGCTGCAAGCAAGGCTGTCATGCCGATGGAGTCGGGATTTACATCCGTACGCAATCTTGGTGCGAGGACTCTCGTCCTGTCGATATTCAAGGCAAACCAAGTGGGGAAAACTCGGTGACGCCACGCAGGCGCCGCGGTCGAGACTGCTCTGCAGGGCCGTCCAGACGGACCGCCTTCCAGCGCCGCGAGGTCTCCATGAAGTCAACGGTGGAACACTGCGCCGCCCCGACCTGTGAATCGAGGGCTCCGCAACAGCGTGCCTCCCAAGCGAACGCACCGCCCTGACCCGTCCGCGCCGTTTCCATTCCTTCACTGACGCAGCTCGCTCCGCTCGGTCATGACGCCGTGCGCGGGCGGGCCTGTGCCTTCAACCAACCGAGGAGGTCAACATGTCCATTGCCCGCATCGTCACGTCCGTGCTTGCCGCCGCCAGCCTGCTCCTCATGGGCGGCTGCGCACACCACTCCCGCGGACTCGGCGACATGATGAAGCCGCAGGTGATCGCCACCGACAACGCGCCCAAGGCCATCGGTCCCTACTCGCAGGCGATCCGCTCGGGACCAATGCTGTTCCTCGCCGGGCAGATCCCCATCGATCCGAAGACCAACCAGCTGGTGGTCGGCACCATCGAGGAAGAGACGACCCTGGTGCTGAACAACCTGAAGGCGGTGCTGGAGGCCAACGGCATGACGATGGCCAACGTCGTCTCGACCTCGGTCTTCATGAAGGACCTCAACGACTTTCCAAAGATGAACACGGTCTACGGGACCTATTTCACGGAGGCGCCCCCCGCACGCGCGACCGTCCAGGTCGCACGGCTGCCGCGGGACGTGAAGGTGGAGATTTCCGCAATCGCGGTGAAGTAGCTCGCATCCGCAACACACAGGAGACATCCATGAGCAGCCAAGCAAGACAACTGGACGAACAACGTGCCGACCTGTTGAACACGCTAGACAAGGGCCGGCGCGACTTCTTCAAGCGAGTCGGTGTCGGCGGCATTGCCGCCGGCAGCGCCGCGGTGACGATGTCGCCGCTGGAGGCGCTGGCCGCCTACGGGGGCCCGTACAGCCAGTCGTTCGTGCTCGACCGTTCGATGACCTACATGAACATCGGCACCACCGGCTCGACGCCGCGCGAGGTGCTGAAGAACCTGGACGCGAACAACACGCTGATCGCCCGCAACCCGCGCACCACGTTCAACACGCAGCAGATGCGCAATCAGATTGCCAAGGGCTTCGGCGCCGACCCGAACGAGATCGTGATGTCGTTCAACACCACCGACGGCATGGCGCGGATCATGAACGGCACCTCCTGGCAGCCCGGGGACGAGATCATCACGACCAACATGGAGCATGGCGGCGGCAACTCGCCGATGGCGCTGCAGCGCGATCGACGCGGCGTGATCCTGAAGCGCGTGAACCTGCCGACCAACGATGCCTACAGCGACGCCGAGGTGCTGGCGCGCTTCCAGGCGCTGCTGACGAACAATACCCGCGCGATCGTGTTCTCGTCGCCGCCCTACCTGACCGGCATCCGCCTGCCGGAGAAGGCGCTGTGCCTGTGGGCGGCGAGCCTCGGCTTGATGTCGATCGTCGACGGAGCGCACGGCCCCGGCATGCTCAACCTCGACTTCCACGACATGGGCTGCGACTTCTATGCGGGCTCGGGACACAAGTGGCAGTGCGGGCCCGGGCAGACCGGGATCATGTACGTCCGCAACAACTTCGCGCCCGCGGCGCCCGCGACCTACACGAAGGAGGTGGTGCTCGTGGACGGCACGCAGGCCACGCTGCAGCTGCCGGGCTACAGCAACACCACGCCGCTGTTCCCGTTCTATCCCCCGGCGGGCGGCTACAGCGGCACGCCCGGCACCAGCCTGGCTGGCGGCGTGCGCAACCCGGCGCACAACGTCGCGGCCACGATCATGTCCATCGGCAATCCCTCGTACCCTGCCCTGCGCGCGCTGCAGGAATGCTGCACGATGTGGGACACCTGGGGCCGGCAGGCCATCGAGGACTACGTCGTCGCGCTGGCGCAATACCTGCGCCAGCGGCTGTCGTCGGTGTGGGGCCAGCAAAGCCTTGCGACACCCTACGCGCCCGGCACCCCGAACCACGCCCGCATCGCGCTGACGTCGTTCAACCCGTTCTCTCCGGGCTACGACTACAACGCCGAGCTGACGCCGGCGCAGGCGACCGAGCAGACTGCGGCCTCGGGTGCCGCCGTCACCGCGCTGCGCGAGATCCATGGCATCGTCGTGCGCAACACCGCGGTGCCGCACACGCTGCGCGGCAATCCGTCGGCCAATGCCGCGGCCAATGCCATGTCGCATCCGTTGCGCATCTCGACCCACCTGTTCCACCGGTCGGCCGATGTCGATGCGCTGGTGACGGCATTGCTGGCGACGGTGCCTCACCCGTAGGAAGAAGCAGGCCGGCTCGCGCCGGCCTGCCGTGCTCCGTCCATTCTCGAGCACGGCCCTCCTCTGGCGACGCCGCCCCTCGGAAGGCCGCGTTCATCGTCACAGGACGCCGCCATGATCTCCCGGCGGCGATGCTTGATGGCGCCCGCGCCGGGCTGGCTATCATGGTGCGGCCATGACACGCCTTGTCGATCGTTTGCGCGCTCGCGCGGCCGAGCGATTCGTCGGCCGCGAGACCGAGCTGGCGTTGATGCGCGAATCGCTCGCCACCGATCCGCCGCCGGTGGCCGTGTTCTTCGTGCACGGCCCGGGCGGCGTCGGCAAGACGAGCCTGCTCGAACGCGTGCGCGCGCTGGCGGCGTCGCACGGCATCGATTCGCTGCGCCTGGATGCGCGCGACATCGAACCTGCGCCGCACGGCATGCTGCGCGCCCTGGGCGCGGCGCTCGGGCTCGCCGACGGCGACACGAGCCTGGCCCGGGTGGTCGAGCGATGGTCGCAACAGCCGCGCCGCCTGCTCGTGATCGACACCTTCGAATGTGTCGCGCACCTGGACGGCTGGCTGCGCGACACGCTGCTTCCGGAACTGCCCGACACCACGCGCGTGCTGATCGCCGGCCGCGCGACACCCGACTCCGCATGGACCACCGACGCGCTTTGGCGGGAGGGGGCGCGGGTGATCGGCCTGCGCAACCTCGCCGCGCCCGATTGCGAGCGGTACCTCGTAGCGCGCGCGGTTCCCGCCGCGCTGCACGAACGCATCGTGCAGGCCAGCCACGGCCACCCGCTGGCGCTCACCCTGATGGCCGACATCGCGGCGGCCAGCGGCGAGCTGCCGGCGCAGCTCGGCGCGGACGTCGTGCGCCGGCTCGCCGAGCGCTTCACGGCGCAGGCGCCCACCGACATGCACCGGCGCGCGCTCGAAGTCTGCGCGCACGCGCGCGTCACGACCGAGCCGCTGCTGGCCGACGCATTGGATCGGGCGCACGCCCACGAGCTGTTCGACTGGCTCGCCACCCTCAGCTTCATCGAACATGCGCCGGCCGGGCTGTTCCCGCACGACCTGGTGCGCGACGCGATCGACGACGAGCTGCACTGGCGGCATCGGCAGCGGCATCGCGAGATCCACGTCGCGGTGCGCCAGCACCTGATCCAGGCTGTCGCGCACGAGCCTCGAAGCGCGTTCGAGATCCTGTTCCTGCATCGCCACTCCCCCTCGATGCGGCCGTTCGTCGACTTCCAGGCGCTCGGCAGCGTCTACTTCGAACCCGCCGTCGCCGACGACCTGCCGGCACTGCGCACGCTGATGCGCGAGGAGCTGCCGGCGCCGCAGCATGCCGCCGTCGAGCGCTGGTTCGCCCACCGCGCCACGCGGACCTGGGCCGTGCGGCCGTCGCCCGGCGAGCTGCTGGCGGCGACCCTGTCGATCGATCTGGCGCTGCTCGGCGAGGACGAGCGCTCGAGCGACCCGGTGTTCGCCGCGGTGTGGCAGGCGCTGCGCGACGTCGCGCCGCCGCGCGCCAACGATCGGCAGCTGCTGGCGCGCTGGAATGTGGCGCGTGGCGGCCAGCGTCGCGCCTCGGCGGCGATGAACGCCATCCAGATGTCGCAGTTCTTTCAGTGGCTCACGCTGCCGCGGCTGGGCGCATTCGTCATCTGCGCGGAGCATCCCGACCATTGGCGTCCGATGATGGACCACATCGGCTTCACCCGCATGCCCGGCTGCGACATCGAGGTGGACGGCCTGCCGCTCGGCTGCTATGTGCACGACTGGCGCGCCGTGCCGCCGGCACCGTGGCTCGATCTGATGGGCGAGCGCGAGCTCGGACGCTCGCCGCAGCCCGGCGACGCGTGCGAGGCGCCGGCCGCGCCGCAGCGCCTGGCGCGGCCTGATTT
>DASWVR010000060.1:0-11215 GCA_036401155.1 Piscinibacter sp. | reverse complement strand
CCCGACGCCGGCCGCGCCTTCTTCGGCTCGACCATCGACCTCCTGCGCCTGCGCGAGGACGACATCGCCTCGATCGGCATCGGCCGCAAGTTCCAGAAGCCGACGGTGTTCGAGCAGCTGTCGGTGTTCGAGAACCTCGAGCTCGCGCTGCAGGGCGACCGTGGCGTGCGCTCGGCGATGTTCTTCAGGTTGAGCGGCGAGCAGGCGGACCGCATCGGCGCGATGCTGCAGCTGATCCACCTGAAGGACAGCGCGCAGCGCACGGCGGGGCTGCTGTCGCACGGCCAGAAGCAGTGGCTCGAGATCGGCATGCTGCTGATGCAGGACCCGAAGCTGCTGCTGCTCGACGAGCCGGTCGCCGGCATGACCGACGAGGAGACCGAACGCACGGCCGAACTGTTCCGTTCGCTGGCGGGCAGCCATTCGCTGGTGGTCGTGGAACACGACATGAAGTTCATCCACGAGCTGACGATGGACAACCCGGCGAAGAGGGTGACGGTGCTGCACGAGGGCAGCGTGCTGGCCGAGGGGTCGCTCGCGGAGGTGCAGGGGAACGAGAAGGTCGTGGAGGTCTATCTTGGCAGGTGATGCGCAGAGACACGTTCCTTCCCCCTTTGGGGGAAGGCCGGGATGGGGGCCTGCATCCTGCCACCCGGCCCCCACCCCGGCCCTCCCCCAGCGGGGGAGGGAGAGAGCGGTGTCTTCGCCATGATTGCTGTGGACACCATCAACCAGTATTACGGCGGCTCGCACATCCTGCGCAACGTCTCGTTCGAGGCGCGCCTCGGCGAGGTGACCGTCGTGCTCGGCCGCAACGGCGTCGGCAAGACGACTTTGCTGAAGAGCCTGATGGGCATCGTCCCCGTCAAGACCGGTCACATCCGACTCGACGGCCGCGACATCACGCGGTGCACGCCCTACGAACGGGTGCGCCAAGGTGTCGGCTACGTGCCGCAAGGCCGCGAGATCTTCGGCCGGCTCAGCGTCGAAGAGAACCTGAGCATGGGCCTCGCCTACAAGCCCGGCCGCACGCCGATCCCCGCCGAGCTGTTCGAACTCTTCCCGGTGCTCAAGCAGATGATCGGCCGGCGCGGCGGCGACCTCTCCGGCGGCCAGCAGCAGCAGCTCGCGATCGCGCGCGCGCTCGCCGCCGGTCCCAAGCTGCTGATCCTCGACGAGCCGACCGAAGGCATTCAGCCGAGCATCATCAAGGACATCGGCCGCGTGATCCGCATGCTGGCCGGGCGCAAGACCATGGCCATCGTGCTGGTCGAGCAGTACTACGATTTCGCCGCCGAACTCGCCGACCAGTACCTGGTGATGGAACGTGGCGAGATCGTGCAGCGCGGACGCGGCGCCGACATGCACGCCGACGGCGTGCGCCGGCGCATGTCGATCTGAGCACCGCCCGGTGGGAGGCTTGACCGCGCGCAAATCGCCGCCCCGCGCCGGCGGGATGATGGTATCTCCACTTGGCGCAGACCCGACATGACCGACCCCCACGGTACAGACGCCTACTCGCCGCGCGAAATCGCCGGCCGGGTGAAGGAATTCTGCGTCGTCAAGGCGGAGCTGCCGCTGCTGCAGCTGACGATGCTGGGCGTGCTCGCCGGCGCGTTCATCGGCCTGGGCGCCATGATGTTCACGCTGGTCGCGAGCGACGCGGGCCTCGGTTTCGCCGCGTCGCGCCTGCTCGGGGGGCTGAGCTTTTCGCTCGGCCTGATCCTCGTCACCGTCGCCGGCGCCGAACTCTTCACCGGCAACAACATGCTGGCCATGGCCTGGGCCGACGGCTGCGTCGGCACGCGCCAAGTGCTGCGCAACTGGGCCGTGGTGTGCGCCGCCAACTTCGCCGGTGCCGTGGGCCTGGCGGTGCTAGTGTGGCTGTCGGGGGTGGGCGGCCTGAACGACGGCAACGTCGGCCGCGCGGCGGTGCGTATCGCCGTTGCCAAGGCGCAGCTGCCGATCGCCGAGGCGTTCTTCCGCGGCGTGCTGTGCAACGTGCTGGTGTGCATGGCGGTGTGGATGGCGCTGGCCGGGCGCAGCGTCACCGACAAGGTGCTGGCGGTGGTGTTCCCGATCACCGCCTTCGTCGCGGCGGGATTCGAACACTCGATCGCCAACATGTACCTGATGCCGCTCGGCATGCTGCTCGGCGCGCCCCTCGGCGTGGCGGACATGGCGCACAACCTGCTGCCGGTGATCGCCGGCAACCTGGTCGGCGGCAGCGTGCTGGTCGCGCTCGTCTACTACGTGATCTACGTCCGGGCACCCGCGCCGCGTGCGCAGGGGCTGGCCCGGACGCCGACGCCGACACCAACGCATTCGCAAGGCAAGAACACCTGAAAGCGTGCTGCCCCGAGGCACGTCATCCCGGCGAACGCCGGGATTCAGCCATGTCGAACGTGGCAGCGAACACCCCGGATCGGCAAGCGCAGTGAAGCCACGCCTTGGCGCGCGCCGGGCGAGGCGTTATCGTCTGCGCTTCGAATTTCCCCGCTTCGAAGCCCACAGGAGAACCCCGATGTTCCGATCCGCCCGCCGCGTCTTCTTGCGATCCATCGTCATCGCCTCGCTCGCCTTCTCGGGCGCCGCCTGGTCCCAAGGCGGCAAGACCGTCAAGATCATCGTCGGCTTTCCGGCCGGCGGCGGCACGGACGCGATCGCGCGCACGCTGGCCGACAAGTTGAAGGATGAGCTCGGAGCGACGGTGATCGTCGAGAACAAGCCGGGTGCGGGCGGCCAGCTGGCCGCGCATGCGCTGAAGTCGGCCGCGCCCGACGGAACCACCTTCTTCATCTCGCACGACCACACCATCACCATCCTGCCGCTGGTGGTGAAGAACCCGGGCTTCGACCCGGCCAAGGATTTCGTGCCGGTGGCCGGCTTCGCGAGCTTCGTCAACGCCTTCGCGCTGTCGTCGGGCACGCCGGCCAAGACGCTCGACGAGTACGTGGCCTGGATCCGGAACCAGGGGCAAGGCAAGGGTGTGGTCGGCGTGCCGGCACCGGCGTCGACACCCGAGTTCCTGGTCAAGGTGCTGGGCGACACCTTCAAGCTCGATCTCGTGGCCGCGCCGTACCGCGGCAGCGCGCCGATGATCGGCGACATGCTCGGCAACCAGATCGCCGCCGGCATCGGCTCGGTGCCGGATTTCATCGAGAACCACAAGGGCGGCCGCATCCGCGTGGTGGCCGTGCTCGGCGGCAAGCGCCAGCCCACGCTGCCCGACGTGCCGACGCTCGCCGAGCTGGGCATCGCCGGCTTCGAGGACCTCCCGTACTACGGCTTCTTCGCGCCCGCCGGCACGCCCAAGGCGGCCATCGATCATTTCTCGCAGGCGCTGTCCAAGGTGGTCGCGATGCCTGACGTGCGCGAGCGCCTCACCGCGCTGGGCCTCGCGGTGGAGTTCATGCCGCAGCAGCAGCTCGCGAACCGCGAACGCGCCTACGCCAAGACCTGGACCGAGATCATCCGCAAGAGCGGCTTCCAGCCGCAGTGAGCGCGCAGCGCAGCCTCATTGCACATGTCATCCCGGCGAAAGCCGGGATCCCCGGATGGCACCAGTGCGTGGATCCCGGCTCTCGCCGGGATGACTCGAGGGCCGGTTCTCTTCAGTACGTCGGGGGATCGGGCACGTAGCCGGCCGTGTCGCGCGATCTCGGGAAAGGCCGCGGCAAGCGGCCCACCCGGTCGCCCGCAATGACGCCCGCGGCGACCAGGTTCTCGAAGCGGTCGTACTGCAGACTCACGATCTCGTCGGGCCGCGTGCTCGCACGTTCGAAGTGGGTGTGCGAAACGTATGACGTCTCGCGCTCGCCGTGCCCGGTGCCCAGCCGCTTGCGCGCCGCTTCCTGCCGCTGCGTCGTGGCACGGGCGCTGCTGTCGCCCGGCGCAGGGGCGGCGCTCGCGGTCGAGGCGTCCGATGCTCGGCTCTCGGCGGCCTGGTCGCTCGATCCGTAGGCGCTGACCGGCGGCGCCGGCAGCACCGGCCGCGGTCGTTCGCGGAACACCGCCACGCCGATCACCCCCACGTCCAGCGGCCGCCCGGTGCGCGCGGCATACGAGGCCGGCAAGGACGTGAACTCGAACGCCGCCACCTGCTGGTCGCTCTTGCGCCAGCCGGTGAGTTCGTACGACTGCCAGGGCTCGAACACATAGCCGGTCTGCGACCAGGCCGCGGTCTGCCCGCTGACGATGTTGATGCCGTCGACCGCGGTGACGGCGAGCACACGCTCGGCGCTGCGGTTGGTGATGCGGATCGCGTAGCGCGCCCCCGGCCGGCCGGCGATGTAGTGGCGCCCGCGGTGCGCGTGGACCTCGAGCACCTGGCCGGTGTCGCGGTCGATCACGTCGACATCGACGCTGCGGCCGACGGCCAGGCTGGGGCCGGCGCAACCCAGGGTGGCGGCGCTGGCGAGGCCCATCAGCAGCAGCGCGCGGCGCGAGGGGTGAGGGCGGGCGGCGGGGGAAACGTCGGGTCGGCGCATGGTGTGCTCCATCGTTGCGGATGACAGCTGATACGCCTGGCCGCGCCGAATGGGGTGAAGGCGCCGTGGAGATCGCCACGCTTCCTACAATCGGCCGATCCTCAGTGTGCGGAGCCCACGATGATCGTCGAGCGAATCTGGACCGGCAATGCGTATCGCAACTTCAACTACCTGATCGCCTGCCCCGACAGCGGCGAGGCGCTCGCCATCGACCCGCTGGACCACGAGAAGACGCTGGCCACCGCCAAGGCTCGCGGATGGCGGATCACGCAGATCCTCAACACCCATGAGCACCACGACCACACCGGCGGCAACGCGGCGGTGGTCGCGGCCACCGGCGCCAAGGTGATTGCGCACCACCGCGCGGGCGGGCGCATCGCGGGTGTCGACCGCGGCGTGAAGGCGGGCGACGTGATCAAGGTCGGCAAACGTGTCGAGCTCGAATGCATGGACACGCCCGGCCACACGATGTGCCACATCTGCCTGCGCTCGCACACCGACCGGCCGGCGCTGTTCTCCGGCGACACGCTGTTCAACGCGGGCGCCGGCAACTGCCACAACGGCGGCGACCCGGTGGCGCTGTACGAGACCTTCGTCAAGCAGCTTGCCACGCTGCCGGACGACACCCAGGTCTACCCGGGGCACGACTACATCGAGAACAACCTGAGGTTCACGCTCGACCGCGAACCCGACAACGCGGCGGCGAAGGAGCTGTTGCCGCGCGTGGCGGGGCACGATCCGGCGACGTCGATGGTGACGACGCTGCGCGAAGAGAAGGCGTTCAACACCTTCCTGCGCCTGACGAGCCCGAGCGTGATCGCCAAGCTGCGCGAGCGCTTCCCGGAGCTGCCCGAGCAGCCGGATGCGCAGACGGTGTTCGTCAAGCTGCGGGAGCTGCGCAACAGCTGGTGAATCCGCGCAGGATCTGGCCCACCGGCCGCGGAGTTGCTGGAGCGGCGGGGTTTGTGTCATCGACTCGCCACCCCGCCGCCCCGCCGCCCGGCCGGCTGCCAGGCCTATCGGATCTCGAACGCGTACAGCTTGTTGTTCGGCGTGCCGAAGCCGAAGTTGCTGTACCCCGAACCCCAGAACACGTTGCCGCCGGCGATCGCAGCTCCCGAGAGGCAAGAGCCTCCGCTCTCGAACTGCCACAGGACGGCGCCGGTGGCGGCGTTCAGCGCGTACATGTGGCCGGTGGCGTCGAGCGAGCAGCCGAACATCACGCCGTTGGTCGTCGTGGCCGGGCCGGAGGTGCTGCCGCCGAAGGTCGGCACCGTCTGCCACAGCAGGGCACCCGTCGACGCATCCAGCGCGCTCCACATGCCGTCGACCGTGACGCTGCCGTCGGGCATGGTCCACGGGACCTGGTTGTAGTTCGCGTTGGCGGTGTAGACACGACCTCCGTCCACGGCCGACCCCCACTGCAGCCCGCCCGCGGTGCCGCCGGGACCCGCCTGCGTGACCCAGCGCACCGCGCCGGTGTTGGCGTCGAGCGCCCAGTACTGACCACTTTTCTGACCCGCGCCGACGACGTCGCCGCCGGCCGTCTTGAACAGGGCCGGCCCCTGGCCGAAGTCGTAATCGGGGCCCGCGGGGCTCGGGCAATTCGACCCGTCGCCGAGGAACGGGATGCACGACACCGTCCACGCGTCGTAGGGCAGCGCCAGCGTGGCCCATCGGATCGCGCCGGTGGCCAGGTCGAGCGCCACGATGGCATCGAAGAAGTCGTCGGCCGGGAGGCAGGCCCGCTGCAAATCAGGGTCGTTTCCCGCCGCTGCCACGCAGCTCAGCACCGCGGGCGGGACCGAATAATTGTTGCCGGTGGCGATGTAGACCTGCCCCCGCTTGGGATCGACGGCCGGTGCGCTGCCCCAGATCGCGCCCCCGCTGAAGCCTTCGGGCACCATGTAGGTCTTCCACAGCACGGCTCCGGTGTCGACGTCCAGCGCGAGCATGCTGCCGCGGAAGTTGCAGCAGGGATAGCCGGGCACGAACCCCGCCAGCGCTTCCTCCTGCGAAGCAGTCCCCACGTAGACGCGCCCGCCGTGAACGATGGCCGATTGCGTCACGATGGTGGCGGGATTGGCGTCGAGCGTCGTGACCCACAGCACCGCGCCGGTGTTCTTGTCGAACGCGATCATCTTTCCGCCCGGACCGCCCCCGGGGACGAGGATCGAGCCCTGGGTGCCGACGATGAGCTTGTTGCCGCTGATCACGGGTGTGGCCCGTGCCTTGTCGAACGGCACGCCGGATGCCGACGCGATGGCGGTCTGCCAGAGGAGCTTTCCGGTCTTGCGATCCACGGCATAGAGGTTTCCCGCCCAGTCCGGGAAGTACACCCGCGTCGCGTCCACCGCCGGCGTCGCCGAGACGTCGCCACCCGTCGTGAAGGACCACTTCACCGCGAGTTGACCGGCCGTCTGCACGCTGATGCCGCCATGCTGGCTCTGGGCGCGCGTGTTGGCGAGGTTCTGACCGGCTGATGCCCACGCGTTGGCGTTTGCGTCGGCATGCGCGGCCAAGGGGAGGCAAAGCAGACCCAGCGCGGCCAGGCGGGCGCGGGTCCTCCTGGCGTGTGACGTCAATTCAAGCGGGGTTCTGTTCATATGCGACTCCTGTCAGCGAGGGACTTCGGAGCGAGCATGAAGCGCCGACGCCACGACGCTCGCAATGGGACTCCACCTATTTGTTGCGATGAGCGCGCCTGCAAACTGGGGGGGCCGCCGCGGCGCGCCGCACGTGTCATCGCACCCAGCCGCGAATCGGGTGCGCCGGGCGGCAACTCGTCACCGCCCCTCGCCGGGCGCGGCGCCAAATCCCTAAGATGCCCGCATGCCGGTGCCATCCCATCCCACGAATCGCGGCGACCGCCCCGTCTGGCTCGCCTACGCCGGCGCCTGCCTGCTGGCCTGGCTGCTCTACGTGCTGGCCGGCGCCGAGTTCCAGCGCGGCCTGTGGCAGCTGTGGGAAGCGGCCTACCAGGCCACGCTCAGCCTGTGGCCGCCCATGCTGCTCGGCCTGGCCGTCTACCCGTGGGTGCGCGCGCTGCAGCGGCGCCAACTCGCGCCACCGAGGGCGCTCGCATTGCACGCCCTGGCCGCGCTGCTGTTCGGCGCGCTGTGGCTGGCCGGCGAGTTCGTTGCCGCGTGGTGGTGGTTCGGCGCCGACCATGCCTCGGCGGTGCTGGTGCAGACGCTGTTGTGGCGGGCGATCTGGGGCTTGGTGGTGTACGCGGCCATCGCCACCGCCTTCACCGCCTTGCTGCAATCGCGCCGCGCGCGGGCCGCGGCGCTGGCGGCGGCGCAGGCCGAGTCGGCGCTGGCCCGCGCCGAGCTGGCGGCAATCAGCGGCAAGCTGAACCCGCATTTCCTCTTCAACACCCTGAACACGCTGCTCGCCCTGGTCCGCAAGGATGCGCAGGCCGCCGAGGCCGCGCTGCTGCGCTTCTCCGGCATGCTGCGCTACGTGCTCGACAGCAAGCGCGGCAGCGCCGATCGGGTGATCCTGGCCGACGAGGTGCAGTTCGTGCGCGACTACCTCGCGCTCGAAAGCCTGCGCCTCGGCGCGCGGCTGCAGATCGATTGGCGGCTCGACCCGTCCACGCTCGATGACGAGATTCCGCCGCTCACGCTGCAGCCGCTGGTCGAGAACTGCGTGCTGCACGGCGTGGCGCCGCGGGTGCAGGGCGGCAGCATCCGCATCCGCAGCGGCCGCAGCGCGCAGGACCAGGGCCTGGAGCTCTGTGTCGAGGACGACGGCCCCGGCTGCGATCCGGCGCAGCTCGACGACGTGCGGCCCGCGGGCCGGCGTGGCATCGGCCTGGACGCACTGCGGCGCCGCTTCGCCGTCGACTACGAGGGCCGTGCCCGGCTGCAGGTGCGCACCGCGCCGGGCGCCGGCTTCCGCGTCGATCTCTGGATCCCGCAATGAACATGAAGACGAAGGTACTGATTGCCGAAGACGAGCCGCTGGCTGCCGAAGCGCTCGCCGGCTGGGTCGCGCGGCTGCCGCAGCTCGAGCTCGTGGCCTGCTGCGCCGACGGTCGAACGGCGCTGGCGCAGATCCGCGCCCTGCGGCCCGAGCTCGTGCTGATGGACATCCAGATGCCCGGGCTCACGGGCCTGCAGGTGGTGAAGTCGCTGGCCGACGACGGGCCGCACCCGGCCGTGATCTTCACGACCGCCTACGACGAGCACGCGCTGATGGCGTTCGAGCTGCACGCCGTCGACTACCTGCTCAAGCCGTTCTCGCACGAGCGCTTCGTCGAGGCGATGGAGCACGCGCTGAAGGCCGGCTCGCCGCCGCTGGGCGATGCGGTGGAGGCGCTGCAGCAGTCCGACGACACGCCGCTCACGCGCGTTCTCGTGCGCGACCAGGGCAAGATCTTTCCGTTGCAGATCGAGGCGCTCGAATACCTGCGCTCGGACACCAAGTACACCGCGTTGGTCAGCCGCGGGCGCAGCTTCCTGGTGCGGCTGCCGATCAACAGCTTCGAGCCGCGCCTGGACCCGGCGCGCTTTCTGCGGCTGCACCGCGGATGCATCGTCAACCTCGACTTCGTCGACGCGATGGTGCCCGACGAGAACTCGCAGCTGGTGGTGCAGATGCGTGACGGCACCCGCATCACCGCGAGCCGCGAGGTGTCCAAGAAGCTGCGCGAGCAATCCATATGACGTCCATGCAACCTGTCCTGGCCGGGCTCGCACTGGCGCTGGCTGCGCTGAATGCCCTGGCGCAGCCGCCGCAAGGCCGGCTCATCACGCCGGGCCCATTCGAGCGCATCGACGTCGACGGCGCCGCGCGTGTGAGGCTCACCCAGGGCGAACGCGACCAGGTGGTGATCGGCGGCGACGGCGCGGAGCCGGCCGGCATCGACGTCGAGGTGATCGGCAACCGGCTGCGCATCCGCTCCACCGGTGGCTGGAAGTTCTGGAGGAACGACAAGGCGCAGGTCGACGTGCAGATGCGCGAGGTGAGCCAGATCAACCTGTCGGGCGCCACCGACCTGCATGCGCCCGGGCCCATCAGGAGCGAGCGGCTGGTGGTGAGGATCTCGGGCGCCGGCGCGGCACGCTTCGATGCGCTGAACGCGGGTCAGCTGAAGTTCGACATCTCGGGCGCGGGCGACGGCCAGCTCGCCGGGCAGGTGGGTGAGCTGAGCCTGAACGTGTCGGGCAAGGGCAAGCTGATGGCCGAGCAGCTGCGCGCCGCGCGCGCAAGCGTGTCGATCAGCGGCGTCGGCAACGCGAACCTGTGGGTGACCGACCAGCTGCGGGTCAACATCTCGGGCGTCGGCAGCGTCGACTACTGGGGCCAGCCCGAACTCAGACGGTCGACCTCGGGGCTGGGCTCGGTCAACAGCCGCGGCGACAAGCCCTGAGAGGGGACCGGCGCAGGGCGGGCCTCGTCGGGGCGATCACGACGCCGGCGACGCGGGCGGGCTCGCCGACATCAGATGCTGGTGCGAGGTGACGCCCATCGACACGTAGATGCTCGTCAGCCCCTCGACGCCGACCTCGGCGGCCGTGACCCAATCCTGCGGCACATAGAGCAGGCCGCCGCCGATGGGCACCGGTGCGGTGGGCACGAGCACGGCGAGGTAGGGCTTGCCGCCGAGCAGCACCGGCTCGGGCGTCGACAGCAGGCCGAGCACGGCCGCGCCGCCGGGCCCGCCGAAGTGCAGCCATACCGGGCTCATCGAGCGCACGCCGGCCTCGTCGCGTTGCGCCACGAGGCCGACGAACTTCTTGATCACGTCGTAGACGCCGCGCACCAGCGGGATGCGCTGCATCAGCGCGTTGACGGCGTCGCCGACGAAGCCGTGCAGCCGCGTCTGCACCAGCAGCCCGAGCGCAAAGATCAGCAGCACGACGATGGCCACGCCGATCAGGTAGCCGGCGACCTCGGAGCCGGTCACGCCGAGACCGATGGCCACCAGCAGGTGGCCGACCATGCTGCCCGGTCCGACCCAGCCATAGAGCAGCTGGGCGCCCCACACGAAGATCAGGATCGTCGCGGCCAGCGGCAACGCGGCCAGCAGGCCGGTGATGAAGATGCGCAGCATGCGCGAGTCTATCGCCGCGGTGAGTGCGGTGTGGCCGTGCGAGCCGGCGAGCGGCTCAGAGCAGCTGCCGCAGGCGCTGCTCGACGTAGCTGCTCAGCTCGGGCGACAACGCGCCGCTGGCCCGCGCCCGGTTGAAGGCCTCGCGTGCGGCTTCGTTCTTTCCGTCGGCGGCGAGCGACATGCCCAGGCCCATCCACCACACGCCGTTGTTCGGCGCCACACGCAGCGCCGCGGCGTAGAGCTCGGCGGCGTCGGCGTGGCGCTCCAGGCGCTGCAGGATGGCGGCGTGGAATGCGCGGTCCTCGGGGCTGGGTGAAGCGATGGCCGCGGCGTGCAGGACGTCGGCGGCGCGCTCCAGCTCGGCGTGCTCGGCCAGCAGGCGCGCCAGCATCATCGCCATGCCGGCGTGTTGCGGCGCGCGGGCGAGGCCGTCGGTGAGCAGGCGTTTTGCTTCGTCCGCCTGCCCTTGGGCGATCAGGATGCCGGCGAGCGCCTGGCGCGCGGACGACAACCCCGCTTCCTCGCGCAGCGCGGCGGCGTAGGCGGCGCCCGCATCGCCCCACTGGTTTTGCTGGTGCGCCGCGACGCCGCGCTGGAAGTGCGCCTCGGCGCGCTCGTGGGCGGTGCGCGTCGGCGCGCGCTTGTCGATGCGCGCTTCGGC
>DASWVR010000059.1:0-4706 GCA_036401155.1 Piscinibacter sp. | reverse complement strand
GGCCGTCGAGCGAGTCGCCATGGCCGACCTGCCCGCGGTCTACGAGTACGTCGGCCAGACCGCCGGCTCGCGCGACATCGAGGTGCGCGCCCGGGTGCCGGGCATCCTCGTCAAGCGCAACTTCAACGAGGGCGCGCCGGTCCGCAAGGGCCAGTCGCTGTACAGCCTGGACGCCGCGCCGTTCCAGGCAGCGCTCAATCGCGCCGACGCCGACGTGGCCGCCGCCGAGGCGCGCCTGGCGCAGGCGTCGCGCACGCTCGCGCGGCTCAAGCCGCTGTGGGAGGCGCGTGCGGTGAGCCAGCGCGACTACGACGACGCGGCTTCGGCCGAGCAGATCGCACGTGCCGACCTCAAGGGCGCATCGGCGCGGCGCGCGGAGGCGGCGCTCAACCTCGGCTACACACGCGTCGAGGCGCCGATCGGCGGCGTGGCCGGGCGCTCGCAGGTGTCCGAAGGCACGCTGGTCTCGGGGCCGCAGGTGCTGCTCACGACGGTGACGCAGACCGACCCGATCAAGCTGCGCTTCGGCATCGCCGACACCGACCAGATGCGCTGGCGCAGCGAGGTCGGCGCCGGCCATCTCAAGCTGCCCGAGCGCTCGGCCTTCGACGTCGAGGTGCGGCTGGCCGACGGCAGCCTCTACCCGAAGCGCGGCAAGCTCGTCTTCTCCGACACCCGCGTGTCCGACAGCACCGGCACGGTCGAGGCCGAAGCCGAGGTGGCCAACCCCGACGGGTCATTGAAGCCGGGCCAGTTCGTTCGTGTGCGTCTACTGGGTGCGTCGCGCCCGAATGCGGTGAAGGTGCCCACTCGCGCGGTTCTCGAAGGTCCTCAGGGCAAGTTCGTCTACGTGATGGCGGACGGCAAGGCCCAGCCGCGGCCGGTGAGCGTGGGCGACCAGCTGGCGGACGGCTGGATCGTCACGCAGGGACTGAACACCGGAGACGCCGTCATCGTCGACGGCATGGCGCGCATCTTCTTCCCCGGCGCGCCGGTGGTGCTGGCGCAGGCCGCACCACCCGCCGGCGCAGCCAGCGCCGGTGGTGCGGCGGCCCCTTCCGCGGCGGCGTCGAAGTAAGCGGGAGGTCCGCATGTTCTCCCGCTTCTTCATCGACCGCCCGATCTTCGCGGCGGTCCTGTCGATCTTCTTCATCATCGCCGGCCTGTCGGCCACACGCTCGCTGCCGATCGCGCAGTACCCCGAGATCGCGCCGCCGGTGGTGACGGTGACGGCGATCTACCCCGGCGCGAGCGCGGACGTGATCGAGCAGACGGTGGCCGCGCCGCTCGAGAACGCCATCAACGGCGTCGAGCGCATGATCTACATGAACTCGACCTCGACCTCGAACGGCATCGTCACGATCCAGGTCACCTTCGACATCGGCACCAACGTCGACCAGGCGGCGCAGGTGGTCAACAACCGCGTCAAGCAGGCCGAGGCCAAGCTGCCGCAGGAGGTGCGCCGCCAGGGCGTGACGGTCGAGAAGGGCTCGTCGGCCTTCCTGCAGGTGCTCGCCTTCTTCTCGCCCGACGGCAGCCGCGACGACCTCGCCATCAGCAACTACGTGACGCTGAACGTGCTGGACTCGCTCAAGCGCGTGCCCGGCACGACCAACGTACAGATCTTCGGCGCCAAGGACTACGCGATGCGGGTCTGGCTCAAGCCCGACCGCCTCGCGCAGTTCAAGCTCACCACCGGCGACGTGGCACGCGCGATCACCGAGCAGAACGCGCAGTTCGCGGCCGGCAAGGTCGGGCAGGCGCCCACCGGCGGCGCGCAGGAGATGGTCTACACCATCACCACGCAGGGGCGGCTGTCGGAGCCCCGGCAGTTCGAGGAGATCATCATCCGTGCCGACGGCGACGGCAGCGCGATCCGGCTCAAGGACGTGGCGCGTGTGGAACTCGGCTCCAAGGACTACGACTTCATCGGCCGCATCAACGGCAAGCCGGCCACGCTGGTCGGCATCTTCCTGCAGCCGGGCGCGAATGCGCTCGACGTGGCGAAGGATGTCGAGAACACGGTCGCCGAGCTGGCGCCGCGCTTCCCGCGCGGCATCACCTACTCGGTGCCCTACGACACGACGCGCTTCGTCAAGGTCTCGATCGAGGAAGTGGTCAAGACGCTCGCCGAGGCGATGCTGCTGGTGATCGCCGTCGTGTTCCTGTTCCTGCAGAACTGGCGCGCCACGCTGATCCCGCTGGTGGCGGTGCCGGTGTCGCTGATCGGCACCTTCGCCGGGCTCCTGCTGCTCGGCTACTCGATCAACACGCTGACGCTGTTCGGCATGGTGCTCGCGATTGGCATCGTCGTCGACGACGCGATCGTCGTGCTCGAGAACATCGAGCGCATCATGCACGAGGAGCTCATGGGCGCGCGCGAGGCCGCGATCATCGCGATGCGCGAAGTCTCGGGCCCGGTCATCGCCATCGTGCTGGTGCTGTGCGCGGTGTTCGTGCCGATCGCCTTCCTCGGCGGCCTGACCGGCGAGCTGTACCGCCAGTTCGCGGTCACCATCGCGATCGCGGTGGTGATCTCGGGCATCGTCGCGCTCACGCTCACGCCGAGCCTGTGCGTGCTGATCCTGAAGAAGGAGCACAAGCGTCCGGGGCGCTTGTTCGCGCGCTTCAACGACTTCTTCCACCGCGTGACCGGCCGCTACGTGGCCGGGGTCGGCTTCTTCGTGCGACGCGCCGGCATCGGCTTGCTGCTGTTCGCCGGCATGGTCGCCGTCACCGCGGGCCTGTGGAAGATCACGCCGGGCTCGCTCGTGCCCGACGAGGACCAGGGCTTCTACATCTCGGCGGTGATCCTGCCCGACGGCGCCTCACTGGAGCGCACCGACCGCGTGGTCGGCGAGGTGATCGAGGTCATCAAGTCCAACCCCTACAACCTCGATGTCGTCGCCTTCACCGGTTTCGACTTCCTGGGCGGCGGCTACCGCAACAACGCGGCGACCATCTTCGTCACGCAGAAACACTGGAACGAGCGGCCGGTGCCGGTGCAGGCGCTGGTCGGCGAGCTGTTCATGAAGACGGCGCACATCAAGGAAGCGCTGGTGCTCGCCTTCAACCCGCCGCCGATCTTCGGCCTCGGCACCGCCGGCGGCTTCGAGTTCTACATCCAGAACCGGGGCGAGGGCGGCGCCAAGCGCATGGAGGAGGTGATGCAGCAGTTCCAGGGCGCGGTAAGCCAGAGCAAGCTGCTCGGCGGCGTGCAGACGTTGTGGCGCGCGAGCTCGCCGCAGCTGCATGTCGACGTCGACCGCGAACGTGCCAAGGCGCTCGGCGTGTCGGTCGACGAGGTGTTCAACACGCTGTCGGCGACGCTTGGCAGCTACTACGTCAACGACTTCAACAAGTACGGCCGCGCCTGGCAGGTGCTGATGTCGGCCGAGCCCGCCTACCGCAAGCGGCCCGACGACGTCGGCCGCATGTGGGTGCGCTCGGCGAGCGGCCAGATGGTGCCGGTGTCGGCGATCGCCACGGTGCGCTACTCGTCGGGCCCGGAGACGCTCGACCGCTTCAACAACCTGCCGGCGGTCAAGCTGTTCGGCCAGGGCGCGCCGGGTGTCAGTTCCGGGCAGGCGATTGCCGAAGTCGAGCGCATCGCCAAGGAGGTATTGCCGAGCGACTTCAGCTTCGACTGGGGCGGCGCCTCGTACCAGGAGAAGCGCTCCTCGGGCACCTCGGCGCTGGCGCTGGTGCTGGGCGCGCTGATGGTCTTCCTGATCCTGTCGGCGCAGTACGAGCGCTGGTCGCTGCCGCTGTCGGTGCTGCTCGCGCTGCCCTTCGGCACCTTCGGCGCGCTTGCGGCGGTGTGGCTGCGCGGCATGACCAACGACGTGTACTTCCAGATCGGCCTCGTCACGCTGCTGGGCCTGGCGGCGAAGAACGCGATCCTGATCGTCGAATACGCCTCGCTGAAAGCGCACGAAGGCATGAGCGCGTCGGCGGCCGCACTCGAGGCGGCGCGACTGCGCTTCCGCCCGATCATCATGACCTCGCTCGCCTTCATTCTCGGCGTGCTGCCGCTGGCGATCTCCAGCGGCGCCGGCGCCGGGGCGCGGCGCTCGGTCGGCACCGGCGTGATGGGCGGCATGCTCGCCGCCACCTTCCTCGCGATCTTCTTCGTGCCGATGTTCTTCAAGATCATCACCGCGCGGCGCCTGCGTGAATCGCGCAGCACCGCCGAGATCCAGGCCGAGGCCGAGCACGTTCACCTCGTCGGGCGGCATGCGAAGGAGGTGCACGACCATCCGTTGCCGCCTGGCGCGCAAGGGGAACCGGCATGACGGCGCGTCGTCGTTTCCCGCGTGCTGCGCTGGCCGCGGCCTGTGCCGCGGCGGCGTGGCTCGCGGGCTGCGCACTCCCGCCGCGTGCCGACACGAACCCGCCCTCGCTCGAGCTGCCGACCGGCAGCCCGGCCGTCGCGCCCGTGCCCTCCGAATGGTGGCGCTCGTTCGCCGACCCGCGGCTCGACGCACTGGTGGACGAAGCCCTGCGCGACAACCGTGACCTTGCCCGTGCCGCAGCGCGCATCGACCAGTCGCGCGCCGCCTTGCGGCTGGCGCGCGCCGATCGCCTGCCGGCGGTCAGCGCCGGCGTGTCGGCCGGCCGTCAGCGCGCAAGCGAAAACGGTGCCGTGCCGCTGATGGGCGCCTCGCCCATCGGCAGCTCGGTGCGGACCGGCGTCAACGTCGCCT
>DASWVR010000058.1:0-50090 GCA_036401155.1 Piscinibacter sp. | reverse complement strand
CATGACTGCTCCTTTTGATTTGCGCTGCAGGCGCCGGCAAAACACTCGCCGTCTTGTAAGCCAACAGTCGCTTCTGGCAGCGGCCCGGTGACCAGACCGAACCGCTGAACTCTCTACACACCGTTCGCCCTTCGATACCTCGGGACGAACGGTGCTTCCTACTTCCGCTTCGGCGCCAGCACCATGATCATCTGGCGCCCTTCGAGCTTGGGCATGTTCTCCACCACCGCCACATCCGCCAGCTCGTCGCGGATGCGTTCCAGGAGCCGCATGCCGATGTCCTGGTGGGTGATTTCGCGGCCTCTGTACCGCAGGGTCACCTTGCCCTTGTCGCCGTCTTCCTCGATGAAGCGACGCAGGTTGCGCATCTTGATCTGATAGTCGCCCTCGTCGGTGCCGGGGCGGAATTTCACTTCCTTGACCTCGATGATCTTCTGCTTGGACTTGGCTTCCGCTGCGCGCTTCTGTTCCTGATACTTGAACTTGCCGTAGTCCATCAGCCGGCACACCGGGGGATCGGCGGTTGCCGCGATCTCCACCAGATCGACGTCCAGGTCACCTGCCATGCGCAAGGCCTCCTGGATGGGAACGATGCCAAGGGGCTCGTTCTCGACGCCGTTCAAACGGACTTCCGGCGCCATGATCTCCCGGTTCAGGCGGTGCTTGCGCTCCGCGTTGGGAGTACGGCGATCAGCAAAAGTAGCGATGGTTCAGACCTTTCAGCGGACTCCAAGGCCGTTCGGAATCCATGAATAACGACTGCGCGTCCGGCTCTCAGCGCGTTTTCACACTTTGAGGGCGATGTCGCCGGCGATCTTCGCTTGGAAGTCTGCCAGGGGCATCACACCCAGGTCCTGATTGCCCCGGGCGCGCACCGCAACGGCCCCGTTGGCCTTCTCCTTGTCACCCACGACCAGGAGAAACGGGACCTTCTGCATCGAATGCTCGCGGATTTTATAGTTGATTTTCTCGTTTCGCAAATCGGATTCGACTCTAAGCCCTTGTTTTTGAAGCGATTTCACCACTTCCCTGGCATATTCCGACTGTGCTTCCGTGATATTGAGGACCACCACCTGCACCGGAGCGAGCCAGGCCGGCAAGGCCCCGGCGTGCTGCTCGATCAGGATGCCGATGAAACGCTCCATGCTGCCGACGATCGCGCGGTGCAGCATGACGGGCGTCAAACGCTCGCTGCTTTCGGCCACGTATTCCGCCCCCAGCCGGCTCGGCATCGAGAAATCGACCTGCATCGTGCCGCACTGCCAGTGGCGCCCGATCGCGTCCTTCAACGTGTATTCGATCTTCGGGCCATAGAACGCGCCCTCGCCGGGCGAGATGGCGAACTCGCAGCCGGAGACCTTCAGGCTCTCGATCAGCGCCGCCTCGGCCTTGTCCCAGCTTTCGTCCGAGCCGATGCGCGCGTCCGGCCGCGTCGCGACCTTGTAGATCACTTCCGTGAATCCGAAGTCCTTGTAGACCTTCTGCAGCAGCGTCGTGAAGGCCACGCACTCGGGCAGGATGTGGTCTTCCGTGCAGAAGATGTGGCCGTCGTCCTGCGTGAAGCCGCGCACCCGCATGATGCCGTGCAGGCCGCCCGTCGGTTCGTTGCGGTGGCACTGGCCGAACTCGCCGTAGCGCAGCGGCAGGTCGCGGTAGCTCTTGATGCCCTGCTTGAAGATCAGGAGGTGCCCCGGGCAGTTCATCGGCTTGAGCGCGTAGTCGCGCTTCTCCGATTCCGTCGTGAACATGTTCTCGCGGTACTTGTCCCAGTGGCCCGTCTTCTCCCACAGGCTCCTGTCGAGCAGTTGCGGGCCCTTCACTTCCTTGTAGCCGTTGTCGCGATAGACCGCGCGCATGTACTGCTCGACCTGCTGCCAGATCGACCAGCCCTTGGCGTGCCAGAACACGACGCCCGGGGCGTGGTCGTCGATGTGGAACAGGTCGAGTTCGCGGCCGAGCTTGCGGTGGTCGCGCTTCTCGGCCTCCTCGAGCATGTGCAGGTACTGCTGCAGCTCGTCCTTCGTCGCCCAGGCCGTGCCGTAGATGCGCTGCAGCATCTCGTTGCGGTGGTCGCCGCGCCAGTAGGCGCCGGCCACCTTCATCAGCTTGAAGTGCCTGAGCTTGCCCGTGCTCGGCACGTGCGGCCCGCGGCACAGATCCTCGAAGGCGCCCTCACGGTACAGCGACACGTCTTCGTTGGCGGGGATGCCGGCGATGATCTCGGCCTTGTACTTCTCGCCGATGCTCCTGAAGTGCTCGACGGCCGCGTCACGCGGCAGCACACGGCGCTCGACCTTCTCGTCCTTCTTCGCGAGTTCCGTCATCTTGGCTTCGATGGCCGTCAGGTCCTCGGGCGTGAAAGGCCGCTTGTAGGCGAAGTCGTAGTAGAAGCCGTTCTCGATGACCGGCCCGATCGTCACCTGGGCGTCGGGAAACAACTCCTTGACCGCGTAGGCGAGCAGGTGCGCCGTCGAGTGGCGGATGACCTCCAGACCCGCCGGGTCCTTCTCCGTCACGATCGCGAGCGGCGTGTCGCGGTCGATGACGAAGCTCGTGTCGACCACCCGGGCCGAATCACCTTGGCCGATGCGCCCGGCGAGTGCCGCCTTGGCCAGGCCGCTTCCGATGGACTGCGCCACCTCGGCCACCGTAACGGGGCCCGGGTACTCGCGCTGGGATCCGTCGGGCAACTGAATCGAGATCATGAGAGCTCCATAAAGATCGGTCGTCCGGCTTGGGGCGGTCCGGCGCCGAACAAAAGAAAAAGCGCGGGGATGAGCCGCGCTTTCGAGGGGGAGGAAGGAAAAGTCAGGTCGAGCCGCGGCCAGCTACAGCGAAGTGCTGCGGGTGGTAGTTCGCGGTGTCATAACCATGATGCCTTTCTCGCCCTTGTTTCTTGAGGAGCTGTGATTGTAATTCAGCCCGGGCCTGGCCTGCGGCTACCAGCGATAGAGCTGGTTGTTCTCGATGCGCACCCGGTCGCCGACACGCAGGTCGTCGAGCTGGGCGTAGTCGAAGCTGCGCAGCCCGCCGCGGTCCACCCGCACGGTCACGCGGTAGATGTCGCGCTGCTGCCGCTGGTTCTTCTCGATCTCGTTGCCGATGATCGCGCCCGCCACCGCGCCGACGGCCGTGCCGGCGTCCCTGCCGGAGCCGCTGCCGATCTGGCGGCCCACGACCGCGCCGACCACGCCACCAACGATGGCACCGCCGCCGCTGACCCGGTTCTGCGCCCGGATCGTGTCGATGCTGTGCACCACGCCGTATTGAGCGTGGGCATCACTTCCGGGCACGGGCCGATAGACGGGCTGATAGGCAGGTTGATAGACAGTCTGCGCGGGGCGGCTGGCGCAGCCGGCGGCCAGGGCCGCCAGCACCATCGCCCCGGCCACGCCGAACGACCTGATGGACGTCTTCATTCGAATCTCCTGAACGCCACCACCGTTGGGGCGCTGAAGACTCAACGTGGCCCGCCGCTCGCCCGGCGACCGCGTGCCCGGACTTTGCACACCGGAAACATCGTTACAGCGAGCCCCTGCACCGCCCGCACGCGCTGCTCGAGTTCCTGCCTCAGCCGGCGCCTGCGGCCTGGTGGTCGCGCCTTCTGCCGGCAGGTCCGTGGGCCTGCCGCTCAGCTCGCCTTGATGACGGCGCAGGCGATGCGCGCGCCCGAGTTGCCTGTGGGCTGGGTGGTGTAGTCGTCGGGATCGGCATGCACGATCAGGCCGCGGCCCACCAGATCGGCCGCCCCCGAGCCGATGCTCACGGCGCTCAAGTGGAACCTGGCGTCGGCGTTGCCGTTGGCGTCGGCCTTCAGTGCGGGGAGGTCGCCTGCGTGGTGGTCGGCGCTCTGCGGCCCGTGCGGCTTGCCGGTGGGATTGAAGTGGCCGCCCGTTCCCATGCCGTCGCCGCTCGAGCAATCGCCCTTTTCATGGACGTGGAAGCCGTGCTGCGCGTTCGGCTTGAGGCCGCTGACCTTGGCGAACACCATCACATGTTGTCCGTGCTGTTCGAAGATCACGGTGCCCGCCGCCGTGTTGCCCTTGGTCGGCTCCAGCGTGGCGACGGCTTTCGGGCCGCTGTGAGCCATGTGGCCCATGTGGCCACCCATGTGTCCCTTGTCGCCATGCCGGCCCATCTGGCCGCAGGCGGCGAGCAAGGCGGCAGCGGCGAGGATGCTCAGGGAAGTGCGTGCGTTCATCGGAACTCCTGTGTATTTGCGGGTGCAATGATGTTAGGGCCGGCGGCGCTCGTCAGGCCGTAAAGTCCCCAGCGCACCAGGCGATCCTAGGCCAGGGGTTGCACATCGACATGCGCCGCGCCGTCCACCCAGGCGGCGAACTCGTCACGCAGGCGCTGACTCTCCTGCACTGCGCGGGTCCAGACCTCGACGCGGCCGGGCACGTCGTCGGCGTAGTGCCTGAAGTCGTTGCGGTCGGGCAGCTTGCCGTTGGGCAGCGACGCCACCCACTCGGCGGTGGGCGACAGCACGACCACGTTGTCCAGCCGGGCGGTGGCGCGGTGGCGGCCGGTGAAGGCCTTGTCGAGCCAGCCGGGGATCACCGTCGACTGGAAGTGCGGGTACAGCACCAGTCCATCGTGCATCGAGGCGTAGTCGAGGTGCAGGTGGTAGTCGGTGATGCCGCCGTCCCAGTAGGCGCCGCGCGGCGCGCCGGGGATGTCGTGAACGGCCCGCAGCCAGAACGGGATGGAGCAGCTCGCGAGGATGCTCGGCTGCAGGTTGGCGGCATCCAGCGGCACGACCTGCGTGCGGTAGTCGTTCAGCTGCAGCGGCAACGGCTCGCGTGCATCCGAGACGATCACGCGCTCGAGCCAGCCGCCCATGGCGCGCCGGCTGAGCGCTTTGGCGGCAAAGGCGCCGCAGTAGCCGAGCGGGGTCGTGACGCGCCCTTCGCGCCGCATGATGTGGCGGCCGCGGCTGGTACACGTGGAGCCGGAAGCGCCGATGCCGCAGCACCCGTTCGGCGTGCGGGCCGAATCGTTCGCTGAGCTTGGCGCCGAACAGCTCGCTCACGTGTTTTGCCTTCGGCGGCTTGCTCGGCGCATGCCCGTATTGCTGGCGGATGTAGTCGTCGGCCATCTGCGCAAAGGCCGCGGCCGGCTGGTCGAGGCAGCCGATGGCCATGCGCCAGGCGCCGATCGAGGCGCCGAGCAGGTGCACCGTGTGGTCTGTTCCGGCAAGCCACTCGCCGAAGATGAACTGATCGAGCGGGCTCAGCACCAGCCCCTTGGGCCCGCCGGCGGCGGCGGGTATCGCGCGCACGTCCTGCGGCCGCAGGAGCTGTTCGCGCAGCTGCTTCAGCGCACGGGGGCCGGCATGGATCGCGAGCGCCCGCACAGCGATCAGTTCTTCGATTGCAGCTTGGCGAAAGCCGCGGCCATGGCCGACTGGCCTTGCGGTGCCGACGCACCCTGCCGCGCGCCACCCCCGGGCAGACGCTCGCCGCGGCCGGCGTGGCGGAACTCGTTCTGCCCCGCGCCGCCCTTCGGCGCCGGCTTGGCATCGAGCTTCATCGTCAGCGAGATGCGTTTGCGCGCGAGGTCGACCTCGAGCACCTTGACCTTCACGATGTCGCCGGTCTTCACGACCTCGCGCGCGTCGTTGACGAACTTGTTGCTGAGCTGGCTCACGTGAACCAGGCCGTCCTGGTGCACGCCGAGGTCGATGAAGGCGCCGAACTGCGCGACGTTGCTGACCGTGCCCTCGAGCGTCATGCCGGGCTGCAGGTCCTTGATGTCCTCGACGCCGTCGTTGAAGCGCGCCACCTTGAAGTCGGGGCGCGGATCGCGGCCGGGCTTCTCCAGCTCGGCAAGGATGTCCTTCACCGTGATCGCGCCGAATCTGTCGTCGGCGAAGGCCTCGGGCTTGAGCGCGCGGATCACGTCGCTGCGGCCCATCACCTCGGCCGCGGGTTTGTTCACCGTGCCGAGGATGCGTTCGACGACCGGATAGGTCTCGGGGTGCACCCCCGACTGGTCGAGCGGGTTGTCGCCCCCGCGGATGCGCAGGAAGCCCGCGGCCTGTTCGAAGGTCTTGGCGCCGAGCCCGCTCACGTCGAGCAGCTGCTGGCGGTTGCGGAACGCGCCGTTGGCGTCGCGCCAGCGAACGATGCTCGCCGCCACCGCATTCGACAGGCCCGACACGCGCGACAGGAGCGGAGCCGACGCGGTGTTCAAGTCCACGCCCACCGAGTTCACGCAGTCCTCGACCACCGCGTCCAGGCTTTTCGCGAGATCACTCTGGTTGACGTCGTGCTGGTACTGGCCGACGCCGATGCTCTTCGGGTCGATCTTCACGAGTTCGGCCAGCGGGTCCTGCAGGCGCCGCGCGATCGACACCGCGCCGCGCAGGCTCACGTCGAGTTCGGGCAGTTCCTTGCTCGCGAATTCGGAGGCCGAGTAGACCGAGGCGCCGGCTTCGCTGACGACGATCTTCTCGATGTGCGTGCCAGGGGCCAGTTGCTGCACCCGCTTGATCAGGTCGGCGGCGAGCTTGTCCGTCTCGCGGCTCGCGGTGCCGTTGCCGATCGCGATCAGGTTCACGCCGTGGGTCGCGCACAGGCGGCCGAGCGTGTGGATCGAGCCCTCCCAGTCCTTGCGCGGTTCGTGCGGGTAGACAGTCGAGGTGTCGAGCACCTTGCCGGTGTCGCTCACGATCGCCACCTTCACGCCGGTGCGGATGCCCGGGTCCAGTCCCATCACGACGCGCTTGCCGGCGGGAGCGGCGAGCAGCAGGTCGCGAAGGTTCTCGGCGAAGACCTTGATCGCCACGCGCTCGGCCTCTTCACGCAGCCGCGAGAACAGGTCGCGCTCCAGGCTCAGCGAGAGCTTGACCTTCCAGGTCCAGGCGATGGTCTTGCGGATCAGGTCGTCGCTCGGCCGCTTCGCATGGCTCCAGCCGAGGTGGATCGCGATGCGCCCCTCGGCCATGCTGGGCTGCCCGGGCACCAGTTCCTCATCGAGCACCAGCTTGGCGTCGAGGATCTCCTGCGTGCGCCCGCGGAACACGGCCAGCGCGCGGTGCGAAGGCACCGTGCGGATCGGCTCGTCGTAGTCGAAGTAGTCGCGGAACTTGGCCACATCGGGATGGTTTTCGTCCTTGCCCTCCATCAGCTTGGAGCGAAACAGCCCTTCGGCCCACAACCACTCGCGCAGCTTGCCGACCAGCGCCGCGTCCTCGGCCCAGCGTTCGGAGAGCAGGTCGCGCACGCCGTCGAGCACGGCCGAGGAGTCGGCGAACCCGCCTTCGGCATTGATGAAGGCCACCGCTTCGGCGGCCGGGTCGAGCGAGGGGTCGGCGAACAGCTTGTCCGCCAGCGGCTCCAGGCCCGCCTCGCGGGCGATCATGCCCTTGGTGCGGCGCTTGGGCTTGTACGGCAGGTAGAGGTCTTCGAGCTCCTGCTTGGTCGGCACCGCCTCGATCGCGGCGCGCAGCTCGGGCGTCAGCTTGCCCTGCTCGTCGATGCTCTTGAGCACCGCGGCGCGCCGCTCTTCGAGTTCACGCAGGTAGCCCAGGCGCGCTTCGAGGTCCCGCAGCTGCGTGTCGTCGAGCCCGTCGGTCGCCTCCTTGCGGTAGCGTGCGATGAAGGGCACCGTGGCGCCTCCATCCAGCAGTTCGACAGCGGCATTCACTTGGGCCGGCCGAACCTTCAGTTCGGCGGCGAGTTGCGTGAGGATCTTGTCCAAGGTGACGGGAGAGACTGCAAAGAAGCCGCGCAGTGTGCCATAGCGGAATGGTCGATCCCGTACCTGCTGCCCGGTGTGGGAGGGGCTCAGCCGATGAACTGCGCCGCGGCCCGGCCGGCCACGACGCCGCTCGCGAAGCAGGCCGTCAACAGGTAGCCGCCGGTGGGCGCTTCCCAGTCGAGCATCTCGCCGGCGCAGAACACACCCGGCAGGGCATCGAGCATCAGCTGTTGGTTCAGCGCCGCGAAGCTCACGCCGCCGGCGCTGCTGATCGCCTCGGCCAGCGGGCGCGGCCGGGCCAGCGCGAGCGGCAGCGCCTTGATGGCCGCCGCGAGCCGCGCAGGATTTGCGAACACGTCGCGCGGCAGCAGCTCGTGCAGCAGCGCCGCCTTGACGCCGTCGATGCCGAGCCGGCTCTTCAGATGGGTCGACAACGAGCGCGATCCGCGCGGCCGCGCCACCTCGGCGGCGACGAAGCCGGCGCTGCGCTGCGGCAGCAGGTCGATCAGTACCACCGCCCGCCCCTCGGCCGCGATGCGCTCGCGCACGGCAGCCGACGCGGCGTAGACGAGGCTGCCCTCGACGCCGGTCTCGGTGACCACGAACTCGCCCGCCTGCGCAAAGCCGCCGCCATCGAGCGCGAGCGCCACGTTCTTCAGCGGCTGGCCGGCGAAGCGGCTGCGGAAGTGGTCGCTCCAGCCGCCGGCGGCATCGACGTCGAAGCCGCAGTTCGACGGCTGCAGGGGCTCGACGGCCACGCCGCGCTGCGCGAGCAGCGGCACCCACGCGGCGTCCGAACCGAGGCGCGGCCAGCTGCCGCCGCCCAGCGCCAGCAGCGCGGTGCGCGCCTGTACCCGCGCCTCTCCCGCCGGCGTGTCGAAGCGCCACGCGCGCGTGCCGCCGGCCCCGCCCTCGTCCCACTCCAGCCAGCGATGCCGCATGTGAAAACGCACGCCCTGAGCGCGCAGGCGCTGCAGCCAGTGCCGCAGCAGCGGCGCGGCCTTCAGGTCGACCGGAAAGACACGCCCCGAGGTGCCGACGAAGGTCTCGATGCACAGGCCGCGTGCCCATGCGCGCAACTGATCGGGGCCGAAGTCGCGCAGCATCGGTTCGAGCTGCTCGCGTCGGCTGCCGTAGCGCGCGACGAAGGCGTCGAACGGCTCCGAATGCGTCAGGTTGAGGCCGCCCTTGCCGGCCAGCAGGAACTTGCGGCCCACCGACGGCATCGCGTCGTACACGTCGACCGCGCGTCCAGCGCCTGCCAGCATCTCGGCGGCCATCAGGCCCGCCGGTCCGGCGCCGATGACGATCGCGTCGCGCGCTGCCGTGTCAGCGATAGCCATGTCCGGCCACGCCGAAGGTGAAGGCGAGCGACAGCTCCAGCGTGCTGGCGTCGAGCGCGCCGCCGCGCAGCGCCTTGATCCTGCCTGCGCTCACGCGCAGCGCAAGCGAGCGCCCGAGGTCCACGCCCACGTACGCGCTCGGCTGGGCGATCGCGCCGCCTTCGGTGCTGACGCCGCCGCCGCCGGCCGCGCCGATCAGCGCTTCGGCACCGACATGCACCGGCCCGAAAACCTTGGCCTGCACGCCTGCCCCCACCAGACCCGCCGTGTAGCCACCGGCACCACCGCCCAGCGCGCTGTGCGCCTGGCCGGTGAGGTAGAGGTGCGGCGTGACGAAACGATGGGCCTTCAGCGTGACCGCCTGCAGCGGCCGGCGCGAACCGTCGCGGCGCTGGGCGTCGTAGCGTTCGATGCCGCCAACCCATTCGGTGCGCGTGTTGCGCGGTGGCGCGGTCAGGTCGCTCGGGTCGTCGAGGATCCAGTTCAGCGAAGCCGCCGCGTGCAACGCGCGGAAGCTGCCTTGCGGCGCGTGAGTGACACCGCCTTCGAGCGTCAGACCGAGCTCGCGGCTCAGGCGCACGGTGCCGTAGGCGCCGGCCTTCATCAGCACGCCGCCGCCGGTATCGACATCACCACCGCCGCCCATGCCCAGCGCCAGCCGGCCGCCGAGCGTCAACACGCCCGGCCAGACCGTCGTCTCGGTGCCGATCGTGCCGAGGACCTCGGTATAGCCGCCGACCCCGCCGCCGGCGGCGCCGGCCGCCTCGATGCCCCAGTACGCGTGGTCGTTGATGGCGCGTTCGACACGCGTGCCGACGATGCCGATCTCGGAGTCGAGCCTGGCGCCGCTCACGCGCTTCGAGCCGGAGCGCGGCTGATAGCTGCCGACCACCGCGTGGATGCGGTCGAAGCCCATGCCCGAGCGGCCGCCGATGTCCGAGCGCATGCCGATGCGCTCGCGCGGCACGTAACGAAAGCGCGACTTCGCGCTCAACACCAGGCCGAGCTGGTTGCTGCGCACGTCGGTGCCGGCGAAGCGGACCTGCGACCACGACAGGCCGGCGAGAAAGGGGCCGAAGTCCCACAGCAGGTCGGCATGCGGGCGCAGCATCATGCCGCTGCCCAGCGGGGCACCGCCGCCACCGCCGCCGCCGGCGAAGACGCCGAGGTCCAGCGTCAGCGGACCGGCGAGGCGCCGCTGCCAGGCCGCCTCGCCGCCGATCGTGAACAGGCCGCCGCGCTGGCCGCTGACCGCGCCGTAGCCGGCCGGCCCGAGCGAGAAGCCATGGCCCACCTCGACCAGGTAGGACATGCCGAACAGTCCCATGCGCTCTGCGCCCGGCAACTCGACGCGCTCGAGGCCGAGCTTGACCTGCGCCGGGCGCACCACCAGGGCGTCGGTCGTGGGCTGTGCCGAGGCGAGGCCGCCGGTCGCCATGCCGATGCCGGTGAGCCAGCGGCCGAGGCGGAGCGTCAGTCGGCGGCGTCGATCGCCGGGGCGCGGCGCGGTCGGGAAGATCATGGGAGAAGGCAAAGCGCGTGAGGCGTTGGGGCTGCATGGTAGCGGCTGTAAGAACGGCGCCGGCCGAACGACTTGCATGCAACGCCGCGCTGGAGAGACACATGAGCCCGTTGCCGTGCATCCGATGGAGGTCGCGAAATCGTGACGCCTCGACGGTGCGCATTCGGCTTGCGCGCGACGGCGATCGTGTCAACGCCACGGTCGTCGCCGGCGCCGGGGCACCGGCGCGGCTGTCCGCCTACTGGGCGGTGACCGAATCGAACCATCGAACCGTCGTGCGCGCCGGCGAGAACGACGGCGCGACACTCGCGCACGACCATGTCGTGCGCGAGTGGGTGCCGGTAGCGGCGTGGAACGCCGCGGCGGAGCAGGTCGTCACCTTGCGGCACCCGTCACGGCACGACGCCGGCGATGCGGCCCACCCGCGCCGATTGAACTTCGTGGTGCTCGATGCCTCCAGCGGGCGGCCGGTGCAGGCGCTCGCGCTCGACTGCCGATCCCGCGGATCAACGGCAGGCAGGACTCAGTTCCAGCGCCCCGCGAGCCCGCCGAGGCTGTAGCGTCCCGCGCCGAGCAAGGCCACCGCGATCGCGGAGAACAGGAACATGCCCTGCAGCTCGAGCGCCCAGCCGCCGTTCTCGGTCAGGCTCGCCAGTTCGCCCATGTGCGCGAGGGCCACCGCGACCACCATGTTGATCGCCACTATCAGCGCCGCCGGGCGCGTGAACAGCCCGACGATCAGCAGGATCGGCGCCAGCACCTCGCCGACGTAGACGAGGTAGCCGAACGCTCCCGGCAGGCCGGCCTTCGTCACGAGGTCGATGATGAAGTCGGGGCCGCCGCGCAGCTTGGCAATGCCGTGCAGCAAGATCAGCACGCCGAGCGCGACGCGCAACAGCAGCTTGCCCAAGTCCTCGGATGCGCCGGTGGTTGAAGTGGCTGCCATGGTCTTGTGCTCCTCGGTTGAGACGGCGGCATTGTGTTCGTTAGAGTCGGACCTTTCAACCCAGGGGCTCTTGCGATGAACCTCTTGCGCAGATCCGGGCTCGCCGCCCTGCTGTGGGGCGTGCTGGCGTGCGCGGCGCACGCCGCCTCCGCACTGCCCTACGACGAAGCCGCCGATGCCCGTGTCGAGCTGAACCGCGCCCTGCAGCAGGCCCAAGGCGAGGGCAAGCAGGTGCTGGTGGTGTTCGGTGCGAACTGGTGCGGCGATTGCCGCGAGCTGGCGCAGAAGATGGCCGGCGGCCCGCTCGCCGAGCACGTCGCTCAGCGCTACGTTGTCATGAAGGTCGATGTGGCGCGCTTCAACAAGAACACCGACCTCGCGCAGCAGATGGGCAACCCGATCAAGAAGGGCATTCCGGCGGTGGCCGTGCTGCGCGCCGACGGCAGCCTCGTCAAGGCGACGACCGGCGGCGAACTGGCAGACGCCCGCAACATGGGCGACGCGCAGGTGCTGAAGGTGCTCGAAGGGCTGGCCGACGGCAAGTGATGCACACGGGCGCTCACGCATCGGCCGCTGCCAGCGCCCTCGCCTTGTCGACGTCGGGGCTGCGATAGATCGCTTCGCGGATGCTCGCCAGGGCCGAATCGTGCAGCTGCCGCGGCGCGAGGCCATGGAACTTCTGGAAGCTCATGATCAGCGGGCGCCACGTGTCGGGGTCGACACGGTCCGGCTCGCCGTCCACCAGGATCGATGGATGCAAATGCACCCGCTGGCTGCGCGCTTCGAAGCTCAGCACGCGCCCGCGCAGCAGCTCGTCTTCATCGGCCACGCCATGCACCGCCTCGATCACCGCTTTCAGCTGCACCGCGCACTCGCGCACGCGCGGCGGCGCGACGGTGTGCGATGCGGCGGGAGTCAGAGGAGGCACCCGGCCGCCCCTCGCACGGCCTTGCGAATGAGCGCGATGAATCGCAGCAGTTTTCGGCGCCTGCTGTTGACATCGGGCGCCCGACCCGAGCACAATCCGCCCCGCTCCGGGGTGCACGCGTTGCGTGCTGAGATGGTGGACCCAAACCCGTGAACTTGAACCGGTTCGTACCGGCGTAAGAAGAGCCGTCTGACCTCGACGCGCTGGCCCGTTCGCGGCCACGCCACGGGGGCGACCTTCGGAGCACCACTGTGAACGAAGGAGCCCCGAATGAACGCCCCCGAGCACATCGATGCACTCGACCTCGCGCTGACGCGCGAGCCGTTCCCGGCGTCGCGCAAGACCTACGCGACCGGCTCGCGCAGCGACATCCGCGTGCCGCAGCGCGAGGTCGGCCTGAGCAACGGCGAGGTGGTCTCTCTGTACGACACCTCCGGCCCCTACACCGACCCGCAGGCGCGCATCGACGTGCGCCGCGGCCTGCCCGACGTGCGCTCGCCGTGGATCGCCGCGCGCGGCGACACCGAGGCTTACGCCGGCCGGCAACGCCAGGCGCTGGACGACGGCTTGAAGCACGACGAGCGCGACAGCGAGCGCATCGCGCAGCTGCGCGCCGACGCCGCCGCCCTGCAGCGCACGCCGCGGCGGGCGAAGCGAGGCGCCAACGTCACGCAGATGCACTACGCACGCCGCGGCATCGTGACGCCGGAGATGGAGTACGTCGCGCTGCGCGAGAACGGGCAGCGCGAGTGGATGCGCGAGTACCAGGGCGATGCTGCACGCGAGCAGCGCCTGCGCGGCGATGCACGCGGCGCCCGCATCCCCGCCGTCATCACGCCGGAGTTCGTGCGCGACGAGGTGGCGCGCGGGCGCGCGATCATCCCGGCCAACATCAACCACACCGAGCTGGAGCCGATGGCGATCGGGCGCAACTTCCGCGTCAAGATCAACGCCAACATCGGCAACTCGGCGGTCACCTCGAGCATCGAGCAGGAGGTGGAAAAACTCGTGTGGGCGATCCGCTGGGGCGCCGACAACGTGATGGACCTCTCCACCGGCCGGCACATCCACACCACGCGCGACTGGATCGTGCGCAACTCGCCGGTGCCTATCGGCACGGTGCCGATCTACCAGGCGCTGGAGAAGGTCGGCGGCGTGGCCGAAGACCTCACGTGGGAAATCTACCGCGACACGCTGATCGAGCAGGCCGAACAAGGGGTCGACTACTTCACCATCCACGCCGGCCTGCGCCTGCCCTTCATCCACCTCACCGCCGGGCGGCGCACGGGCATCGTCTCGCGCGGCGGATCGATCATGGCCAAGTGGTGCATCTCGCACCACCGCGAGAGCTTCCTGTACACGCACTTCGAAGAGATCTGCGAGATCATGAAGGCCTACGACGTGAGCTTCTCGCTCGGCGACGGCCTGCGCCCCGGCTGCGCGGCCGACGCCAACGACGAGGCGCAGTTCGCCGAGCTGCGCACGCTCGGCGAGCTCACCCAGCTCGCCTGGAAGCACGACGTGCAGACCATGATCGAAGGCCCGGGCCACGTGCCGATGCACCTGATCCAGGCCAACATGGACGAGCAGCTGAAGCACTGCCACGAGGCGCCGTTCTACACGCTCGGTCCCCTGACGATCGACATCGCGCCCGGCTACGACCACATCGCGAGCGCCATCGGCGCGGCCATGATCGGCTGGATGGGCACGGCGATGCTGTGCTACGTGACGCCGAAGGAGCACCTGGGCCTGCCCGACCGCGACGACGTCAAGCAGGGCATCATCGCGTACAAGATCGCCGCGCACGCGGCCGACGTGGCCAAGGGTCACCCGGGCGCCCGCGCACGCGACGACGCGCTGTCGAAGGCCCGCTTCGAGTTCCGCTGGAGCGACCAGTTCAACCTCTCGCTCGACCCCGACACCGCACGCGACTTCCACGACGAGACGCTGCCCAAGGACAGCGCCAAGGTGGCGCACTTCTGCTCCATGTGCGGCCCCAAGTTCTGCTCGATGAAGATCACGCAGGAGGTGCGCGAGTTCGCGGCCAGGCAAGGCGTGAGCGACGGCGCGGCGATCGCCGAGGGCATGGCGCAGAAGTCGGCGCAGTTCAAGGCGGCCGGCGGCGAGATCTACATCCCCATCGCGAAGGGGGAGCAGGCATGAGACGTTTCCGCCCGCTCGCATCCTCCCCGGCACGTCATCCCGGCGAACGCCCGGATCCCTGCGTTGGCGTGCTGCATCGATGGATCCCGGCGGTCGCCGGGATGACGACTGTCGGTGACGCTGCACAACGACGCGGCGCTGCTGCCGCACGCTTCCACCTGGAGCCGGGTTCATGAGCACACTCGACATCGGTATCGCCGGCGCCGGCCTGCTCGGGCGCCTGCTCGCCTGGCGGCTCGCGCGCGCCGGGCACCGCGTGCATGTGCACGATCCGGCGGTCGACGCCCAGCCGCGCTTCGACGGCCGCCACGCCTCGTCCTTCAGCGCCGCCGGCATGCTGAGCCCGCTGGCCGAGCTCGAGAACGCCGGGCCCGGCCTCGCACTGCTCGGCATGAGCTCGGTGGGCCTGTGGCGAGAGATCGTCGAAGCGCTGCCCGCGTCGCCCTTCTTCGCCCAGCGCGGCAGCCTGCTGCTCGCCCACCGCAACGACCTCGCCACCGCGCAGCGCGTGCTGGCGCGGCTCGAACAGGCGCCGCCCGACATGCCGCGCGCGCAGCCCATCGCCGTGCACGAACTCGCCGAATGCGAACCGTCGCTGCACGGCGCGGCCCACGCCTGGCTGCTGCCGGGCGAGGCCCAGATCGATCCGCCGCAGACGCTGCTCGCACTGCACGATCACGCCAGCGAACTGGGCGTGCAGTGGCACTGGCAGCAGCGTGTCGATCAGGTCGTGCCCGGCGCCTTGCGCACCGGCACCGACACGCACGAATTCGACCTCGTGTTCGACGTGCGCGGTGTCGGCGCGAAGCAGCCGGCGTCCGACCGCGACGCCGGCCCGATCGGCCAGGTGCGCGGCGTTCGCGGCGAAACCGTCTGGCTGCACGCGCCGGACCACGGGCTCACGCGGCCGGCGCGGCTGCTGCATCCGCGCCACCGCGTCTACCTGGTGCCGCGGCCGGGCGACATCGTCGTCATCGGCGCGACCCAGATCGAGAGCGAGGACCGCTCGCCGGTCTCGCTGCGCAGCGCGGTCGAGCTGATGTCGGCAGCCCACAGCGTGATGCCCGGCCTGGCCGAGGCGCGCATCGTGCGCATGGACGCCAACCTGCGCCCCGCCCTGCCCGACAACGAACCGCACATCGACGCGGCGCCGGGCCGCGTGCGCATCAACGGCCTGTTCCGCCACGGCTGGCTGGTCGCCCCCGCGCTGGTCGAGCAGGCGCTGGCGCAATGCGGCCTCGCCGGCGCGCACCCCGTCCAAGGGTGATCGATGAACGCCGCGCAGACCATCGTCGTGCGGCTCGACGGCCGGCCGCATCCGATGCCGCTCGGCAGTACGCTGGCCGACCTCGTCGCCACGCTCGGGCGCCCGCCCGAGGCCGTGGCCACCGCCGTCAACGACCGGTTCGTGCCGCGCGCGCAGCGTGGCGGCCAACTGCTGCAGCCCGGTGATTCGGTGCTCCTGTTCCAACCCATCGTCGGCGGTTGACGCCGCCCAAGCCATGACCATCGAAGCGAAACACCAGGACAGCTGGCAAGTCGGCGGCCTCACGCTCGGGAGCCGCTTCCTGCTCGGCAGCGCCGGCTACCCGTCGCCGCAACACCTGCGCGACGCCATCGGCGCCTCCGGCACGCAGGTCGTCACGGTGGGCCTGAAACGCACGCTCAGCGCGGCCGGCGACAACGGCTTTCTCACCATCGTCCGCGAGGCCCTGCGCGAGCACGGCGCGCGATTGCTGCCCAACACCGCCGGCTGCCGCAGCGCGCGCGAGGCGGTGCAGCTCGCGCACATGGCGCGCGAGCTGTACGACACGCCGTGGATCAAGCTCGAGGTGGTGGGCGACGAGCACACGCTGCAGCCCGATCCCTTCGAGCTGGTGGCGGCCGCGACACAGCTGGTGCGCGACGGCTTCACCGTCTTCCCCTACTGCACCGACGACCTCGTCAGCTGCCGCCGCCTGCTCGACGCCGGCTGCCCGCTGCTGATGCCCTGGGGCGCGCCGATCGGCTCGGGCCAGGGCCTGCTCAACCCGTTTGCGCTGCGCACGCTGCGCGAGCGCCTGCCGGGCACGCTGCTGGTGATCGATGCCGGCATCGGCGCGCCCTCGCACGCCGCGCAGGCGATGGAGCTCGGCTTCGATGCGGTGCTGCTCAACACCGCCGTCGCGCAGGCGCGCGACCCCGTCGCCATGGCGCGCGCCTTCCGCCTCGCCATCGAAGCCGGCCGCACCGCCTGGCATGCCGGCGTGATGGCCAAGCAGGACTTCGCCGTGGCCAGCACGCCGGTCAGCGGCCAGCCTTTCGTGCTCGAAAGCGACGCATGAAGGGCGCGCTGCGGCCGGTGGTCTGGAGCATCGCCGGCAACGACAGCGGCGGCGGCGCGGGGCTGTCCGCCGACCAGCGCATGGCGGACGCATTCGGCGTCCACCTGTGCCCGGTCGTTGCCGCGATCACCGCGCAGTCTTCGATGGAGGTCACCCGCATTGCGCCGGTCGGCACCGACCTGCTCGATGCGCAACTCGCGGCGCTGGAGCGCGACATGCCGCCGCTTGCCATCAAGACCGGCCTGCTCGGCAACGCCGCGCAGGTCGAGTGCGTCGCGCGCTGGGTCGACCGGCTGCGCGAAGCCGCGCCGGTGGCGCTGGTGGTCGATCCGGTGCTCGGTGCCAGCACCGGGGCGAATTTTGCCGACGAGGCGACCCGGCGCGCCTACCGCGACTTGCTGCTGCCGCGGGCCACGCTCACGACCCCCAACCGGCGCGAAGCGGCGCGCCTCGCCGGCCTGGCCGAGGTGCCCGCCAACGCCACGCTGCCCGCACTGGCACGCGCGCTGCAAGACGATGCCGCGCAGAGCATCTGCATCACCGGCGGCGACGCCGTGGATGATCCCGACACCTCGCTCGACTGGATGACGACCCCGCATGCCAGCGGCTGGCTCGCCTCGCCGCGTGTGACCACGCCTCACCACCACGGCAGCGGCTGCAGCTTCGCGACGGCCGCCGCCGCGGCCCTGGGGCTCGGCTTCGTCGCCGCGGACGCGCTGGTGCTGGCGAAGATGGCGACCACCGACGCGATCCGGCACGGTGAGCCGGCCGGCCACGGCGCCGGCCCGGTGCGCGCGCACAGTGGTTTCGCGACGGCGCCGGGCGGATTGCCCCGCCTCACGTTCGGCGAGGCGATCCACTTTGCGCAACCTGAGCGGTCGCAGCGCGCTGCCGCGGCGCCGCTCGGGCTCTACGCCATCGTCGACAGCGTGCAGCGGCTGGGCGAGGTGCTCGCTGCCGGTGTACGCACCGTGCAGTTGCGCATCAAGGCACCCGCTGCGCCAGACGAGGCATGGCGCAGCGCGCTGCGCAGGGACATCCGGCGCAGCATCGCCGCCTGCCGCGAGGCGCAGGCCGAACTTTTCGTCAACGACCACTGGCGCACGGCGCTCGAACTCGGCGCCGGCGGGGTCCACCTCGGTCAGGAGGACCTGCTCGCACTGAGCGATGGCGAGCGCGCCGAGCTGATCGACTCCGGCGTGGCGCTGGGCATCAGCACGCACAGCCTGTGGGAGCTGAGCCGCGCCGCGGCGATGACACCGCGCTATGTCGCCTGCGGGCCGGTGTGGCCCACCGTCACCAAGGCCATGCCGTGGCGGCCGCAGGGGCCGCACAACCTCTCGTGGTGGTGCGCCATGGCGCCGGCGCCGGTGGTGGCCATCGGCGGCCTGCTCGGCGCAGCGCAGGTGCGCACCGCCGCGCAATGCGGCGCCGACGGCGCGTGCATCGTGCGCGCCATCGGCGAAGACGCCGCCGCCAGCGTGCCGGAGCTGCAGGCAGCCTGGAACGCGGGCTGCAGCAGCGGTCGAGGCCTGGCACCCAGGCTGCCGCACCCCAGCCTTTGACGCACCGCCGCACGGCGGCGCGGCGCGGCATCCACAAGACCTCTTGATGCCATTCGAGGACCACAAGAAGCGTCGCTGTGGTAATCGAACGTGACCCCGCCCCGGACTCGCGCCCGGCCCAGCCCGGCCGTGGCAGCGAAAGTGACCTTTCGCGACTGGAACGAGGCTTGCTCCGACCCAGGCGTCGACCCATCACCAGCCCCGGAGCCTCGCCCCATGCGCCCCCGTACGACGCGCCGCAAGAGCCCCTCGCCGTGGGCGCCCCCCGCCGCCGGCCTTGCCGACCTCCGTGCGGCGATCAGAAGCTTTTACCGACACGCTTGCACAGGCACACGCTGACCATGGCTGCCGCCGACCCCGCCTTTCCACTCGACCGGTCCGGCGCACGCGCGAGCCGCAACCGCGAGTCGCTGGCGGCCGGCACGCGGCTGGACGATTTCGAGATCCTGCGCACCATCGGCAGCGGGGGCTTCGGCACCGTCTACCTCGCACACGACCGCGCACTCGACCGCCAGGTCGCGATCAAGGAATACCTGCCCGCGCAACTGGCCTTCCGTGCGCGCGGCCTGCAGGTCGCCGTGCGCGCCCCGGAACTGGCGGCCTCCTACGTCGCCGGGCTGAAGTCGTTCGTCAACGAGGCGCAGATCCTCGCGCGCTTCAGCCATCCGGCGGTCGTCAAGGTGCATCGTTTCTGGGAGGCCAACGGCACCGCCTACATGGTGATGCCCTATGTGCGCGGCCCGACGCTGCGCGAGTTGCGCCGCTCGATGAAGGCCTCGCCCACCGAGGCCTGGCTGCGCTCCGTGCTGGACCCGCTGCTCGACGCGCTCGCGAAACTGCATGCCGAGGGCATCTATCACCGCGACATCGCACCCGACAACGTGCTGCTGCCCACCTTGCGCGAGCCGGTGCTGCTCGACTTCGGCGCCGCGCGCCGCGTCATCGGCGACCGCTCGCAGACCTTCACCGCCGTGCTCAAGCCGAGCTTCGCGCCGATCGAGCAATACGCCGAGGCGAACGCGCTGCGCCAGGGACCGTGGACCGACCTGTACGCGCTGGGCGCCGTGATCGTCTACATGCTCAAGGCGATGCCGCCGCCGCCGTCCACTGTGCGCGCGGTACACGACGAGATGACCCCGCTCACGCACTGCCCGCCGCCGGATGTGTCGGCCACGTTCCTGTCGGCGGTGCAGTGGGCGCTGGCGGTGCGCCCGCAGGAGCGGCCGCAAAGCGTGCAGGCGTTCTGCGACGCCTTGAACGGCCACATCGTCGCGCCTGCGGCGCGGTCGCTGCCGCTGCTCGCGACCACGCTCGACGTGCAGGGCAAGGCGCCGGTGATGGTGCAGGGCGAGTCGGCCACCTGGGACACGACGATCCGGCTCGGCGGCGGCGCACCGGCACTCCCCGCGCCCGCCCGGCGTGCCGCTGCCCGCACGCGCTCGCTGGCGATGGCGGCCACGGCCTCGTTCGCGATCACCTGTGGGGCGGCATTGGCCCTGCTGCGGGACTTGCGCACCGAACCGTCGGCCGACACCTGGCGCACGCTGGCCCAGCAGGCGGTGCTGCCGGTCGCCGACGACGAGATCGATGCTGCGCCGCAGCCCGAGACCCGCCTGGTGGCGACCGCCGCAGAGGATGTCGAGGGGCCACCCGTGCTGCAGAAGGTGGCAGCGACGAAGACCGCCGACGCCGTGGCGCTGCTGGCACCGGTGGCGCCGATGTCACCGATGGCACCTCGCTTGACGCCGGTCAAGCAGGCCGAGGTTCGTGCGCCGAGCCGATCTGCGAAGCCATCCGCGGCGACGCGCAACCACAAGCCGACTGCGCCGCGTGCCCGACCCGGCCCCAGTCCGAGAGAAGTCTGTGGTGACCGAAACTTCTTCTCGATGGGCATTTGCATCAATCGCCGCTGCGAGGAACCCCGGTTCGCCAAGCATGCGCAGTGCCAGAAGCTGCGCGAACAACGCGAAGAGCGCCGCCGCCGCGACTATTAGGGCCCGTCGAACCTGAAGCTCGGCGTCAAGCAAAGGTGCTAGGCTGCGCATGTGCCGGCCGACGCCGACAGGTGAACGACGCCGGCATGCCCTTCACCTCTGCTTGAAGCGGCACCGGCAGCGTTGCTCGTGCCTCGACGGGTTCTCTGGAGACACGATTGAGCCGACTCGATATCGCCAAGGCCCCGCAACCCGACGTTGCGGCCCTGCTGCACGCGGGCAGCATGCACGGTTCCCGATTCACCAGCACACGCTGGGAGTCACTGGTCTCGGCCTTGCCCACCACGGTTCATCAGCTCTGGCGCCGCCGCGCCGGCGAAGTGCCGGAAGGTTTTCTGGACGACTACGTGACGCTGCAGTGGCTGGTGTGGAACGGGGGCACCCTGGAACTGACCGAGACCGGCCGCAACGTGCTGCACCTGCTGGAGAGCGCCGAGGGCGACGGCGCCGACACCGCCCCGGCCCAGGCCAGCTGAGGCGTCAGGCGGCCTGCGCTTCGTCGGCCGCGCGCGCGAACCGCGCGAAGTACTCCGACTTGCCCGTCTTGTAGAGCTGGTACCAGGCGTCGAGCGCCTCGTCGTCATAGACGCCGAGTTCGACGAAGATCTCGCGCGCGAACTCGAGCGGCGCCATGCCGCCGGCGGTGATCAGCCCGCGGTCGCGCAGCGCCGGCTCGTCGCGGTAGTTCGCCGCGCCGTAGTAGCCGGTGCCCTTCAGGTACGCGAGCGCATTGCTGGTGTGCGCCCGCCCGTCCAGCAACCCCGCTCGCGCCAGGCCGGCGGTCGCGCCGCAGATGGCAGCGACCGTCACCTGCCGATCGATGAACTCCGCGGCCTTGGCGATGGCGCCACGGTGCGCCGTCGTGTCTTCCCAGCCATCGCCGCCGGGCAGGATCAGCAGGCGGCTGTCTGGCGCGCGCAGGTCGTCCAGGCACAGGTCGGGCAGCACCGCCACGCCGCCCATCGAGCGCACGAGCTCGCGGCGCTCACCCACCGTGCGCACCTGCCAGCGGCCGGGCTCGCGCTGGAATTGCGGGTTGTTGATGCCGGCCAGCGCGAAGGCCGGCTCCCAGTCGGCGTAGCCGTCGAAGACGTAGAGGTGCACGGTATCGGGCATGGGGCTGCTCCTGTTGGCGTGTCGAACCACAGGAGCAGCCGGCGTGCCGACAGGCTGGGTCGCGGGCTCACCCGCTCGCCGGCGGGCGGCCAGGGCCGGTCACTTCAGCGCAAAGCAATAGAGCAGGCCCGCGCCGCCCGTGGCTTTCAACGCCTCCTGCCCGCAGCCGCGCGAGGGGTGCGAGGAGTTCCACGACTTGGCCGCGGCCGAGTCGTCGAGACCGATGCGGTCGCTGTGGCCGACGATGGCCGAGCCTTCGCCGCTGGTGGTCCAGTTGCGGCACGTCGCGTCGGCGGCGCGCCCGTCGGGCGTCGAGCCGGTGAGGATGTCGTGTTCGTTCGGCGTGTCACCGCGGCCATTGATGACGGCGCCCTTTTCGCTCAGCGCAGTCTGCTTGGTCAGGTTGTTGGCGCCGTGCAGTTCGTCGACGTCGCGCGCGACCACCACCCCCTTGGCGTTGCGCCAGGGGCCGCCGCCGATGCGATCGCGTGCATGCACCGCGGGCGTCGATCCGATCGCGCTCGTGCTCAGGTAGGCACGCCACGTCTTGCCGCCCGCACCCGCCGCGGCCGCCAGCGTCTGGCAGTGCTTGTCGGCGCCTTCGAGGCCGCCGAAGTCAGCCCCCTTGCCGCTGCCGACGCTGGTGACGAAGAAGCTCATCGACCCGCCCGCCGGCGACGCCGCGAACGCGGCGACGGACAGCACCGCCAACGATGCCACTGAAAGAACGTGTGAGCGTGGGCGCATGGTCTTCCCTTCGTGAGAACCCGGGCGGCCTCGTGGCTGCCGCCCGGCCCTGGGCAGGGTAGCGCAGCGTTCGCGGCCACGCCAGCGGCGCACGGCCGCGCCCTGCGGCCGTCAGGGCTACAGCCGACGCGAACAGCCCGGCACGCCGCAGCGGCAGCTCAAGCGGCCTTCGTGGTGGGTGTCGCCGTAGGTCACGGTGATCTCCTCGCCCGGCGCGATGTCGCGCAGCGCATAGAACTCGACACGCCGCTGGCGGATGCAGAAGCGTGCGTTCGGCGCGCAGGAGTGGTTGGCGAAGCGCAGCGGATCGGCCGACTTCGTGAAGTCGATGGCACGACGCATCGACACCTCGACGATCATGATGCGTTCGTGCCGCGTGGCGCGGATGCGCGCCTCGTCGACGCTGAGCGATTCGCCGCGGATCTCGCCGATCTTGCGCCGGCGCGGGATCGGCTCGGCGGCAAAGACCCCCTGCCCGTCGATCGCGCTCGGGCCGGTGGCCAAGTCGAACTTCTGCCAGGCCGGCCGCATCAATGCAGCTTCTTCGACTTGCCCTGTTTGGCGGCGGGCGACTGCGAGCCGGCGAGCAGCGCCGTGCCCTCGATGCCGGCGAAGAGCTTGGCCGCACGCACCTTGATCTCCAGCAGCTCGTTCGGGCTGACCGAGTAGCGACCGCTGAACACGTCGACGTCGATGCGGAACTCGACGTCCTTGCCTTCGTTGGACAGCACGCCGCTGGTGAACTCGTATTCCTCGTCCTCGGCCGGGATGCCCAGCGCCTGCACGTCATAGTCCTCGTACTGGATGTTGCGGATCTCGCCGCTCGCCAGGTCGAGGAACCCGGTCGACTTGATGACGCGTTCGCTCAGTTCGTCATGGATTTCGATCGGCACTTTCAAGTCCACTGCATTCCCCTCGTCGCTCGACAGGCGAGGATTCTGGCATGTGTCGCTCCCTCGCTCACTGGGGGAAGGCTGGCGGGAGGGCCGAAGCCGAATCATGCCGCCTTGAGGCCACCGCCGCTGCCATCACCCCGCGCCGCGGATCGCCTCGCGCAGCTGCTGGCCGATCTGCGGCCGGTCCTTGAACGGGTCGCTGGGGTTGCGCCCGAGCATGATGTCCTCGAGCCGCGTCTGCACCGCGCCCAGCGCATGCGGGTGGCTGAAGACGTAGAACCTGTTCTGCGCGACGGCGTCCATCACCATCTGCGCCACCTGCGCCGCGCTCAGCTTGCCGGAGCTGACGGCCTTCTCGCCCAGCGCCTTGGCGATCAGCTGGCTCTTCGTGGGTGCGGCCTCGCCCATCTCCGCCGGGCGCAGGCGGTCGCTGCGGGCGATGCCGGTGGGCACGAAGAACGGGCACAGCACCGAACAATGGATCTGCTCGGTGACGAGCGCGAGGTCCTGGAACAGCGTCTCGCTCAGTGCGACGACGGCGTTCTTGGTGACGTTGTACGAGCCCATGTTGGGCATGTTGACCATGCCCGCCATCGACGCGGTGTTGACGATGTGGCCCTCGAATTGCGGATCCTTCTTCGCCGCCTCGAGCATCATCGGCGTGAACACGCGAACGCCGTGCGCCACGCCCATCAGGTTGACGCCGACGATCCACTCCCAGTCCTTCAGCGTGTGCTCCCAGATCAGGCCGCCCGAGCTGATGCCGGCGTTGTTGAAGACGAGGTGGGGCGCGCCGAAGCGCTCCAGCGTCGCGCGGCCCATGGCCTCGACCTGATCCGCCTTGGACACGTCGAGCCGGAACGGCAGCACCGGCGCGCCCAGCGACTCGATCTCGGCGACGGCCTCGTCCAGCGCCTCCTGCTGCACGTCGGCCATCACGACGGCCATGCCCTGCTGCGCGGCGAGGCGCGACGTCTCGAGGCCGAAGCCCGAGGCGGCGCCGGTGATGACCGCTGTCTTGCCCTTGAACGTCTTCATTGATGTCGATCCTTAGCTCGCAGTGTCTGATTTCCTGATCTGAAAGCCGATGCGCGGGAAGTGCACCACCAGCTCGCCGGCGCGCGGGTCCTCGCGCTCCAGCGCCACTTCGTCGTCGGTGAGGCCGACCAGGCGCCCCGTCACCGGGTCTTGCGCGTAGTCGGTGGGCGTCACGCTGACCTCCTGGCCGAAAACGAACCCGCGCTCGGCGTCGAAACGCAGCTCGGCGGTGGCTTCGGCGGCATGCGCGACCGCGATCGCGTCGGCGCTGCTCATCTGCTCGTGCGTGCCGTGGCCGACGGCCTGCACCCGTTCGGCCCAATCGCCCAGCCGCGCGAACGGCCCGAGGATGGTCGCCAGCGGCGGTGCGCGGCGGATGAACCACAGCGACTGTACGACCGAGAAGTCGGCGACGCACGGCAGCGCGCCGCACAGGAAAGGCCGGCCGTCGTCGAGCTGCATCTCCAGCCAGCCGAGGTAGGTCCTGAGCTGCGCGGTGGCGTCGGCCGTGGTCGGGCGGCGCATGCCGGCGGTCATCGCCGCGCGGTCGGCCGCGAAGCCCTTCACCATCTCGGGCGGCGCCTGCCCGAAGATGTACGGCACGCCGGCGGGCTGCATGGTGTACGGAATCGCCACCCAGAACAGCGCCGAGTCGGCCCACTGCGCGAGCATGTGCTGCTGGCCGCCGGCGGCGTGCGGGTACAGCGGCGGCGTCGGCGCGAGCCGGTCGATCACGCGGCACATCAGCGCGGTATCGCAATAGATGTCGGCACCGATCTGCAGGAAGGGCGTGCGGCGGTAGCCGCCGGTCAACGCCACGACGTCGGGCTTGGGCAGGATCACCGGCACGTTGACCGATTTCCAGCTCAGGCCCTTGTAGCCGAGCACCAGCCGCACCTTCTCCGAGAAGGGCGAGCCGGCGTAGTGATGGAGGATGAGCTCGTGTGTCATGCGTGAGGTGTTGAAAGCCGCTCCTTTTGCCCTGCCCGCTCCGATCGCCCTGCCCGCTCCGATCGCCCTGAGGTATCGAAGGGCCCGTGCCGCAAGCACCAGGGCTTCGGTACCTCAGCCCGCCCTTCGATACCTCAGGGCGAGCGGTGTCGCGGGCGATGCCTCAGTCCGGCATCGCACGCGTGATGATCGAATCGAAGTCGACGTTGGAGGGTAGCGTGCCGAACGCGTATCCCCAGTCACCTGCGAGACGCGAGCGGCAGAAGGCGTCGAAGACGAAGTCGGGCGCGTGCTGGCGCAGCAAGGCCGCCTGCAGCGCGAGCGCCACGTCCTGCGCCAGGCGGCGCGCGTCGGTCTCGGCGGTGACCTGGTCGATGCGGCCCGGCAGCGACGCGGCGAAATGGTCGAAGCCCGAATGTGCGCCGCGTGCCGGCGCCAGCTCGGCGGCGAGCGACTCGGCCATCGCGCCGTCCTTGCGCAAAGCACGCAGCAGGTCCAGCGCCATGATGTTGCCGGCACCTTCCCAGATCGAGTTGACCGGCATCTCGCGGTAGATGCGCGCCATCACGCCCTCGCCCTGCTCCTCGACGTAGCCGTTGCCGCCGAGGCACTCCATCGCCTCCTGCGCAAAATGGCTGCCGCGCTTGCAGATCCAGAACTTCGCCACCGGCGTGATGAGCCGGCGCATCGCCTGCTCGTGCGCATCGGCAGGCCGGTCCGCCGTGCGCGCGAGGCGCAGCGCGAGCGCCGTCGAGGCCTCGCTTTCGAGGGCCAGGTCGGCCAGCACGTTGCGCATCGCCGGCTGCTCGATCAACAGCCTGCCGAAGGCCGAGCGCTGCGCGGTGTGGTGCAGCGCCTGCGACAAGGCGTGGCGCATCAGCCCGCTGGTGCCGAGCGCGCAGTCGAGCCGCGTCATGTTGCCCATCTCGAGGATCTGCGGCACGCCGCGCCCCTCGTCGCCGACACGCCAGGCCTGCACGCCATGGAACTCGACTTCGGAGCTGGCGTTGGCCTTGTTGCCGAGTTTGTCCTTCAGGCGCTGGATGCGCATCGGGTTGAGCGTGCCGTCGGGCAGCAGGCGCGGCATGAAGAAGCAGCTGAGCCCGCCAGGTGCCTGCGCGAGCACGAGGAACGCGTCGCACATCGGCGCGGAAAGGAACCACTTGTGGCCGACGAGCGTGTAGCGCTCGCCCCACTCGTCGCTGCCGCTGCGCGTGGCCTGGGTCGTGTTGGCGCGCACGTCGGAGCCGCCCTGCTTCTCCGTCATGCCCATGCCCATCGTGACGCCGTCCTTCTGCGCCGCCGGCACGAATCGCGGGTCGTAGTGGCGGCGCGTGAGCCGAGGCCCCCACTCGGCGGAAATCGCCGCATTCGCTCGCAGGGCGGGCGTCACCGCGTAGGTCATCGAGATCGGGCACAGCGTCGACGGCTCCAGCTCGGTGAAGAGCATGAAGCCGGCCGCGCGCCGCACGTGGGCGTGCTCCCCGCCCGCCCACGGCGTGCCGTGCAGGCCGCCCTGGGTGGCGAGCGACATCAGCGCGTGGTAGCTCGGATGGAACTCGACCAGGTCGGCACGCCGGCCAAAACGGTCGTGCGTGACGAGGTGCGGCGTGTGCACGTTGGCCAGCCGCGCATGCACCTGCATCTCGCCGCTGCCCACCGCCTCGCCGAAGGCCTGCAGTTCCTCGGTCGGCAGCGATGGCGCGTTGAAGCGCAGCGCGTCGCGCAGCGGCCGGTTGCTGGAAAACAGGTTGACGTTCGTCAGCGGCGACGGCTGGTTGAAGACCTCGTGCGTGTCCATGCTTGCCTCCGTTCGTCTCGCCGCGCGAGCCGCCGGGTGTCAGGCTACGCCCGCCGCGGCCGCCCCGGCTGACTCAGATCAGCTTGACCAGCTGTTTGCCGAAATTGCGGCCCTTCAGCAATCCGAGGAAAGCCTCCGGCGCCGACTCGATGCCGTGCGCCACCGTCTCGCGGTACTTGAGCTTGCCGGTGGCGACCATCGTGCCGAGCTCCTTCAGCGCCTCGGGCCAGACGTTCATGTGTTCGCTGACGATGAAGCCCTGCAGCTTGAGCCGCGACTGCAGGATCAGCTGCGGGTACTGCATCGGGATCGGCTGCCCGTTGTAGCCGGAGATCATGCCGCAGAAGGCCATGCGGCCGAAGGCATTCATGCGCAACATCACCGCGTCGAGGATCATGCCGCCGACGTTCTCGAAGTAGCCGTCGATGCCGTCCGGGCAGGCGTCCTTCAGCGCGGTGGAGAGGGACTTCAGGTCCTTGTGCAACTTGTAGTCGAGGCAGGCATCGAAGCCCAGTTCCTCGACGACATAGCGGCACTTGTCGGGCCCGCCGGCGATGCCCACCGCGCGGCAGCCGCGGGCCTTGGCGAGCTGGCCCACCACGCCGCCGACCGCGCCGCTGGCGGCACTGACGACCACCGTCTCGCCGGCTTTCGGCTCGCAGATCTTGGTGAGCCCGTACCAGCCCGTCACGCCCGGCATGCCGACGGCGCCGAGGTAGGCCGAGGCCGGAATGTGCGTCGTGTCGACCTTGCGCAGCATGCCCTGCTGGCTCGCATCGACGACGGCGTACTGCTGCCAGCCGCCCATGCCGACCACCTTGTCGCCCGGCTTGAAGCCGGGACTCTTGGACTCGACGACCTCGCCGACGGTGCCGCCGATCATCACCTCGTTCAGCGGCTGCGGCGCGGCGTAGCTCTTGCTGTCGTTCATGCGGCCGCGCATGTAGGGGTCGAGCGAGAGGAAATGGTGGCGCACCAGCACCTGTCCGTCGCGCAGTGCCGGCAGCTCGGCCTCGACCAGCTTGAAGTTGTCGGTGCCCGGCTCGCCCTGGGGGCGGGACACGAGGTGGATCTGTTGGTTGATGGTCATGGGGTAGTCCTTTCAGTCGGAGGCGTTGAGCCGCTTGAGCTGGCGCCCGCCGGCAGGCAGCGCGCGCAGGTATTTGAAGGTGCCGGTGGCATGCGCCACCAGCTCGTCGTCGGCGCCATGCAGGCTGCCTTCGCAGAACGCCAGGCTGCTGGAGCGGTGCAGGACCTTGGCGCGGGCGACCAGGCGGCCGATGCCGGGTCGCGTGAAGGTGGTCTTCATCTCGACGGTGACGACGCCACGCGCGTCGGGCGGCGCGCCGTCCACGGGGCTGCGCGACGCGTGCGCCATCGCCACGTCGAGCAGCGTCATCGTGACGCCGCCGTGCACCACGCTCCACGAGTTCATGTGCTCCTCGCGCGGCGTCATGGCGATCTCGGCCTCGCCGTTCTCGAAGCGCAGCAGCTCGAAGCCGAGCGCCTCGACGAAGGGGATGTGGACCTGGAACTTCATCGGCTTGGACTCGAGCGCTTCAGTGCCCATGGACGGCGCTCACCCCGCCATCGATCGCCAGGATCTGCCCGGTGATGTGCTTGCCGGCCTGCGAGGCGAACAGCACCGCGGCGCCCTTCAGGTCGTCGTCGTCGCCGATGCGGCGCAGCGGTGCGGTGCTCGCGATCTGGTCGACGCCGACGGCCTGCAGCGTGCCGCGGGTCATCTTGCTCGGGAACATGCCGGGCGCCAAGGCGTTGACCGTGATGCCGTAGGGGCCCCACTCGCCGGCCAGCGTGCGCGTGAAGTTGACCACCGCGCCCTTGCTGGTGCCGTAGGCGATGAACTTCATCGCCGACGACGACCCCGACAGGCCGGCGATCGACGCCACGTTGATGATGCGGCCGGCGCGGCGCGGGATCATGCTCAGCCTGCCCACCGCCTGGCTCATCAGGAAGATGCTGCGGATGTTCAGGTTCATCACCTTGTCCCAGGCGTCCAGCGGATAGTCCTCGGCGGGCGCGCCCCAGGTGGCGCCGGCGTTGTTGACGAGGATGTCGATCTGGCCGAGGCGGTGCATCGCCTCGGTGGCGACGCGCTGGATCTCTTCGGGGATGCTCGCGTCGGCGGCCACCCAGCGGGTGTCGATGCCCTTGTCCTGCAGATGCGCGGCGGCCTCCTCGAGGTCGCCCGCCTTGCGCGAAGTCAGCAGGATCTTGGCCCCCGCCTCGCCCAGCGCCTCGGCGATCTGCAGGCCGAGGCCGCGCGAGCCGCCGGTCACGAGGGCAGTCTTGCCGCTGAGGTCGAACAGTGTCTGGATGGGTGTGCTCATGGGTCGGTCCTGTTGGATCGCAGTTCTACGCCGTTCGGCCCTGCGTGACGTCATCCCGGCGCAAGCCGGGATCCATCGTGCCAGTGAACCACGGCTGGATCCCGGCGTTCGCCGGGATGACGGGTCTTCGAGGCGCAGCCACAGGACGCGCCCATCAGAACTGCGCTTCACTCATCGTGCGGCAGGTGTCGTCGCGCGTTTCGACCACCTTCAGCCAGGCCCCGATGCGCGGCAGTTCGTAGCGGAAGAAGTAGCGCATGGCTGCCAGCTTGCCTTGCAGCTGATCGTCGCCGGCCGCGTCGGGCCGCCCCAGCACGCACAGCGCCACGTCGAGCCATATCCACGCAATGACCGTGTGGCCGAACGCCTGCAGGTAGGGCGTGGCGTTGGCGAGCGCCTCTTCCGGATTGCCGGTCGCCCAGGCGGCGCGGGTGGCGTGGCCCAGCGCCTTCAGCGCGCCGGCGAGTGCGTTGGCGTGTTCGGCCAGCGCGGGCTGAACCAGCGCGCGCTCGATCGTGGCGTTGACCTTGGCGGCCAGCAGCGCGAGGCCCTTGCCGCCGTCCATCACCACCTTGCGGCCGAGCAGGTCCAGCGCCTGGATGCCGTGCGTGCCTTCGTGGATCATGTTGAGCCGGTTGTCGCGCCAGTACTGCTCGACCGGAAAGTCGCGTGTGTAGCCGTAGCCGCCGAGCACCTGGATCGCCAGGCTGTTGGCTTCGAGGCACCACTCGCTCGGCCAGCTCTTGGCGATCGGCGTCAGCATCTCCAGCAGCAGGCCGGCTTCCTTGGCTGCGTCCGGTTCGCCGGTGTGCAATTCGTCGACCAGGCGCGCGCAGTACAGCTCGAGCGCCACGGCGCCTTCGCAATAGCTCTTCTGGGCGAGCAGCATGCGCTTCACGTCGGCGTGCTGGATGATCGGCACGGGCGGCTGCTTCGGGTCCTTGCCGGCGGGTCCGATCGGGCGGCCTTGCGGACGGTTCTTGGCGTAGTCGAGGCTCGCCTCGTAGCCGGCAACACCGAGCATCGCGGCGCCCAGGCCGACGGCGATGCGCGCCTCGTTCATCATGTGGAACATGCAGCGCAGCCCGTCGCCGGGCTGGCCGACGAGGTAGCCGATGGCGCCGGATGCGCCGCGCACCGGGTACTTGCCTTCGCCGAAGTTGAGCAGCGTGTTCGGAATGCCGCGGTAGCCGAGTTTGTGGTTCAGGCCGGCCAATGCGACATCGTTGCGATCGCCGGTCAGCTGTCCTTCGCCGTCCACCAGCTTCTTCGGCACGATGAACAGCGAGATGCCCCTGGTGCCGGGAATCAGTTTGCCGTCCGGCCCGGGAATCTTCGCGAGCACCAGGTGGATGATGTTCTCCGCCAGCTCGTGTTCGCCGTTGGAGATCCACATCTTGTTGCCGCGCAGCCGGTAGCGCGGGCCGAGCGGATCGGACTCGAAATCGTCGCCGTCGGGCGTTGCACGGGTGGCCACGTCCGACAGGCTCGAGCCGGCCTGCGGCTCGCTCAGGCACATCGTGCCGTAGAAGCGCCCGGCGAACTCGTTCTGCGCGAACACCTTCTTCTGCATCGGCGTGCCGTGCGCCATCAGCAGGTTGGCGTTGCCGCTGGTCAGCATGCCGCCGCCGCCGATGCCGATGCCGGCCTTGGAGAAGAAGCTGTTGGCCGCCATCTCGACCACGCAGGGCAACTGCATGCCGCCGATCTCGTAGTCCTGCGCCGCGGCCAGCATGCCGCTGTCGGCGTAGGCCCTGGCCGCGTCGTGGCTGCTCTGCGGCAGGTGCACCCGCTCGCCGTCGAACCACGGCTCCTCGGTGTCGCCGACGCGGTTGAACGGCGCGAACTTCTCGCGGGCGATCTTTTCGCAGGTGTCGAGCACCGAGTCGAAGGTCTCGCGCGAATGGTCGGCAAAGCGCGGCCGCGAACGCAGCGACTCGACGTCGAGCCAGTCGTAGAGGAAGAAGTCGGTGGTCTGGCGGTGGGTCATGGCAGCACGGTACACCTTAGCGGACTTGGCGCATGCGGTCCGAGTGCGCAGACGGGGCACACAAGGCAAGCGAGCGCAGCAAGCGTCCCTCAAGCCACGCCCGCGGGACCGGCTCTGCCGGCCCGCAGGGCGGCGCCCAAGGGCCACGAAGGGGCCCCTTCGTGGCCCCTGGGGCAGGAGCGCAGCGACTGGGAGGCTCAAATCACCTCGAACACGCCCGCCGCGCCCATGCCGCCGCCGATGCACATGGTGACGACCACCTTCTTGGCGCCGCGGCGCTTGCCCTCGATCAGCGCGTGGCCGGTCAGACGCTGGCCGCTCACGCCGTAGGGGTGGCCGACGGCGATGGCGCCGCCGTTGACGTTGAGCCGGTCCATGGGGATGCCCAACGTGTCGGCGCAGTACAGCACCTGCACCGCGAAGGCCTCGTTCAGCTCCCACAGGTCGATGTCGGCGACCGTGAGGCCCAGGCGCTTGAGCACCTTCGGGATCGCGAACACCGGGCCGATGCCCATCTCGTCGGGTTCGCAGCCGGCGACCGCGAAGCCGAGGAAGCGGCCCAGCGGCTTGAGGTTGTTCTTCTGCGCGAACTCCTCGCTGACCACCACGCAGGCGCCGGCGCCGTCGCTGAACTGGCTGGCGTTGCCGGCGGCGATCACGCCCCCGGGAATCGCCGGGCGGATGCCGGAGACGGCTTCATAAGTGGTGCCCGGGCGGATGCCCTCGTCGTTGCTGACGGTGACTTCCTTGGTGCGCAGGCCCATCACCGGGTCGGCCACGCCGGCGGTGACGGTGATCGGCACGATCTCGTCCTTGAACTTGCCGGCCTCGAGCGCCGCGGTGGCGCGCTGCTGGCTCTGCGCGCCGTACTGGTCCATGCGTTCGCGCGCGATGTTGTAGCGCTTGGCCACCTGCTCGGCCGTCTGCAGCATGTTCCAGTAGATCGTCGGCTTGTTCTCCAACAGCCACGATTCGGCCAGCATGTGCTTGTTGGCCTCGTTCTGCACGCAGGAGATGCTCTCGACGCCGCCGGCGACATAAACATCGCCTTCGCCGGCGATGATGCGCTGCGCCGCCGTCGCGATGGTCTGCAGGCCGCTGGAGCAGAAGCGGTTGATCGTCATGCCGCTGGTGGTGATCGGCAGGCCGGCGCGCAAGGCGATCTGGCGCGCGATGTTGCTGCCGGTCGCGCCCTCGGGCGTCGCGCAGCCCATGATGACGTCGTCGACGAGCGCGCCGTCGATGCCGGCACGTTCGACGGCGGCCTTGACGGCGTGGCCGCCCAGCGTCGCGCCGTGGGTCATGTTGAAGGCGCCCTTCCAGCTCTTGGCGAGCGGCGTGCGGGCGGTGGAGACGATGACGGCATTGGTCATGATGTCTGTCCTTGATGTGTGATCAGGAGAAGGTCTTGCCTTCGGCGGCGAGCTTGGCGAGCAGCGGCGCGGGCTTCCAGAACTCGGCGTCGTCCAGCGGGTTCCTCGCGAAACGCTTCATCGCCTGCACCACGTTGAACAGGCCCACCGTGTCGGCATAGTTCATCGGGCCGCCGCGGTGCAGCGGGAAGCCGTAGCCGGTGAGGTAGACCATGTCGATGTCGGAGGCACGCAGGGCGATGCCTTCGTCGACGATCTTGGCGCCCTCGTTGACCAGCGCGTAGACCAGGCGGTGCACGATCTCCTCATCGCTGATCTTGCGCGGCGTCACGCCCAGCTCGGCGCGGTGCTTCTCGATCATCTCGTTGACCACGGGCGAGGGAATCGCGTCGCGCTTGCCCGGCACGTAGTCGTACCAGCCGGCGCCGGTCTTCTGGCCGAAGCGGCCCATCTCGCACAGCAGGTCGGCCGTCTTGGAGTAGCGCATGTTCGGCTTCTCCTGGTAGCGGCGCTTGCGGATGTACCAGCCCACGTCGTTGCCGGCGAGGTCGCCCATGCGGAACGGACCCATCGCGAAGCCGAACTTCTCGACCGCCTTGTCGACCTGCTGCGGCGTGCAGCCCTCCTCCAGCAGGAAGCCGGCCTGGCGCGAGTACTGCTCGATCATGCGGTTGCCGATGAAGCCGTCGCACACGCCCGAGACGACGCAGGTCTTCTTGATCTTCTTGCCCAGCTGCATCACGGTCGCGAGCACGTCCTTGGCGGTCTTCTCGCCGCGGATGACTTCGAGCAGCTTCATCACGTTGGCGGGGCTGAAGAAGTGCATCCCGATCACGTCCTGAGGGCGCTTGGTGAACGAGGCGATCTTGTTGACGTCCAGCGTCGAGGTGTTGGAGGCGAGGATGGCGCCGGGCTTCATCACCTCGTCGAGCGTCTTGAACACCGTCTCCTTGACGCCGATGTCCTCGAACACCGCTTCGATCACCAGGTCGGCGTCCTTCAGGTCGGCGTAGTTCAGCGTCGTCGAGAGCATGGCCATGCGCTGCTCGTACTTGTCCTGCTTGAGCTTGCCCTTCTTGACCTGGGCTTCATAGTTCTTGCGGATGGTCGCGACGCCGCGGTCCAACGCCTCCTGCTTCATCTCGAGGATGACCACCGGGATGCCGGCGTTGAGGAAGTTCATCGAGATGCCGCCGCCCATGGTGCCGGCGCCGATCACGGCCACCTTCTTGATCTCGCGCACCGGCGTGTCGGCGGGCACGTCGGGGATCTTGGTCGTCGCGCGCTCGGCCACGAAGGCGTGGCGCAGCGCCTTGGACTCGGGCGTGAACATCAGCGCGGTGAACAGCTCGCGCTCGAAGCGCATGCCGTCGTCGAATTTCTTCGTGACCGCCGCTTCGACCGCGTCGACGCACTTCAACGGCGCGGGGAAGTTCTTGGCCATGGCGCCGACGGTGTTGCGCGCGAACTGGAAGTAGGCCTGCGCGTTGGGATGCTCCGCCTTGAGGTTGCGCACCAGCGGCAGCGGGCGGACGGCGGCCTTCTCCTGCGCGAAGGCGATCGCCGCGTCGAGCACGTTGGCGTCGACCAGCTTGTCGAACAGCTTCTGGCCGGGCGCCTTGGCGAGGAGTTCGCTCGGCACCGGCTCGCCGCTGACGATCATGTTGAGCGCATTCTCGATGCCGATCGCGCGCGGCAGGCGCTGCGTGCCGCCGGCGCCCGGCACCAGGCCGAGCTTGACCTCGGGCAGCGCGATCTGCGTGCCGGCCTGCGCCACGCGGTAGTGGCAGCCGAGCGCGAGTTCGAGGCCGCCGCCCATGCAGACGCTGTGGATGGCGGCCACCACCGGCTTGCTGCTGTTTTCGAGCGCGAGGATCACGCTCAGCAGGTTGGGCTCGGCCAGCGCCTTGGGCGAGCCGAACTCCTTGATGTCGGCGCCGCCGGAAAACGCCTTGCCGGCGCCGGTGATGACGATGGCCTGCACCGCCGCGTCGTTTTCGGCCTTCTCGAGGCCGTCGGTGATGCCCCTGCGGGTATCGAAGCCGAGCCCGTTGACGGGTGGGTTGTCGAGGGTGATCACGGCGACCGGGCCGCGGACTTCGTATTTGGCGCTCATGGGGACCTCGTCAGGTGGACAGGTATGAGGGGGAAAGAGTGGACTCTTTCTGGAAATAGAACGACCGTGCGATTCTAGGTCGCGCTCGGCGGGAATGCTTGTCTCTGCGGTGACAGCAGGGGTACCAGGTGGCGGACAGTGAGACGGTGCAAGTCGCTCCGCGTTCACCAACGCCTCACGCACTCGTGGGTGAGGCCCGCGACTGCGGATCACACTTCGAGCCATTCCTTTCGAATGTACGCATTGGCGCGCAGATCCGCCGGCGTGCCCTCGAAGACGATGCTGCCGTGGCCCATCACGTAGCAGCGCTCCGAGATCTCCAGCGCGATGGTGAGCTTCTGCTCCACCAGCAGCACCGAGACGCCGCGGCGCTTGAGCTCCTTCAGGTACTCGGCCACCAGTTCGACGATCTTCGGCGCGAGACCTTCGGTCGGCTCGTCGATCATGATCAGGTCGGGGTCGCCCATCAGCGTGCGGCACAGCGTCAGCATCTGCTGCTCGCCGCCCGACAGCACGCCCGCCTCGGTGTGCTGGCGCTCCTTGAGCCGCGGGAACATCTTGTACATGTCGTCCGCGCCCCAGCGCGGGTTCTTCTTGCCGCGCTTCTCGCCGAGCAGCAGGTTCTGGTGCACCGTGAGCTTGGGAAAGATGTCGCGGTTCTCGGGCACGTAGCCGATGCCGTGGTGCGCGATCTCGAACGCCTTCTGGCCGAGGATCTCCTTGTCTCGGAACTTCACCGAGCCCTGGCCCTCGACCAAACCCATGATCGTCTTCACCGTGGTCGACCGGCCGGAGCCGTTGCGGCCCAGCAGGCTCACGATCTCGCCTTCGCCCACGCGCATGTCCACGCCATGCAGGATGTGGCTCTTGCCATAGAAGGCGTGCAGGCCGGTCAGCTGCAGCATCGTGGCGCTCATACGGCTCCTTCCTTCGCCGTCATCCCGGCGAAAGCCGGGATCCATCGTCCCGACGCAGAAATGCGTGGATCCCGGCTTTCGCCGGGATGACGGACTGAGCTGCTGTCGGCCTTGCTCATACTTTGGCCTCCGTGGCTTGCTGGTCGGCCAGCACCGAGCCGAGATACGCCTCCTGCACCGCCGCATTGGCGCGCACCGCGTCCGGCTTGTCGAAGGCGATCACTTCGCCGTACACCAGCACCGCGATCTTGTCGGCCAGGCCGAACACCACGCCCATGTCGTGCTCCACCGTCAGCAGCGTCTTGCCGATGGTCACCTCGCGGATCAGGTCGATGAAGCGGCGCGTCTCGCTCTTGCTCATGCCGGCGGTCGGCTCGTCGAGCAGCACCACGTCGGCACCGCCGGCGATGGTGATGCCGATTTCCAGCGCACGCTGCTCGGCGTAGGTGAGGTTCATCGCCAGCGTGTCGCGCTTCTTGTCCAGCTTGATCATCTTCATCAGCTGGTCGGCGCGGTCGTTGGCATCGCGCAGCCGCGACAGGCGATTCCAGAACGAGTAGCGATAACCCATGGACCACAACACGCCGCAGCGCAGGTTCTCGAATACCGAGAGACGGCCGAAGATGTTGGTGATCTGGAAGCTGCGCGCGAGGCCCATGCGGTTGATCTCGAACGGCTTCTTGCCGTCGATGCGGCGGCCGTTGAGCAGGATCTCTCCGGCGCTGGGGCCGAAGCGCCCGCTGATCAGGTTGAACAGCGTCGACTTGCCCGCCCCGTTGGGACCGATGATCGCCACCCGCTCGCCCGGCGCCACCGCCAGGTTCGCGCCGCGGATGATCTCGGTCTTGCCGAACGACAGGCGCAGGTCCTTCAGTTCGATGGCGCAGGCCGCCGGGGCGGCATCCGTTGCATGCAACGCGCTCATGGCGCCACCTCCGTCAGGTCGAGCTTCATAGCGCCTCCCTCCTCTTGATCTCCTTCTCGATCTCCTCCTGGATCTGCCCCCACTGCACCGAGAATTGCCGGCGCACGACCTCGAACATGGCGAGGCCGACCAGCGTCACGAATGCCGCCCCGACCCAGCTGTCGATGCCCTTGGCATCCAGCGTCGCGCCGAGGAAGCGCACCGTCGTGCCCAGCGCCTCGTTGAGCTGCAGGTGGTAGATCATCTCGATCATCGCCGCCGCGCCGATCAGCACCACGAGCGCGGCGCCGCCGAGCGCCAGGTAGGCCGTCCACAGGCGCCTCAACTTGCCGAAGGCGGCCACCCGCAGGTTCATCATGATCAGGCTCGCGATGCCGCCGGGCGCATACATCACCATGAAGAGGAAGATGAGGCCGAGGTACAGCAGCCAGGCCTTGGTGAACTCCGACAGCAGCACCGAGGCCAGCACCATGCAGATGGCGCCGATGATCGGTCCGAAGAAGAAGGTCGCGCCCCCGAGGAAGGTGAACAGCAGGTAGGCCCCGGAGCGCCCCGCCCCGACCACCTCCGCGGTGGCGATCTCGAAGTTCAGCGCGTACATGCCGCCCGCCACCCCCGCGAAGAAGCCGGCGATGATGAACGAGATGTAGCGCACGCGCTGCGTGCTGTAGCCGATGAACTCGACCCGCTCGGGGTTGTCGCGCACGGCGTTGAGCATGCGGCCGAGCGGCGTGCGCGTGAAAGCGAATATCGCCGCGGTGCAGACGAAGGTGTAGAGCGCTAGCAGGTAATAGACCTGCACCTCGGGGCCGAAGGTGATGCCCATCACCGGCTTGCCGATCACGCGGTTGGCCGACACGCCCCCCTCTCCGCCGAAGAACTCGGGGATCATCAGCGACATCGCGAACACCAGCTCGCCCAGGCCCAGCGTGATCATCGCGAACGGCGTGCCGGCCTTCTTGGTGGTGACGAAACCGAGCACGACCGCCGCCAGCATGCCGGCGAGACCGCCCACCAGCGGAATCAGGCTGACCGGAACCGGCAATCCCTCCCCGATGGAATTGAGCGCATGGATGGCCACGAACGACGCGAGCCCGGTGTACACCGCGTGCCCGAAGCTGAGCATGCCGCCCTGGCCCAGCAGGATGTTGTAGGACAGGCAGGCGACGATGGCGATGCCCATCTGCGACAGCATCGTCACCGAGTGGCTGCTGGTGAAGAGCATCGGCGCCACCAGCAGCACGAGGGCGAACAGCGACCAGACGACGACACGGCCGACGTTGTAGGGGCGGAAGCTGTAGACCGGTGCCGGCGCGCCGGCGGTCGCCGCAGATGCGGCAGGCGTGGAAGCGGAAGTCGACGTGGATGGCATGACGGCAGACATCGTTCAGCCCTCCCGCGTGCCGAGCAGGCCCTTGGGCCGGAAGATCAGGATCAGCACCAGGAAGAGGTAGGGCAGGATCGGGGCGATCTGCGAGATCGTGAGCCGCATCAGAGTGTTGGATGAGGCGGCGGGCCCGAGATCGAATCCGAGGCTCGTGAACAGGCTCATCACCGAGTAGTCGACCGCCACGGCAAAGGTCTGGATCACACCGATCAGGATCGAAGCCAGAAATGCGCCGGCCAGCGAGCCCATGCCGCCGACGACCACCACCACGAAGATCACCGCGCCGACCGTGGCCGCCATCGCGGGCTCGGTGACGAAGGTGCTGCCGCCGATCACGCCGGCCAGGCCCGCCAGCGCGGCGCCGGCGCCGAACACCAGCATGAACACCCGCGGCACGTTGTGCCCGAGCGCCTCGACCATCTCGGGGTGCGTGAGGGCGCTCTGGATCACGAGGCCGATGCGCGTGCGCGTGAGCATGAGCCACAGCGCGAGCAACATCATCAGCGCGACGAACATCATGAAGCCGCGCGTGGCGGGGAACGGCGAGCAGACGATGCGCACTGCCTGGTCCGCGGCGCTGCACGCCTGGGCACCGGCCGCGCCCCAGACGAGGCTGATGCCGTCGACCGACGAGTTGATCAGCGTGAAGGCCGGCCCCTGCAGCACCGGGGGCGGCAGGAACTCCATCGCCGTGCGGCCCCAGATCAGTTGCACCAGCTCCAGGATCACGAACGACAACCCGAAGGTGATCAACAGCTCGGGCACGTGACCGAACTTGTGCACCCGGCGCAGCGCGAAGCGCTCGAAGGCGGCGCCCATGATGCCGACCAACAGCGGCGCGATGAACAGCGCGGGCCAGAAGCCGACGATGCGCGAGATGGTGTAGGCCGCATAGGCGCCCACCATGTAGAAACTCGCGTGGGCGAAGTTGAGCACGCCCATCATGCTGAAGATGAGCGTGAGGCCCGAGCTCAGCATGAACAGCAGCAGGCCGTAGCTCAGCCCGTTGAGCATCGAAACGGTGAAGAACTCCATCGTGTCGGTCCGTGTGATGGTGGTGGCAGGTCGCCACTATGCGCCCGCAGGCGCTCGACCGTCCGCACGTCATCCCGGCGAAGGCCGGGATCCATAGGATCGGTCAGCGACCATGGCCGGGGTGGATCCCGGCTTTCGCCGGGATGACGTACTACGGAAGAATCAAAGAAAAAGGCCCGATGAGTGCAACCCGATCGGGCCCAGAACCCTGGGAGATGACCTCGTTCAGCCGTTGGAGGGGCGCTTCATCTGGCAGCTCGTCGGCGTGCTCGAGATGTAGGACGGGAACTCCTTCACCGGGGCGAGCGTCATGCCGGTGTTCTCCGGGCTGTAGGAGTATTTGGCGTCGGCCTTCTGCCAGACCGTCAGGTACAGCGGCTGCTGCAGCTGGTGGTCGGCCTTGCGCACCTCGACTTCGCCGTTGAAGCTCTTGACCTTGAGGCCCTCCATCGCGGCCGCCACCTTCACCGGGTCGGTGGACTTCGCGTTGGCCATGGCCTGCGAGAGCACCGTGAAGATGTGGATCACGGAGCCGGTGTAGAAGTCGTCGTTGAAGCGCTGCTTGAACTCCTTCATCCAGGCGTCCATCTGGCCGCCCATGTTGTAGTGGCTGTAGGCGATCTGGTACACGCGGCCCGCGCCGCCCTGGCCCAGCGCCGTCGGGGTGCCGCTGACGCCGGTGTAGTAGGTGTAGAACTTGCCGTTGTAGCCGCCTTCGTTGGCCGCCTTGACGAGCAGCGAGAGGTCCGAGCCCCAGTTGCCGGTGATCACGGTGTCGGCGCCCGATGCCTTGATCTTGGCGATGTAGGGCGCGAAGTCGCGCACCTGCGCGAGCGGGTGCAGGTCTTCGCCGACGATCTGGATGTCCGGGCGCTTGCGGGCCAGGTTCTCCTTGGCGAACTTGGCGACCTGGTGGCCGTGCGAGTAGTTCTGGTTCAGCAGGTAGACCTTCTTGACGTCCGGCTGGTCCTTCATGAAGGTCGTCAGCGCTTCCATCTTCATCGACGTGTCGGCGTCGAAGCGGAAATGCCAGTAGCTGCACTTGCTGTTGGTGAAGTCGGGGTCGACGGCGGCGTCGTTCAGGTACACGACTTCCTTGCCCGGGTTGCGCTCGTTGTGCTTGTTGACGGCGTCGATCATCGCCGCGGCGACCGACGAGCCGTTGCCCTGGATGACGTAGCGCACGCCCTGGTCGATGGCCGACTTCAGCGCGTTCAGGGTCTCGGTCGGGCTCAGCTTGTTGTCGATGCCGGTGACCTCGAACTTCACGCCGGCCGGGTTGTTGCCGCTGAACTTCTCGGCGAAGAACTGATAGCTCTTGAGCTGGTTGGAGCCCACCGGCGCCATCAGGCCGGACAGCGCGTCGATGCGCACCATCTTGATCGTCTCGCCGGCGAGCGGCTTGGCGCCCGGCTTGGCTTGCGCCAGCGCGAGGTTGGCGGACATCAGCATCGAGGTGCCGACGAGGAGGCCGAAGGAAATTTTCGAGAGCTTCATTTGATAGATCTCCGTGATGCTGACAACAACTGTCAAAGGTACTGGAAGTAGCGCTCGTGAGGTGTGAGGGACTACCCCGCCTGTTTGTCGCGCTAGAGACAGAACGCGCTCGTCATGCGCCGGGTAGACGGTGCTCCTTGAATTGTTCTCGCAGCTTCAGCTTCTGGATCTTGCCGGTGGCCGTGTGCGGGATCTCGGCCACGAAGACGATGTCGTCGGGGATCTGCCACTTCGCGATGCGCCCTTCGAAGAAGCCGAGCAGTTCCTGCGCTGTCACCTCGGCATTGGGCTTCTTCACCACCACCAGCAGCGGCCGCTCGTCCCACTTGGGGTGCCTGCAGGCGATGGCGGCGGCCTCATGAACCGCCGGGTGCGCCATCGCGATGTTCTCGAGGTCGATCGAGCTGATCCACTCGCCGCCCGACTTGATCACGTCCTTGCTGCGGTCGGTGATCTGCATGAAGCCGTCGGCGTCGATCGTCGCGACGTCGCCGGTGGGGAACCAGTCCCGCCCATCCACCTTGACCAGCGGCGACCCGCTGTGCTGGAAGTAGCGGTCGATCACCCACGGGCCGCGCACCACCAGGTTGCCCGACGCCTGGCCGTCCCAGGGCAGCGGCTTGTCGTTGTCGTCGAGGATCATCATGTCGACGCCGTAGACGACGCGGCCCTGCTTCTCGAGCAGCTTGTGCCGCGCCTGCGGGTCGAGCGCGTCGTGTTTGCTCTTGAGCTTGGAGACGGTGCCGATCGGCGACATCTCGGTCATGCCCCAGGCATGAATGACTTCGACGCCGAACTCGTCTTCCAGCGTTCGCATCATCGCCGGCGGGCAGGCCGAGCCGCCGATCACCGTGCGCTTGAAACTGCTGAACTTGAGCTTGTTCTGCTGCGCGTAGGTGATCAGGCCCAGCCAGACGGTCGGCACGCCGGCGCTGAAGGTGACCTTCTCTTCCTCGAACAGCTCGTAGAGCGACTTGCCGTCCAGGTGCGGACCGGGGAACACGAGCTTGGCGCCGACCAGCGGCACCGAATAGGGCAGGCCCCAGGCGTTGACGTGGAACATCGGCACGACCGGCAGGATCACGTCTTTGGCGGCGCAGCCGAGCGAGTCGGGCAGCGCCGACGCGTAGGCGTGCAGGATCGTCGAACGGTGGCTGTAGACGGCGCCCTTGGGGTTGCCGGTGGTGCCCGACGTGTAGCAGATGCTCGACGCGGTGTTCTCGTCGAATTCGGGCCAGGCGTAGTCGCCGTTCTCGGCCTCGACCAGCTCCTCGTAGCAGAGCAGGTTGGGGATGCCGGTCTGCGCCGGCATGTGGGCCCGGTCGGTCATCAGCACGAAGTGCTTGACGGTCTTGAGCGCCGGCGCCAGCTTCTCGATCAGCGGCAGGAAGGTCAGGTCGAAACACAGCGCCTTGTCGTCGGCGTCGTTGGCGATCCAGGCGATCTGCTCGGGGAACAGGCGGGGGTTGATGGTGTGGCACACCAGCTGCGAGCCCGACGTGGCGTAGTAGATCTCGAGGTGGCGGTAGCCGTTCCAGGCCAGCGTTGCGACGCGGTCGCCGGCGGCGCAGCCCAGCCGCGCCAGCGCCTGCGCCAGCTTGCGGGCGCGCAGTTCGGTGGCCTTCCAGTCGGTGCGGTGGATGTCGCCTTCGGCCCGCTTGGAGACGATCTCCGTGACGCCGAAGTGACGCGCCGCGTGCACGATCAGCGACGAGATCATCAACGGCATCTGCATCATCTGACCCATCAAGCCGGGCCTGGTTGTCTCCGTGAGTTCTTGTTGCGACGAAAAGATGATAGGAAGCCGGGCGGCCCGGTTCCCTGCTGTTTACCCTGCTCTGCGATCCCCTCGAGGCAGCGCACCGCACGATATCGGCGCGGCGCCTAGGCGGGCATAGGAAACTTCCGGGATCATCATAGGGAAGCCCTGCAGATCCGCTGTCGTGCGCACGACAGTTCGCGCCCCTATGATCGTTCGCCAGACGATGAGCGCCCTGCCCCCCGCACCCGACATCCCGTACGCCTTCCTGGTCGACCAGTCGATCGCCGGCATGTACGTGATCCAGGACGAGCGATTCCAGTACGTCAACGCCACCTGGGCCGCGCTGGTGGGCATCACCCCGGAGCAGATGGTCGGGCGCCACGTCTCGGACTTCGTGCCGCCGGAGTTCCTCGACGAGGTGCTCGACCGGCTGCGCCGCCGCATCGAAGGCAACCCGCCGACCATGCGCTACATCACCCGGGGCCGCCACCGAGACGGCCACACCGTGCTGATCGAGGTGCACGGCACGCGGCTGCCGTACCGCGGCCGGCCGGCGGTGGTGGGCGTGGGCATCGACATCACCGAGCGCGTGCGCGGCGAGGAGGCGCTGCGCCGCTCCAACGAGCAGCTGCAGCAGCTCGCCAGCCACACCAGCCGGCTGCTCGAAGAGCAGCGGCTCAGGCTTTCGCACGAAGTGCACGACGTGCTGGGCGGCATGCTGACCTCGATGAAGATGGACGTGAACCGCGTGCTGCGCCGCGCCGACACGCCCGAGCTGAAGGAGATCACCGAGGGGCTGCTCGCGCTGACGCAGGAGACGATCGCCGCGGTGCGGCGCATCGCCGAGGAGCTGCGCCCCGGGGTGCTCGACCACCTCGACCTGTCGGTGGCGATCGAGCAGGCGCTGCAGGCTTTCGAGGCCCGCCACGGCGTCGCCTGCACGCTGGACGCGGCCACGCCGACGCTGCGGCTGTCGCCCAAGGCGGCCACCGCCGTCTACCGCATCGTCCAGGAGGCGCTGACCAACGTCGCCCGGCACGCGCGGGCGACCCGCGTCGGCGTGCGGCTTTCGGCCGAGGGTGCCGACCTTCTGCGCGTCGAGGTGAGCGATGACGGCATCGGTTTCGACGTCTGCTGCGCCAAGCCCTGCTCGCTCGGCCTGCTGACGATGCGCGAACGCGCCCGCGAACTGGGCGGCAGCCTGCGGATCGAGTCGCAGCCGGGCGCCGGCACCCGCCTCGCCCTGAGCGTTCCCCTGCTATGACGACCGCCATCGACGTGCTGCTGGTCGACGACCACACGATCTTCCGCTCGGGCCTGAAGCGACTGTTCCTCGACGAGCCCGACCTGCGGGTGGCCGACGAGGCGCGCAACGGCATCGAGGCGATGGACAAGGTGCGCAGCCGGCCCTTCCACATCGTCGTTCTGGACATCAACATGGAGGGCCGCAGCGGCCTGGAGGTGCTCGCCTCGATGCGCGCCGAGTTGCCGCGGCTGCCGATCCTGATGCTCTCGATGTACCCGGAGCAGCAGTACGCACTGGTGGCCATCCAGGCCGGCGCCAACGGCTACATCGCCAAGGACGCCGAGCCGGCCGAGCTGCTGGGTGCCATCCGCCGCGTGGCCGCCGGCGGCCAGTACCTGAGCCCGCAGGCTGCGCCGAGCATCCAGATGCAGCTCGGCGGCCGCGACACGCGCCCGGCGCACCAGCGGCTGACTGTGCGTGAGCACCAGATCATGCTGATGATCGTCAAGGGCAAGCCGCTGACCGAGATCGGCGAGGAGATGATGATCAGCGTGAAGACGGTCAGCACCCACCGCACCAACATCCTCGCCAAGCTGGGCCTGGCCAGCAACGCGGAGCTGGTGCTGTACGCGGTACGGCAGGGCTTGATCCATTAGGCCCAGGACTACTCGTCCCGTACACCCAGGCCCTGAGCCTCCCTACCCCGGCTGCGGGCTCACAGCGCCGCCTACACTGCCCCGATGAGCGCCGTCCTGCTGCCGCCCGCCGTCTCGTCCGCTCCGCCGCTGCGCTGGACGAACCGCTTCGCCGCGCTCGGCGGCAGTTTCTACACTGCGCTGCCGGCCCAGGGCGTGCCCGATCCGCACTGGGTGGCGGTGAGCGATGCCTGCGCGGCCGACGTCGGGCTGCCGCCCGACTGGTGGCAGCGCGACGACTGGCAGGCGCTGCAGGTCTTCAGCGGCAACGCGCTGTGGCCGGGCATGCAGACCCTCGCCAGCGCCTACAGCGGCCACCAGTTCGGCGTCTGGGCCGGCCAGCTGGGCGACGGCCGCGCGCTGTGGCTGGGCGAGGTCGACGGACCGAACGGGCCGCGCGAGCTGCAGCTCAAAGGCAGCGGCCTCACGCCCTACTCGCGCATGGGCGACGGCCGCGCCGTGCTGCGCTCGTCGATCCGCGAGTTTCTCTGCTCGGAGGCGATGCACGCGCTCGGGGTGCCGACCACCCGCGCGCTGTGCGTCACGGCCTCGCCGCTGCCGGTGCGGCGCGAGAGCATCGAAGGCGCCGCCGTCTGCGCGCGCGTGGCCGAGAGCTTCATCCGCTTCGGCCACTTCGAGCACTTCACGCACACCGCGCAGGACCACGAGGCGCTGCGCCGGCTGGCCGACTTCGTCATCGATGCCTACTACCCCGCCTGCCGCGACGCGCCGCAGCCCTACACGGCGCTGCTGGAGGGCGTCGCGCGCCGCACCGCCGAGCTGATGGCGCACTGGCAGGCGATCGGCTTCTGCCACGGCGTGATGAACACCGACAACATGTCCATCCTCGGGCTGACGATCGACTACGGGCCGTTCGGCTTTCTCGACGCCTTCGACCCCGGCCACATCTGCAACCATTCGGACCACCAGGGCCGCTACGCCTTTGCGCGCCAGCCGAGCGTGGGCTTCTGGAATCTGCACGCGCTGGCGCAGGGAATGCTGCCGCTGTTCGACGACACCGACCAGGCGCTCGAGGCGCTGGAGCCGTACAAGAAGGTGTTCCCGCGGGCGCTGCAGGCGCGCATGCGCGCCAAGCTGGGGCTCGCCACCGAGCGCGACGGCGACACTGCGCTGATCGACGATCTGCTCAAGCGCCTGGCCCAGGATCGGACCGACTACGCCATCGCCTTCCGGCGCCTCGCGCAGTTCGGCAGCGCCGACGACGCCGGCAACCACGCCGTGCGCGACCTGTTCGTCGACCGCGACGCCTTCGACGCCTGGGCGCGGCGCTACCGCGAACGGCTGCGCGCCGAAAACAGCGACGACGCCGCGCGCGCCGCGGCGATGAACCGCGTCAACCCGAAGTTCATCCTGCGCAACCACCTGGCGCAGGAAGCGATCCACCGGGCGCAGGGTGGCGACTTCGGCGAGGTGCGCCGGCTGCTGAAAGTTCTGAGCCGGCCTTACGACGAACAACCGGAACACGGGGCGTATGCCGACTTTCCGCCCGACTGGGCGCAACATATCGAGGTGTCCTGTTCATCATGAGCGAGTACAAGGTCAAGAAGACGGACGAAGAGTGGCGTGCCCAGCTCGACCCGATGCAGTACGAGGTGGCCCGCCACGCCGCCACCGAGCGGGCGTTCAGCGGCCAATACTGGAACCATTGGGACCAGGGCAGGTACAACTGCGTCGGCTGCGGCACGCCGCTGTTCGACTCGGGCACCAAGTTCGACGCCGGCTGCGGCTGGCCGAGCTACTTCCAGCCGATCAACTCAGAGGTGATCGAACGGGTCGTCGACCAGAGCCACGGCATGGTTCGCGTCGAGGTGCGCTGCAACAACTGCGGCTCGCACCTGGGCCACGTGTTCGAGGACGGACCGGCCCCCACGGGCGAGCGGTTCTGCATCAACTCGGCAGCGATAAACTTCGAGCCCGAAAAGAAGTGATCCGCGCCCGAGCCAGGATCGTCGATTCGATCCCCAGCCGGACCCCTCCATGAAACTGTTCCTCGACTTCCTGCCGCTGATCCTCTTCTTCGGCACCTTCCAGTACGCCGACAAGAACAAGGAGTGGGCAGCCGCGGTCGCGACGACCTACCTCGGCTTCATGGTCTCCGGCGGTGTGGTCGGACAGGAGGAGGCGCCCATCCTCATCGGCACCGTGGTGATGAGCGTCGTGACGCTGGTGCAGGTGGCGCTGCTCAAGCTGACCGGGCGGCCGGTGCACCTGATGCTGTGGATCACGCTGGCGCTGGTGATCGTGCTTGGCGGCGCCACCGTGTATTTCCACAACCCCGTCATCATCAAGTGGAAGCCGAGCATCGCCTACTGGGCGCTGGGCCTGGCGTTCTGGGCCAGCCGCGTGGTGTTCCGGCGCGACCTGCTGCAGGAGATGCTGGGTGCCGAGATGCAGCTGCCGGCCCAGGTCTGGCAGCGGCTGAACTTCGCCTGGATCGCCTTCCTCGGCCTGATGGGCCTGCTCAACCTCTACGTCGCCTACAGCTTCTCGACCGCCACCTGGGCCAGCTTCAAGGTCTTCGGCGCCACCGGGCTGATGATCGCGTTCTCGATCGGCCAGGTGCTGTACCTGAGCCGCTACCTGAAGCCCGAGGGCGAAGAGCCCAAACCCCCGAAACTGCCCTCATGAGTGCATTTCCCACGGCCGAACAGATCGACGCCGCGTTGCGCAGCGCATTGGCGCCCGCCGAGCTGGCGGTGCGCGACGACAGCCAGCTGCATGCGGGTCATGCGGGCGCGCGCGAGGGCCGGCATTTTTCGGTGCGAATCGTCAGCGAGCGCTTCAACGGCTTGTCACGTTTGGCGCGCCACCGCCTCGTATATGATTCCCTCGATCAGCTGATCCCGCGTGGCATCCACGCCCTGGCCATCGAGGCCCGCGCGCCGGGCGAGAACTGAACTTTCCCCCTTCCCCTGCAGTCAACCACCGCCTGAGCGCCGCAGCGCGCCGCCAGGCCCCACGTCGCACCCGAGTTTTGAAAGGCTCCCGCCCCATGAGTAAGTTTTCCGTTGCCGCAGCATGCGTTTCGTTCGCGCTGCTGGCGCCGCTGGCTGCAAACGCCCAGAACGTGGCCGTGGTCAACGGCAAGCCGGTGCCGAAGTCGCGTGTCGACGCGCTGATTACGCAAGCCACCAAGCAAGGCCAGCCGAAGACGCCCGAGCTCGAGCAGCAGGCCCGCGATGAGGTGGTGATGCGCGAGATGTTCATGCAGGAGGCCGAGAAGCGCGGCCTCGGGGCCTCGCCCGAGTACAAGCAGCAGATGGAGTTCGCCCGCCAGCAGATCATGATCCGCGAGCTGTTCGAGGACTACCGCAAGAAGAACCCCGTCACCGACGCCGAAGTGCAAGCCGAGTACGACAAGTTCAAGGCCCAGTCCAGCGGCACCGAGTACCGTGCGCGCCACATCCTGGTCGAGAAGGAAGACGAGGCCAAGGCGCTGGTCAAGCAGATCAACGGCGGCGCCAAGTTCGAGGACGTGGCCAAGAAGAGCTCCAAGGACCCGGGCTCGGCCGAGAACGGCGGCGACCTCGACTTCGCCAAGCCCGATTCCTACGTGCCGGAGTTCGGCCAGGCGATGACCAAGCTGAAGAAGGGCGAGATGACGCAGGAGCCGGTGAAGTCGCAGTTCGGCTACCACATCATCAAGCTCGAAGACACCCGCGAAGCGCAGTTCCCGCCGCTGGCCGACGTGAAGCCGCAGATCGAGCAGCGCCTCACCCAGGCCAAGCTCGCCAAGTTCCGCGACGACATCCGGGCCAAGGCGAAGACGGACTACAAGTTCTCTAATTGATAGAGCCCCCCAGTCGCTGCGCTCCTGCCCCCGAGGGGCGCCGCCTGGCGGACCGGCAGAGCCGGATCCGCGGGCGTGGCTTGATACTCCGGCTGACTCCTCGATCCGACGCCGCAGCTCGACAACGTCGGCCGCGCCTCGACATCGTCAGCCGCACCTCGAAAACGTCACCCCGGCGAAAGCCGGGGTCCATCGGGGCGGACTCACGTACGAATCCATGGACCCCGGCGTTCGCCGGGGTGACGGGCTTGGGCGCTCGCGCTACTTCTTGCGCGCCGTCTTCGCCGCGGAGGCGCCGCCCTGCTGCAGCGCTTCGGACATGCCGATCAGCACCCCGCTGACGAGCGCGGTGTAGCTTTCCGCCAGCGCCTGCGCCGCTTTCAGGCCGGCGGCGCGGCTGTTTCGCATGGCGCTCTGCATCTGCGCGAACTGCTCGGCGGTGGACGACGCCTGCGCGCCCGAGAGCGTGCCGCCGGCCTGCAGCTTCTCCAGCACCGCGCTCCAGGGGCGGCCCATCTGCTCGTTGGCCGCCTCGGCCGCCTTCTGCAGGACGCCCATGAAGGTGTCTTCCATCTTCTCGAGTTCCTGCACCGCCTTCTTCAGCTGCTTTTCCTGCACGCCGACACCCTGGTCGGCGAACTGCTGCAAGGCCATGCGGTTGGCCTCGACGGCCTTCAGCAACGCGTCGTCCATGCCCGCCACCGCCTTGTCGAGCAGCTGCTCGACGTCGACGCCCGCACCGCTGTTCTGCGCGGCGCCGGCCGAGGCGGCCTTGGTCATCGTCTTCAGCACGTCGCGAATGTTCTTCAGGCTCAGCTCGCGCCCTTGCAGCGCACCGAGCGTGGCCTGGCACACGGCGTTGCGCAGCTGTTCGCCCTGCTTGGCGCTGGCGCTGGAAAACATGTCGATCAAGGCATCGGCGTCGATGGCGGCTTTCATCGTGTCTCCTTTGGTGGTGGGATCGGCGCGCTGGCTAGGGCCTGTTAACGCTATTGGAGGGTTCGCGCCGGTGCCTGCGCGGCCACTGGGCAAGGCGCACGCGAGGCCGTGTGGCCCGGCCACACAACGAGCGTGCAACGCCGCCCAGTGGCCTCGCAGGCACCGGCCCTGCGGGTGATCTCAGCAAAACGGCGCCCGCCGCGTTGCAAATGCTCCCCGTAGGCACCGCTACGGGTGCGCTTTGCGCCTTGCGGGCGCCGTCTTGCTGAGTCACGCGAACCCTCCAATAGCGTTAACAGGCCCTAGACCATCGCGGCATCGTCGATGTTGACCCGGCCGGCCTCGATGTGCAACTGCCGATCGCAGCGCTCGGCGATCGCGCGGTCGTGCGTCACCAGCACCAGCGTCGTGCCGGCCTCGCGGTTGAGGTCGAACATCAGCTCCATGACCTTGCCTCCGGTGGCGAAGTCCAGGCTGCCGGTGGGCTCGTCGGCCAGCAGCACCGCCGGCCGCACGACGAAGGCGCGCGCCAGCGCCACGCGCTGCTGCTCGCCGCCGGAGAGCACCTTGGGGTAGTGGCGCAGCCGCTCGCCGAGGCCCACCCGGCGCAGCATCTCGCCGGCCTGCAGCCGGGCGTCGCTGCGGCCCTGCAGCTCCAGCGGCAGCATCACGTTCTCGAGCGCCGTCAGGTTGCCGAGCAACTGGAAGCTCTGGAACACGAAGCCCAGCCTGGAGGCACGCACCGCGGCGCGGGCGTCTTCGTCGAGCGAGAACAGGTCGGTGCCGGCGAGCCTGACGCTGCCGGAGGTCGGCGTGTCGAGCCCGGCGATGATCGACAGCAGCGTGCTCTTTCCCGAACCCGATGCGCCGACGATGGCGCACGACTGTTTGCGCTGAAGCGTGAAACTGATCTCGTGGAGAATGGTCAAGGTACCGGTGGAGTCCTGCACCTGCTTGGTGACACGCTCCACGGCAATGATGGGTTCAGACATGGATGTTGTTCGT
>DASWVR010000057.1:0-4208 GCA_036401155.1 Piscinibacter sp. | reverse complement strand
TGCCGCCGGCGCTCGGCAGGCAGGCGCCGCCGAGTTGGGTGCAGCCGGTGGCGAGCAGCCGCACGACGCCGGGCCGCGGCGTCGCCTCGAACCGCACCATGAACGCGGGCGACGGCCCGGCCGCGGCCGGGGCGGCGAGGGCGGGTTCGCCATCGCTCGGGCAGCTGCAGTCCCAGCCGCTGCCATGGCTCACGCATACCGCCTGCAACGGCGCGGGGGCGCCCGCGTCGTCCCAGGTGGTGGGCACCAGCAGCCCGGTGGCTGCGTCCACCGCGAGATGGCGCTCGCGAAAACTCGCCGCCGCGCTCGCGTCGGGTTCGCAGCGTGCGTCGACACGCTGCGCACGATTGAGCTGCGCGAAGGCCCAGTCGGCACCGGCTTCGGCGGCTTCGAAAGCCTGCGCGGCGCGGTACTGGTTGGCCGAGGCACGCTGCTCGAACACATGGTTGCGGTTGGCGTAGGCCGCGATCATGGTCATCACGAAGAACAGCACCAGCGTGACGATCAACGCGGCGGCGCCGCGCTGGCTGCGGGGCAGGCTGGAGCGCATCGTGTTCATGCCGGGCAGGCGCCGACGATGACGTCGTTGCGCAGCCGCACCTGGGAGCGCACCCCGCGCACGACACCGGCGTCGGCGCTCGAGCGGCCGGTGATCGCCACGCCGAAGCTGCGCAGCTGCTGCTTCGGCGGGCAGTCGGCGGCGCCGGCGGCGCAGGCCTTCTCGCACAGCGCCTGCAGGGTGATCTCGTCGACGCGCGGCGTCACGCTGAAGGCCGTCACGATCATCGTGCCGCTGTCGGTCAGCGCCTGCCAGTTGCCGCTGCCGAGCAGCATCTCGATCACGCCGCGACGCAGCCTGAAGCCGAACTGCTCGTTGCCGTCGACCGCGTGGTTCTCGCCGGCGTCGCGCGAGAAGCGGAAGCTCACCGCATCGGATGCCGCCGCGGCCGGCGCAAGGGCGGTGTACGGGTTGGCCGCCGCGGCCGCGCCGCCGCGCGGCAGGCCGGCCGTCGACTCGCCCCAGTAGCCGGCGCGCCGCAGGTCGCGAGACACCAGGTCGGCGGCCGTGCGCAGGTCCTGCATCAGGCGGCTTTCGATCAGCAGCGCGCGATGTTCTCGGATGCGGTCGAGCAGCAGCGAAGTGGCCGTCGCGACGATGAACAGGCCGATCGCCAGCCCGATCATCAGCTCGACCAGCGACAAGCCGCGCTGGCGCGGCGGCGTCACAGGCCGCCCCAGCAGTGACGGTTCGCGGCGGCGTCGTTGGCGAAGCGCGTGTCGGGGCCCGACGCGCGTGTCACGTTGTGGCCCGTCACCTCCAGCGACAGATGACGGCAGGTCGTGTCCGCGAGCTGGGCGCCCTGGGCGCTCGCCCGCAGCTCGAAGCCATGGGCGTCGTTCGACGCCACCTCGAGCGTGTAATGGCGCAGCGGCGAGCGGGCGGCGAAGCGAAGGTCGGCCAGGCTGCCATAACGTGGGTTGTCGGCGCGGAAGCGCTCCTGCGCCATCTGCAGCTGCAGCAGGGCGACGTGGGCATCGGATCGGCGTGTCTTGTGAACCACGTTCTGATAGCTGGGGTAGGCCATCGACGACAGGACGCCGGCCACCGCCAAGGTGCACATCAGTTCGATCAGCGTGAAGCCGGCGCAGGCGCGGCGCGAGGTGCGGGCGGCCATCACGCACACACCGCGTAGCCGGCGACGCTGCCCTGGGGGGAGCAGGTGCGCACGCGACCCATCACGTTGACGACATGGTGCAGCGCGCGGCCGCTGGCCGCGACCACCTTCAAGGTGCCGGTGGGCGTGCTGGTGCCGTGCAGCGGGTCGAACAGGATCGAGCCGACGTTGCCCTGCAGCGCGATCTTCTGCGCGGCGGGCCACTGCACGGTCTTCACTTCGCGCGCGTCGCCGGTGCACTGGGCCGGGCCGCTCTCGGGGCAGGCGCACTCGCCGGCTGCACCGCTGTGCACGATGTAGCAGCTGCCCCAGGGTGTCGTCTGGACCGTCAGGCGCAGGCTGCTGTTGCGCAGCACCGATTCGGCGCGGGTGAAGTGAAGGTCAGCGGCGAGCTGCGCGGCCGCACCGTCCAGGCGCTGCTTCTCGATGAAGCGGTTGAACGCCGGCGCCGCCGACGACGCGGTGATCGCTGCGATGGCGACCACGATGACGGCTTCGATCAGCGTGACGCCGCGTTGCCGATGGCTTGTTGCCATGTCCCCCTCCCGTTGAATTCGTGAGGAGGACTTTACGAATCGGCCGGACGCTGCGCGTCCCCACCAGGTGGGAACAGCGGACCCCTCCGGCGGGGGTCGGAAGTGGTTCAGATGTCGCGGATCAGCTGCCTGAACTCGTCGACATCTTCGAAGCTGCGGTAGACCGAGGCGAAGCGCACGTAGGCCACCTTGTCGATTCGCTTGAGTTCGCGCATGACGAGCTCGCCCAGGCGCGTGGATGGCACTTCCTTGGCGCCGCTGTTGAGCAGCTTCTCCTGGATTCGCTCCATCGCGGCGTCGATCTGTTCCACGCTGACGGGCCGCTTGCGCAGCGCCAGCGACATCGAGGCGCGGATCTTCGCCGGGTCGAACTCGGCGCGTGTGCCGTCCTTCTTCACCACCGAGGGCAGCGCGATCTCGGCGCGTTCGTAGGTCGTGAAGCGCTTGTCGCAGCTCTGGCAGCGGCGCCGACGGCGCACAACGTCGCCCTCGTCGGACTCGCGCGTCTCGACGACCTGGGTGTCTTCGTTACTGCAGAAAGGGCAACGCATACAAGAAGGCCCGCGGTGAAGCGGGCCGTGTGGGTTAGCGGTAGACCGGAAAGTCGCGCGTCAGTGCTGCGACCTTGGCGCGCACCGCGGCGGTGTTCGCCTCGTCGTGCGGGCGGTCCAGCACGTCGGCGATCAGGTTCGCCGTCGCGCGTGCCTGTTCCTCCTTGAAGCCGCGCGTGGTCATCGCGGGCGAGCCGAGGCGGATGCCGCTCGTGACCATCGGCTTCTGCGGGTCGTTCGGGATGCCGTTCTTGTTGCAGGTCATGTGCGCGAGGCCGAGCAGCGTTTCGGCCTCCTTGCCGGTCAGGCCCTTGGGGCGCAGGTCGACCAGCATTACGTGGCTTTCGGTGCGGCCGCTGACGATGCGCAGGCCGCGGGCGGCGAGCGTGTCGGCCAGCGCGGCGGCGTTCTTCACCACTTGCTGCTGATACAGCTTGAAGTCCGGCGACAGCGCTTCCTTGAAGGCCACCGCCTTGGCCGCGATCACGTGCATCAGCGGGCCGCCCTGGATGCCGGGGAAGATCGCGCTGTTGATCTTCTTGGCGATCGCCTCGTCGTTCATCAGGATGATGCCGCCGCGCGGGCCGCGCAGGCTCTTGTGGGTGGTGGAGGTCACCACGTCGGCATGCGGCACCGGGTTGGGGTAGACGCCGGCGGCGATCAGCCCGGCGTAGTGCGCCATGTCGACCATGAAGATCGCGCCGACCGCCTTCGCCACCCGGGCGAAGCGCTCGAAGTCGATGCGCAGGCTGTAGGCCGACGCGCCGGCGATGATCAGCTTGGGCTTGTGCTCGTGGGCCAGGCGCTCCATCTGCTCGTAGTCGATCGCCTCGTTGGCGTCGAGGCCGTAGCTCACCACCTTGAACCACTTGCCGCTCATGTTGAGCGCCATGCCGTGGGTGAGGTGGCCGCCTTCGGCCAGGCTCATGCCCATGATGGTGTCGCCGGGCTTGAGGAAGGCGAGGAAAACGGCCTCGTTGGCTTGCGCGCCCGAGTGCGGCTGGACGTTGGCCGCTTCGGCGCCGAAGATCTGCTTGATCCGCGAGAGCGCGAGCTGCTCGGCGATGTCCACGTTTTCGCAGCCGCCGTAATAGCGCTTGCCGGGATAGCCCTCGGCGTACTTGTTGGTGAGCTGCGTGCCCTGGGCGGCCATCACGGCCGGCGAGGCGTAGTTTTCGCTGGCGATGAGCTCGATGTGCTCTTCCTGGCGGCGGTTCTCGGCCTGGATGGCGGCCCAGAGCTCGGGATCGGTTTGTTCGACGAGGATGTTGCGATGGAACATGCGGCAGTCCTTAAGACGGTGGTCCCTGTTCATGGAACAAGGGCTGCCCAGGCGAACGGCTGATCGCGGGGTTGGGCCCGCGGTACGCTTCCCAGTGGTTGGCGCAGGTGAACCCTGCGGAGATCTCCACGTCAGCGCAGGTCGCCCGGAGGGCGCCGCGCCT
>DASWVR010000056.1:0-21224 GCA_036401155.1 Piscinibacter sp. | reverse complement strand
ATCATGATCGTGATGGGCGTGGTCGTGCTCGTCGGCTTTCAGGAAGTCCGGGTCGATGTCGAGCTTGGCGTTCAGGTTGAAGCCGCGCAGGTCGAACACCTCCGAAATCGGCACCTCGCCGAAGTTGACGCGGCGCTGCGGTGCCCGCGGGTTCATGTGCTTGACGCGGTGGGCCAGGTCTTCGAGCGCCTCCTCGTCCACGAGGTCGGCCTTGCTGATGAAGATCTGGTCGGCGAAGCCCACCTGGCGTCGCGCTTCCTGGCGTTCGTCGAGCTGGGTGTTGCCGTGTTTGGCGTCGACCAGCGTCAGGATCGAGTCGAGCAGGTAGCTCTCGGCGATCTCGTCGTCCATGAAGAAGGTCTGCGCCACCGGGCCCGGGTCGGCCAGCCCGGTGGTCTCGATGACGACGCGGTCGAAGTGGAGCTCGCCCTTGCGCTTCTTCGCCGCCAGGTCGCTGAGCGTGGTGCGCAGGTCCTCGCGGATGGTGCAGCACACGCAGCCGTTGTTCAGCTGGATGATCTGCTCCTGACTGTCGTGCACCAGGATCTCGTTGTCGATGTTCTCGTCGCCGAATTCGTTCTCGACGACGGCGATCTTCTGGCCGTGGGCCTCGGTCAGCACCCGCTTGAGCAGCGTGGTCTTGCCCGAGCCGAGGAAGCCCGTGAGGATGGTGGCGGGAATGAGGGCCATGGTGTTCGTCCTGTAGCAATGTCGGGCCGTGTGCCCGCGGTGTGCCCGGCGTGTTCCCGCAGATCGGGGCGCCCGGGCGGTTGGCAACCCGCCAAGCTAGCACACTTGGGAAATCCCGTTGCGGTAAGCTGGCGCCCTGCTCACTGCTCGCCACCGCGCGATGTCCGAACCCCATTCTGGTCAGTCCGGCCGCCCCAAGCCGGGCGACCGGCACCCTCCGCTGGCCGACAAGCGCAACCTTTTCCAGCGCATCGTCGAGTTCGTCCACCCCGGCCCCGATTCGACCGACGAGCTGATCGAAACCCTGGCCGATGCGGAAGATCGCGACCTGATCGCCCCTGAGTCGCGCATGATGCTCGAGGGCGTCATCCGCATGGCCGACATGACGGCCGGCGACGTGATGGTCGCCGCGCCCCGCATGGACTTGCTGAGCATCGATTCGCCCTACGACGAGGTGCTGCACGTCGTCATCGACACCGGCCACTCCCGCTTTCCGGTCTACGAGGGCCAGCGCGAGAACGTCATCGGCATCCTGATGGCCAAGGACCTGCTGAAGCTGCAGCGCGCCCCGGAGCTGAACCTGCGCACGCTGCTGCGCCCGGCGGTGTTCGTGCCCGAGTCCAAGGGGCTGAACGAGTTGCTGCGCGACTTCCGCTCCAACCGCAACCACCTGGCGATCGTGATCGACGAGTTCGGCAGCACGGCCGGGCTGATCACCATCGAGGACGTGCTCGAAGAGATCGTCGGCGAGATCGAGGACGAGTTCGACGACAAGGACGGCGAGAGCAGCGTCTACACGCTCGCCGACGGCAGCCACCGGGTGGCCGGCGACGCCGACATCAGCGCCGTCAACGAAGCCTTCGGCGTGAAGCTGCCCGAAGAGGAGTTCGACACCATCGGCGGTCTGGTCGCGCACGAGCTGGGCCATGTGCCGCGGCGTGCCGAGGCGCTGACGCTGAACGGCCTGGTGTTCACCGTGATGCTCACGCGCGGTGGCGCCGTGCGCTGGTTCAAGGTCACGCGCGCGCCCGAAGAAGCGCTGGGCAGCGACGGAGCCTAGGGCCTGTCGCCCCGTTCACACTGATGTCGCCGCTCGCGCCCGCCGTGCCGCCACGGCCCCTGTCGCTCGCCTTCGACCTGATCCTCGCCGCCACGCTCGGCGCGCTGCAGACCGCCGCCTACGTCTACACCGAGGCCTGGTGGCTGCAGCTGCTGTGCACCGGGCTGCTTGCCTGGCGCGTGGCGTCGGTCCCCGCCCGGCGCGCCGCGCTGCTCGGCTGGTGCTTCGGCACGGCCTGGCTGGTGGCAGGCACCTGGTGGCTCTTCATCAGCATGCACCGATATGGCGGGCTGCCGGCATGGATGGCGGCGCTCGCGGTGCTTGCGCTCGCCGGGGTGCTGTCGCTCTATCTGGCGGCGGCGATGGCCGCCTTCGCCCGCTGGCGCAGCGGGCGGCCGGGGTTCGACGCGCTGCTGTTCGCCGCCCTGTGGCTGCTGGCCGAACTCGCGCGCGGCGTGATCTTCACGGGTTTCCCCTGGGTCGCTTCGGGTTATGCCCATGTCGACAGCCCGCTGTCCAAGCTGGCGCCGTGGATCGGCGTGTACGGCATCGGTTTCGTCGCGGCCTGGCTCGCCGCCTGGGCTGCGCTGTGGCGGCCGGGGCTCGGCCTGCGCGGCCTGGTGGTGCTGGTGGTCGCCGGCATTGCGGCCGGCATGCTGCACGCCGTCACCGACCCGCTGCGCTTCGGCAAGCCCAGCGGCTCCCTGACGGTCACCCTGCTGCAGGGCAACATCCCGCAGGAGGAGAAGTTCGCCTCGGGGCACCAGGGCGCTGCCCTCGAATGGCACGTGAAAGGGCTGCTGGAGGCAACCAGCCAGCTGGTGGTCGCGCCGGAGACGGCGGTGCCCTTCCTGCCGCAGGAGATGCCCGCGGGCTTCTGGGAGGCGCTCGGCGGGCGCTTTGCCCATGGCGACAGCCACGCCCTGTTCGGCGTGCCGCTGGGCGACGAGCGCACGGGCTACACCAACTCGGCGGTCGGCTTCGGACCTGGCCGCCCCGAGTACCGCTACGACAAGCTGCACCTCGTGCCCTACGGCGAGTTCATCCCCTACGGCTTCCGCTGGTTCACGCAGATGATGAACATCCCGCTGGGTGACTTCAACCGAGGCGGGCGCAACCAGCCCTCGTTCCAGGTCCACACCCAGCGGGTGGCGCCGAACATCTGCTACGAGGACCTGTTCGGCGAGGAACTGGCCGCGCGTTTCGCCGACCCGGCGGCTGCGCCGACGATCTTCGCCAACCTCAGCAACATCGGCTGGTTCGGCAACACGATCGCGATCGACCACCATCTCAACATCTCGAGGATGCGCTCGCTCGAGTTCGAGCGGCCGATGCTGCGCGCCACCAACACCGGCGCGACGGTGATCATCGACCACCGAGGGCATGTCAGCGCCTCGCTGAAGCCGTACACCCGCGGCGTGCTGGAGGGCACGGTGCAGGGCCGCGAAGGCCTGACGCCGTTTGCCCGCTGGGCGAGCCGATTCGGCTTGTGGCCGCCGTTCGGCGTGGCGCTCGCGGTGCTGGTCGCCGCGGCCGGCGTGCGCTGGCGCGACGCCCGGCGCCGGGCGGCCCCGTAAAATCGCCCCTTTCGTCCATAGCGCGCGCCATGCTGACCTTCCAGCAAATCATTCTTCGACTGCAGGACTACTGGGATCGGCAAGGCTGCGCACTGCTGCAGCCGTATGACATGGAAGTCGGCGCGGGCACCAGCCACACGGCGACGTTCCTGCGTGCGCTCGGCCCCGAGCCGTGGAAGGCCGCCTACGTGCAGCCCAGCCGCCGCCCGAAGGACGGCCGCTACGGCCAGAACCCGAACCGCCTGCAGCACTACTACCAGTATCAGGTCGTGCTCAAGCCGGCGCCGGCCGACATCCTCGAGCTCTACCTCGGCTCGCTGCAGGCGCTCGGCTTCGACCTCACGACCAACGACATCCGCTTCGTCGAGGACGACTGGGAGAACCCGACGCTGGGCGCCTGGGGCCTCGGCTGGGAGGTCTGGCTCAACGGCATGGAGGTGACGCAGTTCACCTACTTCCAGCAGGTCGGCGGCATCGACTGCAAGCCGCTCACCGGCGAGATCACCTATGGGCTGGAGCGGCTCGCGATGTACCTGCAGGGCGTCGACAACGTCTACCACCTGCAGTGGACCGACACGGTGAAATACGGCGACGTCTACCTGCAGAACGAGGTCGAGCAGAGCACCTACAACTTCGAGCACAGCGACGTCGACTTCCTGCTGACGGCCTTCGGCGCACACGAGAAGCAGGCCAAGTACCTGATGCAGCAGCAGCTCGCGCTGCCGGCCTACGAGCAGGTGCTCAAGGCCGCGCACACCTTCAACCTGCTCGACGCCCGCGGCGCGATCAGCGTCACCGAGCGCGCCGCCTACATCGGCCGCATCCGCAACCTCGCGCGCAGCGTCGCGCAAAGCTACCTCGACAGCCGGGCGCGGCTCGGTTTTCCGATGGCGCCGCAAGCCTGGGCCGACGAAGTCATCGCCCAGATCAACAAGAAGGCGGCCTGAATCCGATGAGCACGACCCCCCGGAACCTGCTCGTCGAACTGTTCGTCGAGGAACTGCCGCCCAAGGCACTGAAGAAGCTGGGCGAAGAATTCGCCAGGTCGCTGGCCGGCAGCCTGAAGGCGCAGGGGCTGGCCGCGGCCGATGCGGCAGTGGCCTCGTTTGCGTCGCCCCGCCGCCTGGCGGTGCACGTGGCCGGCGTCGCGACGGCCGCGGCCGACAAGTCGGTGTCGCAGAAGCTGATGCCGGTGAGCGTGGGCCTCGCCGCGGACGGCCGGGCCACGCCGGCGCTGCTGAAGAAACTCGCCGCGCTCGGTGCCGATGCGTCGGTGGTGCCGTCGCTCAAGCGCCAGCCCGACGGCAAGGCCGAGGCTCTGTTCCTCGACGTGACGGTGCCGGGCGCCACGCTCGCCGCGGGCCTGCAAAAGGCGATCGAGCAGGCGCTCGCCGACCTGCCGATCCCCAAGGTCATGCAATACCAGCTCGAGGACGGCTGGAGCAGCGTCAACTTCGTTCGCCCCGCGCACGGCCTCGTCGCGCTGCACGGCGCCGACATCGTGCCGGTGAGCGTGCTGGGCCTGACATCGGGCCGCACGACGCAGGGCCACCGCTTCGAGGCGGCGAAAAGCCCGGTCGAGCTGCGCGATGCCGACAGCTACGCCGCGCAGTTGCGCGACGAGGGCGCGGTGATCGCGAGCTTCGCCGAACGCCGCGCCGAGATCGTGCGCCAGCTCGACGCCGCCGCGGCCGCGCAAGGCCTGCAACCGGTCGCCGACGAGGCCCTGCTCGACGAAGTGACGGCGCTGGTCGAGCGGCCCAAGGTCATGCTGTGCCGCTTCGAGCGCGAGTTCCTCGACGTGCCGAGCGAATGCCTCATCCTGACGATGAAGGCCAACCAGAAGTACTTCCCGCTGCTCGACGCGGCGGGCAAGCTGACGCATCAGTTCCTCATCGTCAGCAACATCGATCCGCCCGACCCGAGCCGCGTCATCGGCGGCAACGAACGGGTGGTGCGCCCGCGCCTGGCCGACGCCAAGTTCTTCTTCGACCAGGACCGCAAGAAGACGCTCGCGTCGCGTGTCGCGGGCCTGGGCAAGGTGGTCTACCACAACAAGCTCGGCACGCAAGGCGAGCGAGTCGAGCGGGTGCGCACCATCGCCCGCGCCATCGGCGAGCAGCTCGGCGGCGCGGCGCTCGCGGCGCAGGCCGACCAGGCCGCCACGCTCGCCAAGGCCGACCTGCTGACCGACATGGTGGGTGAATTCCCCGAGCTGCAGGGCACGATGGGGCGCTATTACGCGTTGCACGATGGCCTCGCGGAGGACGTCGCGATGGCGATCGAGGACCACTACAAGCCGCGCTTCGCCGGCGACGAACTGCCGCGCAACGACACCGGCCTGGTGGTGGCGCTCGCCGACAAGCTGGAGACGCTGGCCGGCCTCTTCGGAATCGGCCAGATCCCCACCGGCGACAAGGACCCGTTTGCGCTGCGCCGCCACGCGCTCGGCCTGACACGCATGCTGGTCGAGCGCCGGCTGCCGCTCAGCCCGACCGAACTGGTGGCGATCGCTTTCAAGGCCTTCGGCGCGGACCACGGCCAGTCGCAGGCCGAGCTCGGCTTCTTCCTGCGCGAGCGCCTGGTCGGCTACCTGCGCGACGCCGGCTACAGCCCGCAGGAGGTCGAGGCGGTGGTCGAGGCGCGCCCGGCGCACTGGGCCGAGCTGCCGCAGCGCCTGGCGGCGGTGCGCGCCTTCAAGGCCCTGCCCGAAGCCGAGCCGCTGGCCGCGGCCAACAAGCGGGTCGGCAACATCCTCAAGAAGAGCGACGCGCCTGCCAGCGCAGCGATCGACGCGGCGCTGCTCACCGAGCCGGCCGAGCAGGCCCTGGTCGAGGCGCTGCGCTCGGTCGCGCCGAAGTCCGAAGCGGCCTTCGCCGCCGGCGACTACGCGGCGTCGCTGCAGGCGCTGGCCGCCTTGAAGGCGCCCGTCGACGCCTTCTTCGACCAGGTGATGGTCAACGCCGAGGACCCGGCGCTGCGCGCCAACCGGCTCGGCCTGCTGGCGCAGCTGCATGCGGCGATGAACCGCGTGGCCGACCTGTCGAAACTCGCGACCTGAGGCGCGCCCGCGATGAACCCGATGAAACTCGTCATCCTCGACCGCGACGGCACGGTCAATGAGGATCGCGACGACTTCGTCAAGTCGCCGGAGGAATGGGTGCCGCTGCCGGGTGCGCTGGAGGCGATCGCGCGGCTCAACCACGCCGGCTGGCACACGGTGCTCGCCACCAACCAGTCGGGTCTCGGCCGCGGGCTGTTCGACATGGCCTCGCTCAACGCGATGCACGCGCGCATGAACCAGCTGCTCGCCAAGCAGGGCGGGCGCATCGACGCGGTGTTCTTTTGCCCGCATGCGCCGGAAGATCAGTGCGAGTGCCGCAAGCCGCTGCCCGGGCTGATGCTGCAGATCGGCGAGCGCTACGGCGTGGACCTGAGGTCCGTGCCGATGGTCGGCGATTCGCTGCGCGACATCCAGGCCGGCGCCGCCGCCGGCTGCCCGACGCACCTGGTGCGCAGCGGCAAGTGCGCGCCGCTCGACGACGCGCAGGTGGCCGACATCGTCAGGAAGGTGCCCGGCACCCAGGTGCACGGCGACCTCGGCGCGTTTGCCGATGCGCTGATCCACCACGAACGCCAGCTGCGCGGCCTGAGCGGAGAAACCGACTCCGGCTTCGGCCGCTTCGATTGAGTCGACGCAGCGAAGCACCTATGCAATTGTGCAGCGCAGTCGGCTCGTTCAGAGGCCACCCGACGGTTCCGAGGCAGCCAATGCCTCACAGCCTCTGATCGCGGCTCGTTGCTCGATGCAAGCGCTGTTCTGGTCGCTGCGCTCGTTCGTCTTCGTGCTGTGGATGACCGTTACGGTGATCCCGTGGGCGGTGCTCTCGCTGGTGGCGTCGATCTTCCTGCGCGGCACGCCGCTGTACCGCTTCACCACCTTCTGGCTGCGTTTCGCGATCTGGGGCGCGCGCTTCATCTGCGGGGTGCGCTGGCGCATCGTCGGCGCCGACAACCTCGCCGTGGCCGACCGCATGGGGCCGATGATCATCCTGCCCAAGCACCAGTCGACCTGGGAGACCTTCGCCTTTCCGCAGCTGATGCCGCACCCGCTGTGCTACGTGTTCAAGCGCGAGCTGCTGCTGATCCCGTTCTTCGGCTGGGCGATGGCGCGGCTCGACATGGTGCACATCGACCGCAGCCGGCGCGCCGAGGCCTGGAAGCGCGTGGCCGACCAGGGGCGGCGCTTCCTCGCGCAGGGCAACTGGATCATCATGTTCCCCGAGGGCACGCGCACGCCGCGCGGCAGCCAGGGCGCCTACAAGACCGGCGGCACACGGCTGGCGATCGAGACCGGCGCGCCGGTGCTGCCGATCGCCGTGACCTCGGGCCGCTGCTGGCCGCGCAAATCTTTCATGCTGCGCCCGGGCATGATCGACATCTCGATCGGGCGGCCGATCGCGTCGACCGGCCGCCAGGCCGACGAGCTGATGCGCGAGGTCGAGACCTGGATCGAGACCGAGATGCGCCGGCTCGACCCGGACGCCTATGCGCCCGGCACGAGGCCGGGCGCATAGGCCTTCGGCCGAAACGTTCGGCTCCCCCAGGGAGGGGGTTCCAGTACGAGGGACGAGCCGGCCTTCGGCCGGCGGTCACTAGAATCGCGGACCATGGCGAATCCCTTCACCGGCCTCGAATCCGCGCAGCTGAAGCTGTTCGAGGAGCCGGCGCCGGCAGGGCCCCTCGCGCCTTCCGTTGCACCGCGGCCGGCCGTCGAAGCGTCGCCCGTCGCGACGCCGGCCGGCAAGCTTGGCCCCGGCCTCTTCCGCCACCCCCAGGCCACCCGCGAGATCCGCCTCGGCGAGCACCTCGTCGCCTATGCGCTCAAGCGCGCGCGCAGGCGCACGATCGGCTTCATCGTCGGCGTGGAGGGGCTGAGCGTCAACGCGCCCAAGTGGGTCGGCATCGGCGACATCGAGACCGCGCTGCGCGAGAAGACCGGCTGGATCCTGCGCAAGCTGCGCGAGCAGCAGGAGCGCCAGCAGCGACAGCAGCAGGCGCGCGTCGACTGGCGCGACGGCACGACGATCCCCTTTCTCGGCGAGCCGGTCATCGTCGTGCTGGACGCGCGTGCGACCGGCGCCGTGCTGAACGCCGATGCCGATGCCTTGCCGGGCGTGCCGCGGCTGATGCTGCATGTCGGCCTGCCGCAGACGGCGAGTGCCGAGCAGATCCGCGACGCGGTGCAAAGCTGGCTGCAGCGGCAGGCGCGGCGTGTCTTCGAAGAACGCTGCCGCCACTTCGCGCAGCAGCTCGGCGTGCGCTACACGCGGCTCGCGCTGTCGTCGGCGCAAACACGCTGGGGCAGCGCCAGCGCCGACGGCTCGATCCGGCTCAACTGGCGGCTGATCCACCTCGCGATGCCGACCATCGACTACGTCGTCGCGCACGAGCTGGCGCACCTGCGGCACATGGACCACAGCCCGCGCTTCTGGGACGTCGTGCGCTCGGTGCTGCCCGACTTCGAGCAGCGGCGCGGCGGCCTGAAGGACGACGTGCTGCCTGTGTTCGACTGACGCAAGGTCAGGCCAGAGAAAAGCGAAAGACGCCGTCGTCGTGCAGCGTGCGGCGCAGCTGGCCGCCGAGCCACAGCGCGTTCAGGTGGGCAATCGATTCGCCCATCGCGAAGGTGGTCTGGTGCAGGTCGAGCTGGCGCTTGAACAGCACCGTCAGCACGTCGGCGGCGCTTTGCGGGCCTTCCTCGCAGGCCGCGAGAAGTTCGGCAAACCGTTCGTCGTGGTGCGCCTTCAGCTGCCCGATGCGCCGGTGCAGGCCGCGAAACGGCCTGCCGTGCGAAGGCAGCACCAGCGTGTCCTCGGGCAGCGCGCCCATGCGGGCGATCGAGTCGAGGTACAGCGGCAGCGGATTCGCCTCGGGTTCGAGGTCGATCACGCTGACGTTGGTCGAGATGCGCGGCAGCACCATGTCGCCCGAGATCAGCAGGCCGAGTTCGGCGCAGTGCAGCGACATGTGCTCCGGCGCGTGGCCGTAGCCGACGTGGCACGCCCAATCGTGCGCGCCGATGCGGAGCACGTCGCCGTCGAGCAGGCGGCGAAAGCGGCTCGGCACCTTCGGCACCATGCTCGCGTAGTAGTTGCTGCGTGCCTTGATCTTCGCGATCGACTGGGGGTCGGTGAGCCCGTGGCTCGCCATGAACAGCGCGGCGCTGCCGCCGCCGAAGCCGGTGGTGGAGCTGCTCGCGAGCGTCGCGGCATTGAAGTCGGTCGCGCTGATCCAGAGTCGGCAACTCCAGCGTTCCGTGAGCCAGTGGGCCAGCCCGATGTGGTCCGGGTGCATGTGCGTCACGATCACGCGCAGCACCGGCAGGCCGTCGAGCTCCTCGGCGAAGATGCGCTCCCAGGCGGCCTGCGTCGCCTCGTTCGTGATGCCGCAGTCGACGATGGTCCAGCCGTCGCGGCCGTCGAGCCGGTCGCGCAGCAGCCAGAGGTTGATGTGGTCGAGCGCGAAGGGCAGCGCCATGCGCACCCAGCGTGCGCCGGGCGCGATCTCCAGCGTGTGGCCGACCTCGGGCAGGGTGTCGCCCAGAGGGTAGGTCAGTTCGTGTTCGAGTGCGTTCATCTACACTTTACGTAAACGTCAATTGCCCCAGTCTACGCGCCCATGCCTGCCCCTGCTGTCGCTCAAGCGTCGCCTGCCGCGGCCGCCACCTACACGATCAGCGAACTCGCGCGCGAGTTCGACCTCACCACGCGCGCGATCCGCTTCTACGAAGACTGCGGGCTGCTGGCGCCGCAGCGCAGCGGCCGCAACCGCGTCTACACCGCGCGCGATCGCACGCGGCTCAAGCTGACCCTGCGCGGCAAGCGCCTCGGCCTGACGCTCGCCGAGGTGAAGGAACTGGTCGACATGTACGAGTCGCCGCGCGACACGCAGCCGCAGCTGAAGAAGTTCCTCGTCGTGCTGGCCGCGCACCGCGCGCAGCTCGAGCAGCAGCTCGCCGACCTGCACGCCAACCTGGACGAGGTGCGCGCCCACGAGAAGGAAGCGCGGCGGCTGCTGGCGGATGGGGCAAGGAAAAAGTGACGCTCCCAGGAGCGTTGCCGACTCATCCGTCCGGCACCCCCGTCATCCCGGCGAATGCCGGGATCCATGTCGAAACACGCTCTGACTTCCGCGATGGATCCCGGCGTTCGCCGGGATGACGTGCAGCGGGTGGGGATGACGTGCAGCGGGGTGATCTCGCAGCTGTCGCCGTCACGTCCTATTTGGCGCCGCGTGAGCCCGTCACCGCGGTGAACACCCCCAACCCGACGAACGCCGTCGCGGTGAGGTAGCGCCCGATGGCGCCGAGCCCGCGTGCGCGCGACAACGTCGGGGCGATCAGGCTGGCGCCGAGTGCGTAGGCCGAGTCGGTCAGCGCCGCGATGAGCACGAAGGTGGTGCCCAGGGTGACGCTCTGGCCGATCGCCGAGGCGCCCGGGCTCATGAACTGCGGCAGGAAGGCGGCGAAGAAGATCGCGGTCTTGGGGTTCAGCAAGGCGACGAGGAACCCGTCGCGGAACACCTGCCGCCACGGGGCCGGCGCGAAGCGTGCGGCCGGCGCGCCGGCGTCCGCCCGCAGCGCCTTCCAGCCGAGGTAGACCAGGTAGGCCGCGCCGGCGTACTTGACGATGCTGAACGCGAGCGACGACACCGCGAACAAGGCGGCCAGACCGATGGCGGCGCCCAGCGCGTTGCCGAGGTTGCCGAGCGCCACGCCCGCCACCGAGGCGAGGCCCGCACGCCGGCCCTGCGCCAGTGCGCGGGTGACGACGTAGAACACGGCCGGCCCGGGCGTCACCGCGAGCACGAGGCTCGCCAGGCAGAAGGCGGCGAACAAGGCGGGCGGCGGCAGCAAGTCCATGGGGCGGGTCTCCGTGAATGCGCAGGATAGCGCCCGCGCGAGCCGACGCCTGGCGCCGCTCGGGATCGGTTGCGCGCCCTGCACCAGCGTCCGGCGCCCACGGCGACGCTCCGGTATGATTGACGTTTACGTAAACGTCAACTTCCGGATGCCTCCGATGCATGCCTCCGACCCGAACTTCGCCGAGCGTGTGCGCGACTCCTTCGAGCGCCAGCCGGCGATGCGCACGCTGGGCGCGGCGCTGCAGCGGGTCGAGCCGGGCCACGTCGTCATCGGCATGACGCACCGCGAGGAGTTGACGCAGCAGCACGGCTTCATCCACGCGGGCATGCTCGCCGCAGCCCTCGATTCGGCCTGCGGCTATGCCGCGTTTTCACTGATGCCGGCCGACGCCGCCGTGCTGACCATCGAGTTCAAGATCAACTTGCTCGCACCCGCGCGCGGGCCGCGCTTTCGTTTCGATGCACGCGTCACCAAGCCGGGGCGCACCATCAGCGTCGTCGACGCGCGCGCGCTGCAGTTTGCCGGCGACGGCGCGGACGACCAGCTGATCGCCACGATGACCGCGACCGTGATGACGGTGATCGGCCGCGAAGGCGTCCGCCATTGAACCCCCACCTCCGGAGACACCGCATGAACCTTCCAGGCCTCGATTTCCAGCTCGGCGACGACATCGACTCGCTGCGCGACGCGGTGCACGCGTTCGCGCAGGCCGAGATCGCGCCGCGCGCCGCCGAGATCGACCGCAGCGACCAGTTCCCGATGGACCTGTGGCGCAAGATGGGCGAGCTGGGCGTGCTCGGCGTCACGGTGCCCGAGGAGTACGGCGGCGCCGGCATGGGCTACCTCGCGCACATGATCGCGATGGAGGAGATCAGCCGGGCCTCGGCGTCGGTGGGCCTGTCGTACGGCGCGCACAGCAACCTGTGCGTGAACCAGATCAAGCGCAACGGCAGCGAGGCGCAGCGCCGCAAGTACCTGCCCAGGCTGATCAGCGGCGAGCACGTCGGTGCGCTGGCGATGAGCGAGGCCGGCGCCGGCTCCGACGTGATCGGCATGAAGCTCAAGGCCGAGGACAAAGGCGGCGTCTTCCTGCTCAACGGCACCAAGATGTGGATCACCAACGGGCCCGACGCCGACACGCTGGTGGTCTACGCCAAGACCGAGCCCGAGCTGGGCGCGCGCGGCGTGACGGCCTTCCTGATCGAGAAGGGCATGAAGGGCTTCTCGATCGCGCAGAAGCTCGACAAGCTGGGCATGCGCGGCAGCCACACCGGCGAGCTGGTGTTCGACAACGTCGAAGTGCCGGCGGAGAACGTGCTGGGCAGCCTCAACGGCGGCGCCAAGGTGCTCATGAGCGGGCTCGACTACGAACGTGCGGTCTTGGCCGCCGGCCCGGTGGGCATCATGCAGTCGGTGATGGACAACGTGGTGCCCTACATCCACGACCGCAAGCAGTTCGGCCAGAGCATCGGCGAGTTCCAGCTGGTCCAGGGCAAGGTGGCCGACATGTACACCGTGCTGCAGGCGGCCCGCGCCTTCTGCTACACGGTGGGCAAGAACCTCGACATGCTGGGCAGCGAGCATGTGCGCCAGGTGCGCAAGGACTGCGCGAGCGTGATCCTGTGGTGCGCCGAGAAGGCGACCTGGATGGCCGGCGAGGGCATCCAGATCTTCGGCGGCAACGGCTACATCAACGAGTACCCGCTGGGCCGGCTGTGGCGCGACGCGAAGTTGTACGAGATCGGCGCGGGTACCAGCGAAATTCGCCGCATGCTGATCGGGCGCGAGCTGTTCTCGGAGACCATGTGAGGGGTTGAAGCTGGATCCCGGCGTTCGCCGGGATGGCGGGGCGCGGAGCGCACATGCGCCGGCAAGAGGCCGGCGAAGGATGGCCTGGTGGGGAGAGTGTCATCCCGGCGAACGCCGGGATCCATGGCCCGGTAAACTCGCCGGGAATTGCCGCACTGCAACATCATGACCACGCCACTCCAGGACCTGCTCGACAACAACCGACGCTGGGCGAAGAAGGTCGAAGCGACCAGCCCGGGCTTCTTCACCGCGCTGCTGCAGCAGCAAGCGCCGCAATACCTCTGGATCGGCTGCGCTGACAGCCGCGTGCCCGCCAACGAACTGGTGAACCTGCTGCCCGGCGAGCTTTTCGTGCACCGCAATGTGGCCAACGTGGTGGTGCACTCGGACCTGAACTGCCTGTCGGTGATCCAGTTCGCCACCGATGTGCTTCAGGTCAAACACATCATCGTCGTCGGCCATTCCAATTGCGGGGGTGTCCGGGCGGCGCTGGAAGACCGGCGCATCGGCCTGGCCGACAACTGGATCCGCCACGTGCAGGACGTACGCAACCGCCACCAGGCCTGGCTCGACAGCGTGCCGGCGGAGCAGCGTGTCGATGCCCTGTGCGAGCTGAACGTGGTCGAGCAGGCGCTCAACGTCTGCCAGACCACCATCGTGCAGGACGCCTGGCAGCGCGGCCAGGAGGTGGTCGTGCACGGCTGGGTCTACGGCCTGCACGACGGTCTGCTGCGCGACCTGACGATGACCGTGAGCGGCTGCGCCGACGTGCATCCCGCCTACGAAAAGTCGCTGGCGGCGGTGCACGCCCGCTACGGCGCCGCCAAGGGGCCCTGATGCGGGCCTCGATGTTTCCGCGCGCGCTCAGCGACAGCCGGGCGTTCGACATCGCGCAGGCGATGCTCGAGGGCTTCAACCGCCACTACCGGCTGTTCCAGGAGGCGAGCGCCTCCGCCAAGGCGCGCTTCGAGCGCGCCGACTGGCACGGCCAGCAGCACGCGCAGCGCGAACGCATCGAGTTCTACGACAAACGCGTCGACGAAGGCGCCGAGCGGCTGCAGACCGAGTTCAATGCCGGCGCGCTGTCGATGGACGTCTGGCAGCAGATCAAGCTGCACTACATCGGCCTGCTGGTGAACCATCACCAGCCCGAACTCGCCGAGACCTTCTTCAACTCGGTGACGACGAAGATCCTGCACCGCAGCTACTTCAATAACGACTTCATCTTCGTGCGTCCGGCCGTCTCGACCGAGTACATCGAGAACGACGAGCCGGCCTCGCTGCCGACCTACCGCGCCTACTACCCCACGCGCGACACGCTGCGCGATTGCTGGATGCGCATCGTCGACAACTTCCAGCTCGAACTGCCGTTCGAGGACCTGGGACGCGACATCGACCACGTGCTCGCGGCGGTGCTGACGCAGCTCGGCGACTTCCGCCCCCGCGCCAACTTCCAGGTGCAGGTGCTGTCGAGCATGTTCTTCCGCAACAAGGGCGGCTACATCGTCGGCAAGGTGATCAACGGCTTCTGGGAGCTGCCGTTCGCGCTGCCGGTGCTGCACACCGGCCAGGGCAAGCTCACGATCGACACCGTGCTGTTCGGCGAGGACGACCTGCAGATGCTGTTCAGCTTCGCGCGGGCCTACTTCATGGTCAACATGGAGGTGCCCTCGGCCTACGTGCAGTTCCTGCGCTCGATGATGCCGCGCAAGCCGCGCTCGGAGATCTACAGCGCGATCGGCCTGCACAAGCAGGGCAAGAACCTCTTCTACCGCGACTTCCTCTACCACCTGCGCCACTCGAGCGACCATTTCCGCATCGCGCCGGGCATCAAGGGCATGGTGATGCTGGTGTTCGACCTGCCGTCGTTCCCCTTCGTCTTCAAGGTCATCAAGGACTTCTACCCGCCGCAGAAGGACACCACGCGCGAGCTCATCATGAGCAAGTACCTGATCGTCAAGCAGCACGACCGGGTGGGCCGCATGGCCGACACGCTGGAGTACTCGAACGTGGCCTTCCCGCGCGGGCGTTTCGAGGACGAGCTGATCGACGAGCTGAAGCACTTCTGCGGCAGCCTGATCGAGGAGGACGGCGAGGATCTCGTGATCCGCCACCTCTACATCGAGCGCCGCATGGTGCCGCTGAACATCTACCTGCAGGACGCGACGCGCGAGCAGATCGAGCGCGCCGTCGTCGAGTACGGCAACGCGATCAAGGACCTGGTCGCGGCCAACATCTTCCCGGGCGACATGCTGTTCAAGAACTTCGGCGTCACCCGCAACGGCAAGATCGTGTTCTACGACTACGACGAGATCGAGTACCTGACCGAATGCAACTTCCGCCGCGTGCCCGAGCCGCGCAACGAGGAAGAAGAGATGTCGGGGGAGGTCTGGTACCGCGTGGGCCCGAAGGACGTCTTCCCCGAGACCTTCGAGCCCTTCCTGCTCGGCAACCCGACCATCCGCGAGGTGTTCATGAAACACCACGCCGACCTGCTGGATGCGTCGTTCTGGCAAGGCCACAAGGAGCGCATCCTGGCAGGGCATGTGCATGATGTCTTCCCCTACGAAGCCGCCAAGCGCTTCAAGCACCAGCGCCGGCTGCGCGAGGCGGCGCTGGCCGCCGATGCGGCCGTCGCGATGTGAGCCGTTTCCTGTCCCACAAGGAGTTCACCATGTCCCAGAGTCAAGACCCCATCGTCATCGTCTCCGCGGCCCGCACGCCCATCGGCGGCCTGCTGGGTGATTTCTCGTCGCTCGCCGCGCACCAGCTCGGCGCCGTGGCCGTCAGGGCGGCCGTCGAGCGTGCCGGCATCACCGGCGACGCGGTCAACGAGGTGCTGCTGGGCAACTGCCTGATGGCCGGCCAGGGCCAGGCCCCGGCGCGCCAGGCCGCGCTCGGCGCGGGCCTGCCGCAATCGGCCGGCGCGGTCACGCTGTCGAAGATGTGCGGCTCGGGCATGCGCACGATGATGTTCGCGCACGACATGCTGCGTGCCGAGACGGCCGACATCCTGGTCGCCGGCGGCATGGAAAGCATGACCAACGCGCCGCACCTGAGCTTCATCCGCAAGGGCGTGAAGTACGGCGTGACCCAGTTCTACGACCACATGGCGCTCGATGGCCTGGAAGACGCCTACGACAAGCTGCCCGGCGGCGTCGGCAAGGCGATGGGCGTGTTCGCGGAGGACTGCGTCGGCAAGTACGGCTTCACCCGCGAGGCGATGGACCAGTTCGCGATCGCCTCCACCGCGCGCAGCAAGCAGGCCAACGAAGACGGCAGCTTCGCCTGGGAGATCGCGCCGGTCACGCTGCCGGGCAAGGCCGGCGACACCGTGGTCAAGGCCGACGAGCAGCCGTTCAAGGCCAAGCCCGAGAAGATCCCGAGCCTGAAGGCCGCGTTCAAGAAGGACGGCACGATCACCGCCGCCACCTCGTCGAGCATCTCCGACGGCGCCGCCGCCCTGGTGCTGATGCGCGAATCGACCGCGATGAAGCTCGGCTGCAAGCCGCTCGCGCGCATCCTCGCGCATGCCGTGCACGCGCAGGCGCCGGAATGGTTCACGACCGCGCCGGTCGGCGCGATCGACAAGGTGCTCAAGAAGACCGGCTGGGCCGCCAAGGACGTCGACCTGTGGGAAGTCAACGAAGCCTTCGCCGCGGTCACCATGGCGGCGATGGCCGAGTTCAAGCTGCCGCACGAGATCGTCAACGTGCACGGCGGCGCGGTGGCGCTGGGCCACCCGATCGGCGCCAGCGGGGCGCGCATCGTGGTCACGCTGCTCGGCGCGCTGCGCAAGCGCGGGCTGAAGAAGGGCGTGGCGGCGCTGTGCATCGGCGGCGGCGAGGCGACGGCCATGGCCCTGGAGCTGATCTGAGCGTGCAGATCGACGAAGCGCAGCGTTTCATCGCCGAAGGCGAAACTGTCGCCAAGACCGTGCGGGTCTCGCGCGAGGAGATCGTCGCCTTCGCGACGATGAGCCACGACGCGAACCCGCTGCACACCGACCTCCAGGTGGCGCAGCGGGCGCGTTTCGGCGAGATCATCGCCAGCGGCCAGCACACGGCCGCGATCCTGATGGGCATGCTGGCCACCCATTTCTCGCGCAGCGACGACGGTGTCGCGCGCGAGATGCTGTGCCTGAACATGAACTTCGCGTTCAAGGGGCCGGTGTTCGCCGAGCAGGAGGTGAGCCTGCGCTGGCACGTTTCGGCGGTGCAGTGGAATGGCAAGCTGCAGGGCCTGCTGGCCCACCTCGACGGCGTGGCGTCGGTCACGCCGGACAAGCCCGCGGTCGTGGCGCGCGGCACCATCCTCGTGAAAGAACGCAAGGGATGACAGCCCCTCGTCCGCGGAGTACCGCGGCCGATCCCCCGAGGGGATCGAGTCCGGCTTGGGGCGGCCCGGCGCTCGGGCTCGTATCATGAACGTGCTGGTGATCGGTGCCTCGCGGGGCATCGGGCTGGAGTTCGTTCGCCAGTACCGTGCCGCGGGCGACGGTGTCTGGGCCAGCGCGCGCAGCGAAGAGGGCCTGGCCACGCTGCGCGGCCTCGGCGCGACGGCGATCGCGCTGGACGTCGCGAGCGCCGAGAGCGCCTCTCGGCTCGGCTGGCAGATCGAGGGCCTGCACTTCGACACGGTGATCGTCTGCGCCGGCATCTACGGCCCGCGAACCAGCGGCCTGCAGCCGCCGACCGAGGCCGAGTTCGATGCGGTGATGCACACCAACGTGCTTGGGCCGATGCGCGTGATCCCGCAGCTCGTCGACGCGCTGGCTCCCGGCGCGAAGCTCGCGGTGCTGTCGTCGCGCATGGGCGCCATCGGCGCGCGCACCTCGACCGCGGGCTGGCTGTACCGCGCCTCCAAGGCGGCCGTCAACTCGGTGCTGAAGGACGCCTCGATCGTGCTGGCCGGGCGGGCGGTGTGCGTCAGCTTCCACCCCGGCTGGGTCCAGACCGACATGGGCGGCGCCGGCGCCGAGCTGCCGGCGAAAGACAGCGTGGCCGGCATGCGGCGCGTGCTGGCCGGGCTCGCCTCCGCCGACAATGGCCGTTTCCTGAATCACGATGGCTCGGCCATCGACTGGTGACCCCCATGCTGCTGAGTGAAGACCACCGTGCCGTGCAGGACGCCGTGCGCGCCTACGTGCAGGACCGCATCGCGCCGCAGGCGGCGCAGTGGGACCGCGACGGCCACTTCCCGAAAGACGAGCTTCGCGGCCTGGCCGAGCTCGGCTGCTACGGCGTGGCGGTGCCAGCCGAGTGGGACGGCGCCGGCCTCGACTACCTGAGCCTCGCGCTGATCCTCGAGGAGATCGCCGCCGGCGACGGCGCCACCTCGACCGTGGTCAGCGTCAACAACTGCCCGGTGTGTTCGATCCTGATGGCGTGGGCGAGCGAGGCGCAGAAGGAACGGTGGCTCAAGCCGCTCGCCCGCGGCGAGATGCTGGGCGCGTTCTGCCTGACCGAGCCGCACGTCGGCTCGCAGGCCGACGGCCTGAAGACGACCGCCGTCAGGGACGGCGGCGACTACGTGCTCAACGGCGTCAAGCAGTTCATCACCAGCGGCAAGAACGGCGACGTGGCGATCGTGATGGCGGTCACCGACAAGACGGCCGGCAAGAGGGGCATCAGCGCCTTCATCGTGCCGACCACCACGCCCGGCTACATCGTCGCGCGGCTCGAAGAGAAGATGGGCCAGCACGCGAGCGACACGGCGCAGATCCTGTTCGAGAACTGCCGCGTGCCGGCGGCCAACCTGATCGGCGACGAAGGGCAGGGCCTGAAGATCGCGCTGTCGGGGCTGGAGGGCGGGCGCATCGGAATCGGCGCGCAAAGCGTCGGCATGGCGCGCGCGGCCTTCGAGGCGGCGCTGCAGTACAGCAAGGAGCGCGTGGCCTTCGGCCAGCCGATCTTCGAGCACCAGGCGGTGCAGTTCCGCCTCGGCGAGATGGCGACCAAGATCGAGGCGGCGCGCCAGCTGATCCACCACGCGGCGAGCCTGAAGGACGCCGGCCTGCCGTGCCTGAAGGAGGCGGCGATGGCCAAGCTGTTCGCCAGCGAGATGGCCGAGTCGGTGTGCAGCGCGGCGATCCAGGTTTTCGGCGGCTACGGCTACGTCAACGACTTCCCGGTCGAGCGCATCTACCGCGACGTGCGGGTGTGCCAGATCTACGAAGGCACGAGCGACGTGCAGAAGATCCTCATCGGGCGGGCGCTGGCATGAGCGCGCCGGGCCGCCCCAAGGGCTCATTCCGAAGTACGCAGCACGAAGCTGCTTCAATGAGCGGTGACGGCATGACCGAGGCAAGCGCTGCTCGGCTGCGTGAGCAGTACGCGCCCGACGGCGGCGCGAGCGCCGTGTTCTCCGCCAAGGTGGCGCACTACGCGGCGTCGCGCCCGGCCTACCCCGGCACGCTGTTCGAGCGGCTCGCCGCGCTGGGCGCGCTGCCCTCGAACGCCGACGTGGCCGACATCGGCGCCGGCACCGGCTTGCTGACGCGCGGCCTGCTCGAGCGCGGCCACCGCGTGGTGGCGGTCGAGCCGAGCGGCGAGATGCGCGCCGAGGCCGATGCGGTGCTGGGCGGGTTCGCCGGCTACCGCAGTGTCGCCGGCACCGCCGAGGCGACCACGCTCGCCCCGCAATCGGTCGACCTCGTGACCGCCGCGCAGGCCTTCCACTGGTTCGACATTCCGCTGGCGCGGCGCGAGTTCGCCCGCATCCTTCGTCCCGCGGGCCACGCCGCGCTGATCTGGAACGACCGGCTGCGCGAGGATCCGCTGCACCACGCTCTCGAAGCGGTGTTCGACGAGTTCGGCGGCGCCAAGCGCGACGCGCTGCTGGACCACGAGGACCTGTCCCGCGTGCCGCAGTTCTTCGGCGCGGCGGCGACGCGCACGATCGAGCTGCCGAACGAACAGCGCCTCGACGCCGCCGGCCTCGTGAGCCTGGTGCTCTCGCGTTCGTACATGCCCGAACGCGACAGCGCGGCGGGCGAGGCCGTGCGCGAGCGGGTCGAGGCCGTCTTCGCGCAGCACGCGCAGGCGGGCGAGGTGGTGGTGCGCTACCGCACGCTGGCCATCGTCGGGCGGCTCGCATGAACATCATCATCCTCGGCGCCGGCCGCGTCGGCGAAAGCGTGGCGGTGAGCCTGGTGTCGGAGAAGAACGACATCACCATGGTCGACATGGACCCGGAGCGGCTGCGTGTGCTGCAGGACCGGCTCGACCTGCGCGGCGTGGTCGGCAACGGCATCCAGCCCTCGGTGCTGAGCGAGGCCGGCGCGCAGGACGCCGACATGTTGATCGCCTGCGCGGCGATGGATGAGACCAACCTCGTCGCCTGCAAGGTCGCGCACGACATGTTCAACATCCCGACGACGATCGCGCGCATCCGCTCGCCGGAGTTCCCCGAATCCGGGCCGCTGATGAGCCGTGCCGGCTTCGCGGTCGACGAGGTGATCTGCCCCGAGGAATCGCTCACGCGCTACATCCGCAAGCTGATTGCCTACCCCGAGGCGCTGCAGGTGCTGGAGTTCGCCGACGGCCTGGTGAGCCTGATCGCGGTGCGCGCGATCAGCGGCGGGCCGATGGTGCGGCACATCATCTCCGAGCTGCCGCAGCTCGTGCCCGGCATCGACATGCGCTTCGTCGCCATCTACCGCATGGATGAAAGCGGCAAGGACCGCCAGGTGCTGTGCGAGGGCGAGACGCGCATCGAGCCCGGCGACGAGGTGTTCGTGCTGGCGGCCACCAAGGACATCCGCCGCGTGCTGGAGACGCTGCGCCGGCGCGACCAGCCGGTCAAGCGGGTGATGATCGCCGGCGGCGGTAAGGTGGGGCTGCGCCTGGCGCGCCAGCTGCGCGGCGAGTGCCGCGTGAAGATCGTCGAGCACGACGCCAAGCGCTGCGAGTACCTGACCACCCAGCTGCCGGTCGACACGCTGGTGCTGCACGGCGACTCCACCGACGAGGAGCTGCTCGAAGAGGAGCACGTCAACGACACCGACCTCTTCCTCGCGCTGACCAGCGACGACGAGGACAACATCATGGCCTGCCTGCTGGCCAAGCGCATGGGCGCCAAGCGCGTGCTGGCGCTGATCAACCGCAAGGCCTACGCCGACCTGGTGCAGGGCACGCAGATCGACATCGCGCTGTCGCCC
>DASWVR010000055.1:0-9135 GCA_036401155.1 Piscinibacter sp. | reverse complement strand
GACTTGCATGTGTAAGGCATGCCGCCAGCGTTCAATCTGAGCCAGGATCAAACTCTTCAGTTCGATCTTGATAAATTACTCAAAGAATTGAAGTGAACTTCACTTGCATGAATTTCAATTCAGTGAGCGTTTAAGGTCCATCAGACCTCGAGCCTTTCGACTCTTGGCACTCGCCTTCAAACGCCCACGCTTATCGGCTGTTAGTTTTTAAAGAACGTCGCCTTGCGGCGTCCGCTGATCAACTTGGTGTGATCAGCGAAGAAAGCGATTCTGACATGTTTTTCAAAACCCTGTCAAACACTCGACTTTCTTATCTTCGCTGAAGAGCAATCTCTCGACTCTTCGAACCATCACCTTCCGGCACCGGTCCCTGTGTTCAGCGAAGACAGCGACTATAGCACCGTTTTTTCGGGCCGCGCAAGCGGGGCAGGCAGGATTCGCCTCAAGCCGCGACCGCCGATGCGATCGGCGGAACGTTTGCCAACGCGCGCTGCAACTCGATGCAGGTGGCTTGCGGATCTTCGGAGCCCAGCACCTGCTCCAGCCGGGCCGCCCAGCGTCTCGCGTCGGCGCGCAATACGCGCTGCTTGACCGCGGAGATCTGAGATGGGTGCATCGAGAAGCTTCTCAATCCCATCGCGAGCAGCAGTTCCGTGAAGCTGGGGTCGCCGGCCATTTCGCCGCACACGCTCACGTGCTTTCCCGCCTCCCGGGCGCGCGCGATGCTCTGCGCGATCAGCTGCAGCACCGCGGGATGCCAGGGATCGTAGAGATAGGCGACCGCTTCGTCGGCGCGGTCGATCGCGAGCGTGTACTGGATCAGGTCGTTGGTGCCGATCGAGACGAAGTCGAACAGCCGCAACAGGCTGGGCAGGATGAGCGCGGCCGCCGGCACCTCGACCATGGCGCCGACCTCGATGTCGTTGAAAGGCTTGCCCGCTTCGGCGAGCTGCTGCTTGGCGCGCGCCAGGGCCTCCAGCGTGTAACGCGCCTCTGCCAGCTGAGCCACCATGGGCACCAGCAGGCGCACCTTTCCATACGCGCTCGCTCGCAGGATGGCGCGAAGCTGCTGCCGGAACATGCCCGGCTCCGACAGGCTCCAGCGGATCGCACGCAGCCCCATGGCGGGGTTGAGCGCGTGTTCGTGCCGCAGCTCGTTGACCGACATGCGCTCCAGCGGCTTGTCGGCGCCGATGTCGACGGTGCGGATCGTCACCGGCATGCCGTTCATCGCCTCGACGGCGGCCCGATAGGCCTCGAACTGCTCGTCTTCGCCCGGGATCTCGCCGCCGCGGTTCATGAACAGGAACTCGCTGCGGAACAGCCCCACGCCGACGGCGCCGGCCTGCAGCGCAGCGGCGGCGTCGCCGGGCAGCTCGATGTTGGCCAGCAGCTCGACGCGCTCGCCATCGAGCGTGACCGCCGGGGTGTGGCGCAGCCGCGAAAGCCGCGCGCGCTCGAGTTCGCTCTGGCGCTGCCGGAACCGGTACTCCTCGAGCACGATGGGCGACGGATTGACGATCACGATGCCGGCGTCGCCATCGATGATGATCCAGTCGTCCTGGCGGATGATGCGGCTCGCCTCGCGGGCGCCGACGACGGCCGGAATGTCCAGGCTGCGCGCGACGATCGCGGTGTGCGACGTCTTGCCCCCGACGTCGGTGATGAAGCCGGTGAACACACTGCGCTTGAACTGGAGCATGTCGGCCGGCGCGATGTCGTTGGCGATCAGCACCAGCGGGTCTTCGCCCGCGAAATCCCTCGGACCGGTCGGGCTCGCGGCAGAGAAGGAAGGCGCCGAGGCACCACGCGCCATCGCGCGCAGCAGCCGTTCCACCACCTGTTCGAGGTCGGCCTTGCGCTCGCGCAGGTAGTCGTCTTCCATCTCGTCGAACTGGCGCGCCAGCACCTCCAGCTGCGCCGACAGCGCCCACTCGGCGTTGTAGTGCCGGTCGATGATCCACTGCTTGGTGGCGCCTGTCAGCACGTCGTCGTGCAGCAGCATCAGGTGCACGTCGAGCAATGCCGGCAGCTCCGCCGGCGCGTCGCCGGGCAGGTCGCGCTTGAGCGTCGCGAGCTCGCCCGCGACGGCGTCGCGCCCCGCGCGCAGGCGGGCAATCTCGCTCTCGACCTGCGTGTCGTCGATGAAGTAGTGCGCGACGTCGACCCGGCTGGAGGCCACCAGCACCGCACGCCCGATCGCCACACCGCGCGACACCGGCAGACCGAACACCTGAAAGCTCATGCGGCCATGCTAGCAGCGCATGGGGCGCTGTGCTCGGGTTTGTACGGCCTCGCGGCGGCGTTCCTGGCGCTATTCGCCTTCGCCGAACTTGTCCTTGATGAGCGCGACGATGGCCTGCATGGCGGCTTGTTCGTCTTCGCCTTCGGTCTCGATCTCGACTTCGGAGCCGATGCCCGCGGCCAGCATCATCACGCCCATGATGCTCTTGGCGTTGATTCGCCGGCCATTGCGGCTCATGGTCACTTCGCTCTTGAATCCGGTGGCCAGCTTGGTCAGCTTGGCCGACGCCCGGGCATGCAGGCCGAGCTTATTGGTGATGGTGATGCTGGTCTTGATCATTGGCACCTGGTTTCAAAGCCTGGTTCTGCGGCCGCGACGTAGCCACCTGCATCACGCCCTGGGTTGCGCCCGACACGGCACGTGCGACGAGCAGATCGAGCGATTCATCGGCGTAACACAGCGAGCGCCACAGCATCGGCACGTTGACGCCGGCGATCACCTTGACTTGCGCGCCGTCCACGCTGCTGGCGAGCCGCTGCGCCACGTTGCAGGGGGTGGCGCCGAACACGTCGGTGAAGATCAGCGCTTCAGGGTTGCGCACGCGCTCGAGCAAGGCACGCGCCTGCAGCTCGATCTCCTCGACCGGCATGTCCGGCGGCACGTCCAGCGCTTCCAGCACCCGCGCGCACTCCGGAAAGGCGTGGCTCGCCACCGCCTTCAGCGAGGACGCGAGCGGCGCGTGGGCGATGATCAGAAGACCCGGCATGGTGAGCGATTATCGGCAGTTGCAGGATGGCGCCTCAGGCACGGACGGCACGCAAGCCTGCAGGGCGACGCAAAAACCACAGATAAGCAAGCAGGCAGCACAGCGCAAACAACGCGAACGCCCCCTGGAAGGACGACTCGGTCGTCCAGCCGATGCCCTTGAAACCGTCCACGGCGAGGCCGATCCCCCACTGCAGCGTGAACACGCCGACGAAGATCACGAGGTTGTAAGCGGACAAGGCCCGGCCGGCCAGCGCCACTGGAAAGGCCTGCCCGATCGCCGGCTGCGACAGCGACACCACGGTGCTGGTGACGCAGAACAGCCCCCACACCCAGGCGGTCGCATAGCGGCCGAGCGCGATCGCCAGCAGCAGCACGAGCAGACACACCGGGATGCCGCGGGCCATCAGCCGAGCGGCGTTCCAGCCGCGCGCGTACAGGCGCGGCACGAGCACACCCCAGCTCATGAACGTCACGAGCATCGCGACGTTGATGCCGAACAGGCCGCTGGCCGCCTGCTGCTGCGTGAAGCCGCACACCTGCACCAGCCACGGACCGGCCCACAAGGACTGCACCGCCACCATGCCGCCGTACTGGAAGAACCCGATCGGCGCGAAGCGCAGGAACATCGGGTGACGGAACACTTCGCGGTAGCCGCCCTGCGGTGCGGGAGTCGGTTCGGCCGCGTCACGCCGAGCGGGTGCATCGCGCGGGACGACCCAGGCAATGGCGGCCATGGCCACGGCGAACAACACGGCGAGCCCCCAGAACAGGCCGCGCCACCCCAGCACCGGCAACAGCCATTGCACCGGCAAGGTCGATCCCACCATGCCGAGCGAGCCCGTCATCAGCATCCAGGCGTTGGCGCGCATCTGAGCGGTGTCGTCGAAGCGGTGGCGGAAGGTCGTCATCGGCGCCATCAAGCAGGCGCTCACGCCCACGCCGATCAGTGCACGCGCGACGGTCAGCCCGACGAAGCTGCGCGCCATCGCGAAGGCGACGCAACCGATCACCGCCGCGGTGATGAACAGCAGCAACACGCGGCGCGGACCGAATCGGTCCAGCGCGCGGCCGAGCGGCAACTGCATGGCGGCAAAACCGAAGAAATAGGCGCCCGCCAGCAGCCCCAGGTCCCCCGAATTCAGACCGAGTTCGGCACTGAAACTGGGCGCCAGCGTCGCGGTCACGCCGCGCACCAGGGCGGAAAAGAAGTAGGCGAAGGCGAAGCTGAGGAAGACCAGCGCCGCCGTGCGCCGCGGCAGCAACGCCGCCGCGCCTTCGGGACCCGGCGGAAAGCGCGCGGCGGTCATGAAGCCAGCTTCAGGCCGCCGAAGAAGACCTCTGCCGCCTCCGCGTCGATCCGGGGGCCGACGACCGTGGCCTGGTACACGCGCAGGCCCTTGTGAAAGAGTCCGATTTGCTGATCGACCGCCGTGCCGTCGGCGGCTCGCCCTTGTATGCGCCAGCGCTGCGCCCCGGCATGAGGCGTCATGCCGCTGACTTCGAACCGCGCCGGCTCGCGCGCCTCGCCCCCGATGTTCGCCGCCGCGGCATCGCGCAGCTGCTGCAGGGCCGGTGTGATGCGTGCGCCGTCGCCGAGCGCGGCATGGGTCACGGCGTAGGTGACGCCGTCCACCGCGCATGACACCAGATGCATCTCGACCTGCCCGCCGGCCAGCGCCAGCGTGCGCACGAAACGGTCGGGCTTGCAGGGAAACAAGGCGGTCAGTTCGCTCGCCTCGGGCCGGATCTCGCGCCAGTTCAGCGCCGGGGAGCAGGCGGCGAGGCTCACGGCCGCCGCGAGGCAGGCCCTCAAGGGGTCGAAACTCATGCGGCGATTATCTTGGCTGGGCAACAATCGCCGGCATGACAAGACCCGCTGCTTCGAATGCCCCGCAGTCGCTGGCCGGCGTGAAGGTCCTGGACCTGTCGCGCGTGCTCGCCGGCCCCTGGTGCACCCAGACCCTCGCCGACCTGGGCGCCGACGTGATCAAGGTCGAACGCCCCGGCAGCGGCGACGACACCCGCGGCTGGGGCCCGCCGTTCTTAAAAGACACCGAGGGGCACGACACCGCCGAAGCCGCCTACTATCTCGGCACCAACCGCAACAAGCGCTCGATCGGCATCGACATCGCGCAGCCCGCGGGACAGCAGCTGGTGCGCGCGCTCGCCGCGCGCTGCGACGTGTTCATCGAGAACTTCAAGGTCGGCGACATGGCGCGCTACGGCCTCGACGCGGCGGCCCTGTGCGGAGTCAACCCGCGCCTCGTCTACTGCTCGGTGACCGGCTTCGGCCAGACCGGACCGTACCGCGAACGGGCCGGCTACGACTACGCGGTACAGGGCATGGGCGGACTGATGAGCGTGACCGGCGAGCGCGACGACCTGCCCGGCGGCGGACCGCAGAAGGTGGGCGTGGCGGTGGCCGACCTCTTCACCGGCATGTATGCCGCCGTGGCGATCCTCGCGGCGCTGCGCCACCGCGACCTGTGCGGCGAAGGGCAGTTCATCGACATGGCGCTGCTCGACACGCAGGTCGCGATGCTCGCCAACCTGGGCGCCAACTACCTCGCCACCGGCGTCGCGCCCAAGCGGGTCGGCAATGCGCACCAGAACATCGTGCCGTACCAGGTGTTCGAGGTCGCCGACGGGCACATCATCTTGGCGGTCGGCAACGACGCTCAGTTCGCCAAGTTCTGCGAAGTGGCCGGCCTGCAGGCGTTGGCGCAGGACAGCCGCTTCGCACGCAACGCCGACCGCGTCCGGCACCGCGCGGTGCTGGTGCCGCTGCTGGCCGAGACGATGAGGCGCCGCAGCAGGGCGGCCTGGCTGGCGGCACTGGAAGCCGCCAAGGTGCCGTGCGGCGCCATCAACGACCTCGCGGAGGTGTTTGCCGATCCGCAGGTGAAGGAGCGGGGCATGACGGTGGACTTGCCGCATCCGCTGTCCGGGAGCGTGCCGCTGGTCGCGAGCCCCATGAAGCTGTCGGCGACGCCGGTGCAGTACCGCCGCGCGCCGCCGCTGCTCGGCCAGCACACGGACGAAGTGCTCGCGGAGTTCGGTTTCACCCCGCAGCAATGCGCCGCGTGGCGCGAACAAGGAGCGATCGCATGACGGACTTCGTACTGGTGCACGGCGCCTGGCACGGCGCCTGGGCGTGGAAGCGGGTGCTGCCCGCCCTGTGGTCGAGCGGCCACAGGGCGTTCGCCGTCAGCCTGAGCGGCGTCGGCGAGCGCCGGCATGCACTCTCGCCGGCCATCACGCTGGACACCCACATCGACGACGTGCTGGCGGTGATCGAGGCCGAGGAACTGCGCGGCGCGGTACTGGTGGGCCACAGCTATGCCGGCATGGTGATCACCGGGGTGGCCGATCGGCTGGCCGACGCGCAGGCGCTGTCGCACCTCGTTTACCTCGACGCCGTGGTTCCGCTGCCGGGCGAGAGCTGGTCCAGCGGTCATACGCCGCAGACCCAGGCGCAGCGGCGCCAGGCGATCGCGCAACACGGCGCGCTACCGCCGGCCGACCCGGCGGCCTACGGGCTGGCCGGCGCGGACCACGCGTGGGTGGCGCGCCGCCAGACGCCGCAGCCGGGCGGTGTCTACGACTCGCCGCTCGCCTTCGACCCCCAGCGCGTGGCGCGCTGGCCGCGCAGCTTCATCGATTGCACCTCGCCCGCGCTCGCCACTATCGACGGCAGCCGCCAGCGCGTGCGCTCGCAGCCCCGCTGGAACGTGATCGAGATCGCCACCGGGCACGACGCCATGGTCAGCGCGCCCGATGAACTGGTCCGCGTGTTGCTTGCGCACGCGCCGCGCTGAACGTCGCAGTAACAAAATGTTCAGGACACCCGGGGCCTGCCCCCGCGGGGCCTCCGCTCGCCCCCCCCGATGCCGGGGGAAATTGCAAGCGTCCCCTGGATAAAGCCACGCGCGCAGCCAACACTGCCGGTGGGGAGACACCGCCGGCGAGGGCGCGTCACACGCCCCTCCCGACACGCCGTGCAGTCGCACGCAGGAAGAGACATGGACATGTCCGACATCAACCGCCATGCGGCCCCGAGTCCGGCCGCCGCTGCAGACCACCATGACGCAGACCGTTGGCGCGACGTCGTCAACGCCGTCGGCGCGGAAATCGCGGCGCCCTTAACGGCCGCACTGGAGCGCATCCATGCGCTGACCACCAGCGGACGCATCGACAAGGCGGGCCTGCGCGCGCTGCGCGAGGAGGTCGAGCGTGCGCGCCATGCCGGCATGGTCGCGCAACAGCTCACGCGCTTCGCCTCGGCCCGGCTGCGCCAATCGCACGAGCGGCTGGCGCTCGGCGACATGCTGCAGTCGGTGCTGTCGCATCGCGCACGCGAGACGCAGGCCCGCGGCATCACGCTCTCGCCACAGCTGAAGCCTGTCGACGTGATCGTCGACGCCTCGCTGCTGTTCAGTCTGCTCAATACGCTGCTCGACTGGTCGATGTCCCATGCGCGCTCGCAGATCGCGTTCACGATCGACATGAAGGCCTGGCCGGCGCACGCGCGGCTATCCTGCCGCTTTGCCGATCGGCCGGCGGACGAGCTCGACGACGGCGCGCCCGGACCCGGCGCTGCGGCGCTGGACACGCTGACCTGGCGGCTGTTGGAGCAGACCGCCTGGACCATGGGCCTGCCGATCACGCGCACCGAGAACCGCGGCGAGGTGCAGGTGGCGATCGAGTTTCCGCGTACCGCGCACGAGCAGATGGAGGGCGTGAGCGCGATCGAGATGGACCAGGGCTTTGGCCTGTCGAGCAACTCCAGGCCGCTGGCCGGCAGCCATGTGCTGGTGGTGGCCTCGCGACGCGAGATGCGCGTGCGCGTGCGCGACGCGATACGCCACATGGGCCTGGTGATCGACCTGGTGTCGTCGGTCGACGAGGCGCACGACTTCTGCCGCGAAGGATTGCCGCACGCGATCATCGTCGAAGGCATCCTCAACGGCGAACGGCTGCGCCAGCTGCGTGCGCAGATCTGCGCCGAGTTGCCCGATTTCCCCTTCGTGGAGATCATCGAAGAGGGTTCGGCGTTCGCGATGTCGGGCTTCGGCGGTGCGGCGATGGGGCGCGTCGGGCGCGACGCGCTCGAAAGCGCGCTGCCCTCGGTGCTGATGTTCGAACTGTCGCGTTCGCTGTGAGGCACGGCGCCGGTCGGTCCGGCGCCGGCACCGACGGGGTCGCGTCGGGACAGCGGGTAGCGCAGGCGTCGTGCGGTCAGAACTTTCCGCGATTGGGCGAATCCATCCGGCCACCCGCGGGCGCCACCGGCCCTCCCGTAAACTGCCGCCCTTGCATGAGAACTCCGCGATGAAGCCTGCCCGATATGTCGCCGCCGCGCTCGCCGTCCTGTCCATCGGGTTGGGCGCGTACCTGACATTCGAGAGCGTGGCGAGCCACGAGCCGGCCCCCGCGGTGGCGTATACGCTGCTCGATGGAAAGACATCCAGTACCGAGCAGCTGCGCGGCAAGGTGGTGCTGGTGAACTTCTGGGCCACCAGCTGCACGACCTGCGTGCGCGAGATGCCGCACATCGCCTCGACCCACGAGAAGTTCAAGCACCGCGGCTACGAGACCATCGCCGTCGCGATGAGCTACGACCCGCCGGCCTACGTGATCAATTTTGCCGAGACGCGCAAGCTGCCGTTCGGCGTGGCCATCGACAACACCGGCGCGATCGCGAAGAGCTTCGGCGACGTGAAGCTCACGCCGACCAGCGTGCTCATCAACAAGAAGGGCGAGATCGTCAAGCGCTACGTCGGCGAGCCCGACTTTGCCAAGCTGCACGAGCTGGTGGAAAAACTGCTGGCCGAAGCCTGACCCCCGAGGGCGTCAGCCCCAGAACAGCCACCAGACGAACAGCAGCAACGCGGCGGCCGCGGCCACGCTGCGCGGCCGCTCGCGCAGGTCGTCCCAGACGGCGCGGTCGTCCGGTTCGGCCGCCGCACCGCGGCTTTCGGCCTCCATCTGACGCGCCCAGTCGCGTCGGGATGCCGGAATGCCTCCGCTGAACCTGTATGCTCGTGTGCGTTTTCTTTGCGCATTTTGGCACACGAGACCGCGGGTGCAGCGTGCACCCGGCATTCCCTGCGCCCTCTCTT
>DASWVR010000054.1:0-15362 GCA_036401155.1 Piscinibacter sp. | reverse complement strand
CGCGAGGGCTGGATGCGTGCCTTGACGCCGTATTCGTGCTCCAGCCGGTGCGCCACGACCTCGAACTGCAGCTGCCCGACGGCACCGAGCAGCAGCAGCGAACCGGCGACCGGCCGGAACACCTGGATCGCGCCTTCTTCGCCGAGCTGCGTGAGGCCGGACTTGAGCTGCTTGCTGCGCAGCGGGTCGGCCACCTCGACGCTGCGGAACATCTCGGGCGCGAAGAACGGCAGGCCGGTGAACTGCAGCGACTCGCCTTCGGTCAGCGTGTCGCCGAGCTGCAGCACGCCGTGGTTCGGAATGCCGATGATGTCGCCGGCAAACGCCTCGTCGAGCAGCTCGCGGCGCTGCGACAGGAAGGAGACGACGCTGTTGGGCCGCAGCTCCTTGCCCGAGCGCACCACCTTCAGCCGCATGCCGCGCTCGAAGTGGCCCGAGGCGACACGAACGAAGGCGATGCGGTCGCGGTGCGCCGGGTCCATGTTGGCCTGGATCTTGAAAACGACGCCGCTGAACTTGGCCTCGTCGGGCATCACCTCGCGCTGGATCGCCAGCCGCGGGCCCGGCGGCGGCGCCAGGTCGACCAGCGCGTCGAGCACCTCGCGCACGCCGAAGTTGTTGATCGCCGAACCGAAGAACATCGGCGTCTGGTGGCCGGCGAGGAACTGCGCTTCGTCGAAGCTCGGGGCGGCCGTCTGCACCAGATCGATGTCGTGGCGCGCGTGTTCGTATTCGGCGCCGAAGCGCTCGGCATAGATCGGGTTGTGGATGCCGTCGATGATCTCGTCGTCGGCGCCCTTGCGGTCCTCGCCCGGCGAAAACACGCGCATCTGCTGCGCGCGCAGGTCCATCACCCCGTGGAAGCGCTTGCCCATGCCGACCGGCCAGGTGAAGGGCACGACGCTCATGCCGAGCTCGCGCTCGATCTCGTCCATCAGCGCAAGCGGCTCCTGCACTTCGCGGTCCATCTTGTTGACGAAGGTGAGGATGGGCGTGTTGCGCGCGCGGCAGACCTGCAGCAGGCGGCGCGTCTGCGGCTCCACGCCGTTGGCCGCGTCGATCACCATCAGCGCCGCGTCAACGGCGGTCAGCACGCGGTAGGTGTCTTCCGAGAAGTCCTGGTGCCCGGGGGTGTCGAGCAGGTTGATGACGCAGTCGCGGTACTCCATCTGCATCACGGAGCTCGCCACCGAGATGCCGCGCTGCTTCTCGATCTCCATCCAGTCCGAGGTCGCGTGGCGGCTGGCCTTGCGTGCCTTCACCGAGCCGGCGATCTGGATCGCGCCCGAGAACAGCAGCAGCTTTTCCGTCAGCGTGGTCTTGCCGGCGTCGGGGTGGGAAATGATGGCGAAGGTGCGGCGGCGGCGCACCTGGGGCGTGAGGTCGGACATGGGGTCGCAGCCTGTGCTGCCGGCTGCCGGGTGGAGAAACCCGACATTATCGAGGCACACTCGGCGCCATGCCGGAACTGCCCGACGTCACCGTCTACGTCGAACGCCTGGACGCCAAGCTGCGCGGCGGCACCTTGCATCGCGTGAGCGTGCTCAACCCTTTCGTGCTGCGAACGGCGGTGCCGAACATCGCCGAGGCCGAAGGCCGGCGCGTCATTGGCGTCGAACGCCTCGGCAAGCGCATCGTGCTCGCGATCGAGGGCGAACTCTTCCTCGTCATCCACCTGATGATCGCCGGCCGCCTGCGCTGGTTGCCGGCCGGCGCCAAGCCGCCGGGGCGCATCGCGCTGGCCACGCTGGCCTTCGACGCCGGCACGCTGGTGCTGACCGAAGCGGGCACGCGGCGGCGCGCGGCGATGCACCTGCTTGCCGGCCGCGACGCACTGCGGGCGATGGACCCGGGCGGCATCGACGTGCCGAGCGCCGACGTGCACGTCTTCGCACAACGGCTACGGACCGAGAACCACACGCTCAAGCGAGCGTTGACCGATCCGCGGCTGTTCAGCGGCATCGGCAACGCCTACTCCGACGAAATCCTGCACCGGGCGCGCCTGTCGCCGGTGATGCTGACACGCTCGCTCGACGACGCGCAGATCGAGCGGCTGATGGAGGCAAGCAAAGCGGTGCTGGCCGAGTGGACGAATCGGCTGCGCAACGAGGCAGGCGACTGGCCCGACAAGGTCACGGCGTTTCACCCGCAGATGGCCGTGCACGGGCGCTACGGCCAGCCGTGCCCGGTTTGCGGCGCGGCGGTGCAGCGCATCGTGCACGCCGACAACGAGACCAATTACTGCGCGCGCTGCCAGACCGGCGGCAAGCTGCTCGCCGATCGCGCGCTGTCGCGCCTGCTGAAGGCGAGCTGGCCGAAGCACATCGACGACATCGAGTAGCCCGCGCAGTCCGGGGCGCGCGTCGGGTTATGTCAGGGGCTCGACCACGAACGGCCGCACGACCTTCAGCACGCGCTCGACGTAGGCTTCCTTCTCGCCCACCGGCGCCGCATAGTGCAGCGCGCGGGCGGCGGCATCGAAGCCGATGCGGCTGGCCATCATCCAGGCGGCGACATATTGCGACGCGAGGCAGCCGCCGGCCGTGGCGATCGGCCCCTTGGCATGGAAAGGGGCGTCGACGACACGCACGCCCGCTTCGATGACCCAGGGCTTGGTCGTCAGGTCGGTGCAGGCCGGCATGTCGGCGAGCAGCCCCAGGCGCGCCATCAGCAGCGCGCCCGAACACTGGCCGGCGATCAGCTGGCGCAGCGGGTCGAGCTGCAGGCGGTCGAGCAGCACGCTGTTCTCGGCGATCGCGCGGGTGTAGATGCCGCTGCCGAAGATCACCGCGTCGGCCTCGTTGGCGAACTCCAGCGGCTGCTGGGCTTCGACCACCACGCCGTTCATCGAGGTGATGCGCGCGCCGGGGCCGGTGATCTCGGCCTTCCAGCCCTCGGCGCTCAGGCGGTTCAACAAGCCGAAGGCGATGAACGAGTCGAGCTCGTTGAAGCCGTCGAAGGTCAGGATCGCGATTTTCATCATGCGGGCCCGGTCGCGAGCGCTTCGGCGCAGGGGGCTCACTCTTCGAGCAGCGAACGCAGCATCCAGGCCGTCTGTTCGTGCACCGAAAGGCGTTGCGTGAGCAGGTCGGCCGTCGGTTCGTCGTTGGCCTTGTCTGCCAGCGGGAAGATGCCGCGCGCCGTGCGCGCCACCGCCTCGTGTCCTTCGACGAGGATGCGCACCATCTCCAGCGCCTTGGGCGGCGCGGCAGGAACATCCTTGATCGAGGTCAACTGCCCGAACTGCGCGTACGAGCCCGGGGCGTGGTGGCCGAGCGCGCGGATGCGCTCGGCGATGGGATCGACGGCATTCCACAGCTCGGTGTACTGCGTCATGAACATCATGTGCAGCGTGTTGAACATCGGGCCGGTGACGTTCCAGTGGAAATTGTGCGTGGTGAGGTACAGCGTGTAGGTGTCGGCCAGCAGGTGGGCGAGGCCGTCGGCGATCGCACTGCGATCCTGTTCGCTGATGCCGATGTGGATGCCGACGCTTCTTGTGCTTTCTGCCATGGGGTGCTCCTGGGACGGGTACGGATTCAGTCTATCGGCGAAGGCCATGCGGGTCCAATCACTTGACGCCATCGGGGCCATAGTTTTCCGTCAAGCCGTCAGACGCTTGACCCCGGGCAATTCGCAGGCATAGATCGCGTTGCGCAGGGCGGCGATGGCCTCGTAGCGCGTGAAGGTGCGCCGCCAGGCGAGCACGACGCGGCGGGTGGGCACCGGCGCGGAGAACGGGATGTAGCAGACGTGGCGCTGCACGTCCTTGGGCACGCTCAGCTGCGGCACGACGGTCACGCCCATGCCCGAGGCCACCATGTACTTGATCGTCTCCAGCGAGGAGCCTTCGAAGCTCTTGCGGATGCCTTCGGCGTCGCTCGAGAAACGCGCGTACTCGGGGCAGACTTCGAGCACGTGGTCGCGAAAGCAGTGGCCGGTGCCCAGCAGCAGCATCGTCTCCTGCTTCAGTTCCTCGGCGCTGATGCGCTTGCGCTTGGCGAGCGGATGGTTCTTCGGCACCGCCACCATGAACGGCTCGTCGTACAGCGGCGCGACCGCGAGCCCCGTGTCGGGGAACGGCTCGGCCATGATGGCGGCATCGAGCTCGCCGGTGCGCAGCATGTCGAGCAGCTTGACGGTGAAGTTCTCCTGCAGCATCAGCGGCATCTGCGGCACCCGGTCGATCGCCTGCTTCACGAGGTCGGGCAGCAGGTAGGGGCCGATGGTGTAGATCACGCCCAGGCGCAGCGGCCCCGAGACCGGGTCCTTGCCGCGCTTGGCGATCTCCTTGATGCCGGCCGCCTGCTCGATCACCGACTGCGCCTGGCGCACGATCTCCTCGCCCAGCGGCGTCACGCTGACTTCGTTGGCGCCGCGCTCGAACAGCTTGACGTCGAGTTCCTCCTCGAGCTTCTTGATCGCGACGCTGAGCGTCGGCTGCGACACGAAGCAGGCCTCGGCAGCGCGCCCGAAATGCCGCTCTCTGGCAACGGCGACGATGTAGCGGAGTTCGGTGAGGGTCATGGCGGACAGGGCAAGCGTGGCTCGGAGTATGTCAGCGCCGCCGGCTTCTGTCGTGGCTCGGTGTCCTTTGCGCGGGTGTCACGCCTTGAGGAACTCGGAGCGCCCGCCCAGCCAGCGCGCCACATGGCGCTCGGCCGCCTGCGGATGCCGGTCGAGCATGCGCTCGGCGGCGTGTCGCGCGGTGGCGACCAGCGCTTCGTCGAGCACCAGGTCGGCGAAGCGCAGCAGCGGCGCGCCGGACTGGCGCGCGCCGAGGAACTCGCCCGGGCCGCGGATCTCGAGGTCGCGGCGCGCGATCTCGAACCCGTCGGTGGTCTCGGCCATCGCCTTCAGCCGCGCCTTGCCGGTGTCGGACAACGGGCCGGTGTAGAGCAGCACGCACACGCTCGCCACCGAGCCGCGGCCGACGCGGCCGCGCAACTGGTGCAGCTGGCTGAGGCCGAAACGCTCGGCGTGTTCGATCACCATCAGGCTCGCGTTCGGCACGTCGACCCCGACCTCGATCACCGTGGTGCTGACCAGCACCGCCATCTGCCCGCCGCCGAACAGCGACATCACCGCGGCCTTCTCGCCCGCCGGCATGCGGCCGTGCAGCAGGCCCACCATGCGCCCGGGCAGCGCCTCGCACAGCTGCTGGTGGGTGGCGGTCGCGTTCTGCAAGTCCATGTGCTCCGACTCGTCGATCAGCGGGCAGACCCAGTAGACCTGCCGCCCCTGCTCGACCTCGTCGCGGATGCGTGCGATGACGGCGTCGCGCTTGCTGTCGGCAAACACCTTGGTGACGATCGGCGTGCGGCCGGGCGGCAGTTCGTCGATGGTGCTGATGTCGAGGTCGGCGAAGAGCGTCATCGCCAGCGTGCGCGGGATCGGCGTCGCGCTCATCATGAGGAGGTGGGGCTCCAGCGCCTGCGCTTCGAGCTTGCTGCGCAGGGCGAGCCGCTGCTGCACGCCGAAGCGGTGCTGCTCGTCGATGATCGCAAGGCCCAGCCGGGCGAACTCGACTTCGTCCTGGATCACGGCATGCGTGCCGACCACCAGCGCCGCCTCGCCCGAGGCCACCCGCGCCAGCATCTCGCGCCGGCCTTTGCCCTTGCGGCTGCCGGTGAGCCAGGCCACGCCGACGCCCAGCGGCACCAGCCAGTCGACGAGCTTGCGGAAGTGCTGCTCGGCGAGGATCTCGGTCGGCGCCATCAGCGCGCATTGCCAGCCGGCGTTCATCGCGATCGCAGCCGACAGGGCGGCCACCACCGTCTTGCCCGAGCCCACGTCGCCCTGCAGCAGGCGGTGCATCGGCGCGGCCTGCTGCAGGTCGTGCGCGATCTCCTCGACGACGCGACGCTGCGCGGCCGTCAGCGTGAAGGGCAGCGTGGCGAGCAGCCGCTCCTGCAGGCCACCGGACTCGATTTCGAAGGCGGGGGCCTGCTGCAGTTCGCGTTCACGCCGCGATTGCAGCTGCGACAGCTGCTGCGCCAGCAGCTCCTCGAATTTCAGGCGCTGCCAGGCCGGATGGCTCTGGTCTTCCAGCGTCGCGAGCGGGACGTCAGGAGCCGGCTGGTGCAAGAAACACAGCGAGTCACGCAGGCTCGCCATGCCGGGCGGCACGAGCTCCGCCGGCACGATCTCCGACAGGTCCGCCCGCTGCAGCCCCGACGCCACGGCCTTGCGCAGGTAGGTCTGCGGCAGCGCGGCGCTGGTCGGGTACACCGGCGTCAGCGCACTGGCGAGCGGCGTGCCTTCGTCCACCGGCTTGAAGGTCGGGTGCACCATCTCGAGCCCGAAAAACCCGCCGCGTGCTTCGCCGCGCACACGCAGGCGCTTGCCCGCGGCGAGCGCCTTCTGGTGCGAAGGGTAGAAGTGCAGGAAGCGCAGCACCAGCTCCTCGCCGCTGTGATCGGCCAGGCGCACGACCAGCTGCCGGCGCGGGCGAAACTGGATGCGGCAATCACGCACGCTGCCTTCGACCTGGGCCGTGTCGCCGTCCCGCAGTGACGCGATCGGCGTGATGCGCGTCTCATCCTCGTAGCGCAACGGCAGGTGCAGCGCGAGGTCGATGTCGCGGCGCAGGCCGAGCTTCTCCATGGCCTTCTGCGGTGCGGACTTCTCCTTGCGGGCGGGGGAGTCGACGTGCTCGGATGAGGCCATGGGACAATTCTGCCCTCCTTGGCACGGGTCTCGTCCGGCCCTCAACGGCATGCTGTCCTCGTCTCGTCGCTTCACGTTGAGCGACTTCGATTTCGATCTCCCCTCCGAACTGATTGCGCAGCACCCCGCCGCGCAGCGCAGCGCATCTCGCCTGCTCGACGGCACCTCACAGCCGCCGGTGGATCGGGTCTTCCGCGAGCTGCCGACGCTGCTGCAACCGGGCGACCTGCTGGTGTTCAACGACACCAAGGTCATCAAGGCGCGGCTGCTCGGCGCGAAGGAGAGCGGCGGCGCGGTCGAGGCGCTGGTCGAGCGGGTGTTGCCGCAGCAGGAGGTGTTGGCGCATCTGCGCGCGAGCAAGTCGCCCAGGCCCGGGTCGCGTGTGCACTTCGACTCGCCTCGCGGCGAGCGCTTCACGGCCGAGGTGCTCGGCCGTGCGGGGCCGCAGGCGTCGCTGTTCCAGCTGCGTTTTCCCGAGGAGCCGCTCGTGCTGCTCGAGCGCTTCGGCCATGTGCCGCTGCCGCCCTACATCACGCATTCCGATACGGCGGACGACGAACGCCGCTATCAGACGGTGTTCGCGCGCCGGCCCGGCGCGGTGGCCGCGCCGACGGCGGCGCTGCATTTCGACGATGACCTGCTGGCGGCGCTGGCGCGGCGGGGCATCGCTTCGGCGCAGGTGACGCTGCATGTCGGCGCGGGCACTTTCCAGCCGGTGCGCACCGAGGACCTGTCGCAGCACCAGATGCACAGCGAGTGGTTCGAGGTGAGCGGGGACACGGTGAATGCGATCGAACGTACCCGCGCTTCGGGCGGGCGCATCGTGTCCGTCGGCACGACGACGCTGCGTGCGCTCGAATCGGCGGCGCGCGACGGGTCGTTGCAGGCCGGCGCGCGCGAGACCGACATCTTCATCACGCCGGGCTTCGAGTTCCGCGTCGTCGACGTGCTGGTCACCAACTTCCACCTGCCCAAGAGCACGCTGCTGATGCTGGTCAGCGCCTTCGCCGGAATGGAGCGCATCCGCACGTTGTACGCGCACGCGATTCGCGAGCGTTATCGCTTCTTCAGCTATGGCGACGCAATGCTGCTGTCGCGGTTACGCTGACCATGGCGTCAGCGGGGCACACTGCGCTCGCGTATCCAGGCGGCCGTCGCAGCTTCATCGAGATCTCCAGCCGCCAGCGAGAGCATCATCAACACACAATCGGCATCGCTGGCGCTGAGCGTCGCGCCGTTGAGCGCGAGGAACAGCTCCATGGCGACGAATGCAGTGCGCTTGTTGCCGTCGATGAACGGGTGGTTCTTGGCCAGTCCATAGGCGAGGGCCGCGGCCAACTCGCTTCGGTCCGGGGTGCCGTACGCCGCGGCGTTCGGGCCTCGCGCCAATGCCGATTCCAGCAGGCCGGCGTCGCGCAGACCGGGCCGGCCGCCATGCTCGGCGAGCTGTTCGTCATGAATCGCGAGGATGACCTGGTGTTCGATCCAAACCCATCCGTCGTTGGCCGGTGCGCTCACTTGGCCAGTTCGCGCAGCACGGCACGCCGCTTCTTCATGATCGAGCGCGCTGCAGTCATCTGGGCCTCGAACGCGGGGTCGTTCGGCGTCAGCCGAAAGCCATCCGGGCTGTCGGTCAGGTACACCGTTTCGCCCTTTTCGACCTTCAGCTTCGCCAGCACTTCCTTGGGCAGGATCACGCCGACGGAGTTGCCGATCTGGGTCAGTTTGAGGGCGTGCATCTTGATCTCCACGTTATAACGTTCGTTATACTAACCCTCCTGTCACGCATATGCAACCGATGACGCCGACGACCTCTCCCGTCCCGAACGGCCTGCAGTTCGAACTGCTCGCGACCGAGGGCCCGGCCCGCCGCGGTAGGCTGACGCTGAACCACGGCGTGGTCGAGACGCCGATCTTCATGCCCGTGGGCACCTACGGCACGGTCAAGGGCGTGATGCCGCAATCGCTCGAGGCGATGGGCGCGCAGATCATCCTCGGCAACACCTTTCATTTGTGGCTGCGGCCGGGCATCGACATCCTGCAGCAGTTCGGCGGGCTGCACCGCTTCGAGAACTGGCACCGCCCCATCCTCACCGACAGCGGCGGCTTCCAGGTCTGGAGCCTGGGCGAGATGCGCAAAATCAGCGAGGAAGGCGTGAAGTTCGCGTCGCCGGTGAACGGCGACAAGCTCTTCCTCACGCCCGAAACGAGCATGCAGATCCAGCGCGTGCTCAACAGCGACATCGTCATGCAGTTCGACGAGTGCACGCCTTACGAAACCAAGGGCCACCTCACCAGCGAGCGCGAAGCGCGGGAGTCGATGGAGCTGAGCCTGCGCTGGGCGCGGCGCTGCCTGGCCGAATTCAAACGGCTGGAGAACCCCAACGCGCTGTTCGGCATCGTGCAGGGCGGCATGTTCGAAAACCTGCGCGAGGAGTCGCTGGCGTCGCTGGTGGAGCTCGACCTGCCGGGTTATGCGATCGGCGGCGTGAGTGTCGGCGAGCCCAAGGAGGAGATGCAGCGCATCGTCGGCCACACCCCGCAGCGGCTGCCGGCGAACAAGCCGCGTTACCTGATGGGCGTGGGCACACCCGAAGACCTGATCGAGGGCGTGGCGGCCGGCGTCGACCTGTTCGACTGCGTGATGCCCACCCGCAACGCGCGCAACGGCCACCTGTTCACCCGCTTCGGCGACCTGCGGCTGCGCAACGCCCGCTACAAGACCGACGAGCGGCCGATCGACGACAGCTGCAGTTGCACCACCTGCAGCGGCTTCTCGCGCGCCTACCTGCACCACCTCGACCGCTGCGGCGAGATGCTGGGGCCGATGCTGACCAGCGTCCACAACCTGCACTACTACCTGAACCTGATGAAAGAGGTCCGGCAGGCGCTCGACGCAGGCGAATTCGGGCAGTTCGCGAAACGCTTCAAGCAAGACCGGCTGCGCGGGGTTTGACCCCCGCACGGCCGAGGCGCGGCGAAGCTCTCCCTCTTCGACACCCCCATCAGGGCGCTGACTCGCGTCGCGGCGCTGCCTAGAGTTGCACGGTCCGCAGCGATCGCTGCTCAAGCGCAATCCCGCCATGGCTCTCTCCCGTCGACATCTGCTCGCCGCCGTCACCGGCCTGGCCGCCTGGCCCTGGCCGACGGCCCTCGCCTCGGTGGCGCCTTCGCTGCTGCTCGCCCAAACGGCGCCACCCGGCATCGATCCGCGCCCTTACCTCGTCAGCGAGAAGTTCGACGGCGTGCGCGCGTTGTGGGACGGCGCGTCGCTGCGCTCGCGCTCCGGCCGCGTGCTTCAGGTGCCGGGCTGGTTCACGGCGGATTGGCCACGGCGCGCGCTCGACGGCGAGCTGTGGATGGGCCGCGGCCGGTTCGACGCCCTGTTGGGCGCGGTGCGTCGCGGCGCACCGGACCATGCCGCGTGGGGGCAGGTCCGCTACCTGGTGTTCGAACTGCCCGGCGCACCGGGCAGCTTCGAGCAGCGCGCCGCTCGCCTGCGCGAGCTGGCCGGGCAGCTCGCCGCGTCAACGTTGCAGGCCGTCGAGCAGCGGCGCCTGGCGGACGCCGCCGCGTTGCGCAAGACGCTCGACGACGTCGTGCGCGCGGGCGGCGAGGGCCTGATGCTGCATCGCGCCGATGCACCCTGGGTCGCGGGCCGCAGCGACGTGCTGCTCAAGCTCAAGCCCCTCGAGGATGCCGAAGCGCGCGTCATCGGTCATGTGGCCGGCGCAGGCAAGTACAGCGGGATGATGGGCGCCTTGTGGCTGCAGACGCCGCAAGGTCAACGCTTCAAGCTGGGCACCGGCTTCAGCGACGCGCTGCGCCACCACCCGCCGCCCGTGGGCGCGGTCGTGACCTACACCCACCGCGGCCTCACCTCGCGCGGACTGCCGCGCTTCGCCAGCTTTCTGCGCATCCACGAAGGCGGGTAGGCGCCGCCGCCGAGGACGGCTACCAGAACGCCCAGTTGCCGGTCATCACCACCCACACGCCGAGCACGCCGTTCGTGACCGCATGCGCGATCACCGGCACCCACAGCTTGCCGGTGCGCACGAACAGCCACGCGTAGGCGAGGCCGGCGAGGATGGCCGCCAGCCACAGCGTGTGCGCCAGCGTGAAGACGAAGGTCGACAAGATGATGGCCTTCAGGCTCACCCGCTGCGGCACGACCGTCTCGAACTGCGGCCGGTCGATCCAGCGCATCAGGAACGAGCGCCAGAACAGTTCCTCCATCACCGGCACCAGCAGCGCCGCGCCGATCCAGCGCACCGCGATCAGCGGCCACTGCAGCTCACCCTGCGCGTTCACCGGCGTGAACGTGGCCGAGGGATCGCCGATGCGCAGGGCCGGGGCGTCGAGATTGATCCACAGCACGAACACCGCGACGCCGACGGCCACGGCCAGCAGCGTCTCCTTCAGGTCGGGCAGGTTGGGCATTGCCAGCTCGCCGTACTCGCGCCAGAACCACCACAGCACGCCGCCGACCAGGAGCACCGTCGCGCCATAGACCCAGCGCGGATCGATGGCGCCGCTGCCGTCGTCGGGCAGGCTGCCGCGCAGCACGAGCAGCAGCATGAACAGGGCGAACGGCGCAATGCGCAGCAGGGCGGCGCGGCTCAACGGCAATGCCATCGGGTGTCTCCTTTGGCGGCGATTGTCGTGGAGCCGGCGCGTCTTGCCGGCGACAAGCGCATTGCCGCGCGCGCACCCCCCGCACCTGCGGGGGTGAAATTCACCACGCCCGCCCGGTCAGGTGCGGTTGAGCTTGACGACCCGCCCTCGGCTGCGCCGTGCGCCGCCGAGGGGCTGTGTTTCAGCTCTGGATCTCGATGCGCCTCGGCCGCGCCTGTTCGGTCTTCGGCAGGCGCAGCGTCAGCACGCCGTCCTTCAGCGTCGCGGCGATGTTGCCGCTGTCGAGCTCGCGGCTCAGCGTGAAGCTGCGGCGGTAGCGGCCGGCTCGCACCTCGGCGTAGACCGCCTGCAGGCCCTGCGCTTCACCGAGCGAGAGCGGGGCCTCGATGGTCAGCGTGTCGCCGTCCACGTCGATGGCGAGCGTGTCGCGGCTCGCGCCCGGCAGGTCGGCGGTGAGCGTGATGCCCGATTCGTCCTCGGTGACGTCGACCAGCGGCAGCATCGCCGGGGACTCCTTGTCCTGCTCGGTGCGCTTGCGGGGCTGGGCCAGGTCTTGTGGCGTGTTCATGTGCATTCCTTTCGATGCGGGCGCCGACATGTCAGCGCGCGTCCTGGATTTCGATGCGGCGCGGCCGCGACGCCTCGCGCTTCTGCACGCGGATCTGCAGGATGCCGTTGCGGTAGTTCGCGTCCACCCGGTCGGGGTCGGCATCTTCGGGCAGGCTGATGACGCGGCGGAAACTGCCCTGCGGCCGCTCCTGCGCATAGACGTTGGCCTGCGTACCCGTTTCGCCGGCGCGGCTCTTGCGTTCGCCGGAGATGGTCAGCAGCCCCTTGTCGACGGTGACGTCCAGCGAGGCGGTGTCGATGCCCGGCGCAAAGGCGTAGATCTCCACCGCGTCGGGCGTGACGCCGACGTTGACCGCGGGGAAGGTGCCGCGCTGCACCGCGCGGATGTTCGAGTTGTTCGGGCGTGCGCCGAGCAGCCGGTCGAGCTGCCGTTGCAGATCGTCGAAATCGGCAAAGACGTCGCTGGGAAACCTCAGCATCGATGAAACCATGGTGTCTCTCCTTTCCTCGGGTTCACGTCGAGGTGTGACGTGCACGCCTCGTGACCGGGAAGTGGAGGCCGCTGCCGGCCGTTTCAAGACCATGCACAACTTGCACGCCGCCCAAACGAAAAGAGCCGGCGACGCCGGCTCTGGAAGGTGCAAGGTGCAGCCTCAGCGCCCGCGCCGCCGCGCCATGAAACCGAGCAGGCCGAGGCCGGCGAGCATCAGCGCATAGGTTTGCGGTTCGGGAATGGCGTTGACACGCACGTCGGCGGTGATGAACTCCGTGTTGTCGCCGAAGTTGGAGTCCCAGTAGTACAGGTTCAGGGTGCCGGTGGCCGACGCGATCCCGTTGAACGAGGTGCCGATGGCGAAGAAGCTGCCGGCGCCGATCTGGCCCACGAGGGTGCCGAAGGGCGCGGCCAGCCCCGCCTGGTTGTGGATGCCGAAGTCGGCGCCGATCAGCGTGCCGACGGGCTGCAGGCTGTCGTCGCTGCCGGTGGCGAACAGATTGCCGGTCAGGCCGTCGGCGTTCGACCAGCGCGGCAGCGCGCCGGCGTTCCAGAGGTCGCCCGGATCGACGTTGACGCTGAAGCTCTGGCCCATGGTCAGCGCAATCGTGGCGGCGCCCACGCCGCCGGTGCTGCTGTTGGCAAAGGCGTCGACCACGAAGGGCGCGGCCTGGGCGGCGGCGCCGGCCACGGCGAGCGATGCGGCCAGGGCGGCCCGGCGCAGGAAGAGGTGTTTCATCGCGGACTCCTCGGAGACAGACGGCACAGTAGCGCGATGCCCGTGCGGGCGTCATCCCACGAACGTGGGACTGCCGCGCCGTTCGTCAGGCCAGTCCGCGCTCGCGCAGGGCCGCCAGCTGCTGCGGGCTGACCCCGATCTCGCGCAGCACCGCCTCGGTGTCTTCGCCCAGTGTCGGCGCGCGGCGGCGGATCGCGCCCGGCGTGGCGCTCAGCTTGGGCACGATGCCGGGCACCTCGACACGCAGGCCCTCGGCGCTCGTCACCGTTTCGATCATGCCGCGCGCCCGATAGTGCGGATCGTCGGCGATGTCGCGTGCGGTGTAGATGCGTCCGGCCGGCACCTGCGCGGCGTTCAGCTCGGCGAGCACGTCCGCCACGCCGCGCTGCGCGGTCCAGGCGCCGATCGCGGCGTCGATCTCCGCGACCCGCGCGACGCGTCCGGTGTTGCCGGCGAGCGCCGGGTCCTGCGCCAGGTCGTCGCGGCCGATCGCGTTCATCAGCCGCTTGAAGATCGAGTCGCCGTTGCCGGCCACCAGCACCCAGCCGTCGCGACACAAATAGGCGTTGCTCGGCGCGATGCCCGGCAGCGCCGAGCCGGCGGGTTCGCGCACCGCGCCGAAGGCGCTGTACTCGGGCAGCAGGCTTTCCATGCAGTTGAAGACCGCCTCGTAGAGGGCGACGTCGACCACCTGGCCGCGGCCCTGCGGCGCTTCGGGCGACACCGTGGCGTGGCGATGCTGCAGCGCCATCAGCACGCCGATCACGCCGTGCAGGGAGGCGAGCGTGTCGCCGATGCTGACACCCACGCGCACCGGCACACGCCCCGGCTCGGCGGTCAGGTGGCGCAGCCCGCCCATCGCCTCGGCCACCACGCCGAAGCCCGGCCGGTCCTTGTAGGGGCCGGTCTGTCCGTAGCCGCTGATGCGCAGCATGATCAGCCCGGGGTTGCCGCGGCTCAGCTCGTCGTAGCCGAGGCCCCAGGCCTCCATCACGCCGGGCTTGAAGTTCTCCACCAGCACGTCGCATTCGGCGCTCAGGCGGCGCACGATCTCGCGCGCCTCGGCCTGCCGCAGGTCGAGCGCGACGCTCTTCTTGTTGCGCGACTGCACCTGCCACCACACGCTGGTGCCCTCGTGCAGCATGCGCCACTGGCGCAGCGGATCGCCGCCCTGCGGCGCTTCGATCTTGACCACATCGGCGCCGAAGTCGGCGAGGGTCTTGGCGGCGAAGGGGCCGGCGATCAGCTGGCCGAGTTCGACCACCTTCAAGCCGGCCAGCGGGCCGGCGCCGGCGCCGGGCGGGTCGACGGCTTGAGCATCCATGGCCACGATGGTAGTGTCTGCGCCGCCCCTTCTCCGGAGAGCCCCCGATGCGCCGATTGCTGCTGCCCCTTCTGCTGTTCGCGGTGCCTGTCGGCGCGGCCGAGCGCGCCATCGACAAGGAGGTGGTCGTCGCCGCGCCCGTCGCGGCGGTGTGGGAGAGCTGGACCACGAAGGCCGGCATCGAGTCGTTCTTCGCACCGCAAGCGCAGATCGAAGCGCGGGTCGGCGGCGCCTTCCACATCCACTTCGATCCGCTCGCCGGGCCGGGCATGAAGGGCGCCGACGACATGCGCTTCATGGCGCTGCAGCCGATGAAGATGCTGAGCTTCGACTGGAATGCGCCACCCTCGCTGCCGCAGGCGCGGCAGCAGCGCACCTTCGTCGTCGTGCGCCTGCACGACGTCGAGGGCCGGTCGACGCGGGTCAGCCTGCATCACACCGGCTGGGGCGAAGGCGGCGAATGGGAGCAGACCTATGCCTACTTCGACCGCGCGTGGGGCAAGGTGCTGGCCAACCTGAAAAAGCGCCACGAGACCGGTCCGATGGACTGGACCGAGTGGATGGACAGCCTGAAGAAGATGCACGCCGCGCCGGCCGCGAAGTAGCGCTTGCGTGCTTCAGGGCCGGATCAAGGCGGCGCCGCCGGCGGGCGCTCCGGCGGCGGCCGACACGGTGGCCGCGGCGTTTCCCAGAGGCGCGGTCGCGCGCAGCGGCTGGTCGAGCAGGGCGATCGAGGGGCTGTTCAGCCGCCGCGCGTAGTTCACCACCGACTGCGTCGGGTCGTGAGGCAGGGCGCGCCAGGGATCGGCGCCGCGTTCGATCAGGTAGGCCACCAGCGGCGTCTGCTGGGCCGGGTCGGCAAGGTAGGTCGGGGTGATCACGCGCGCCAGCGGAACCCACGGCAGCTGGCTGCCGTCGCGCGAGGGCACGCG